>NZ_JBFAIM010000008.1:0-288377 GCF_040654715.1 Nonomuraea sp. NPDC050643 | reverse complement strand
GCCGCCCGCACGCCACGGCGCCTGCTGCCGGGGCCGGCGCGACTGAGCGCCGCCCGCGCGCACACGCTGGCCCCCGTGCTGGCGCGCGACGGCCTGCGGGGCGCGCTGCTGTCGTGGGACGGCCGGCTGCTCGACGACGCCCGCCTGGTGGTGGCGCTGGCCAGGACGGCCGCCGCGCACGGGGCCCGGGTGCTGACCCGCTGCCGCGCGCTGCGGCTGTCGGACGAGGGCGCCGAGGTGCGCGACGAGCTGACGGGCGAGGAGTTCACGATCCGCGCCCGGGTGGTGATCAACGCCGCCGGGGTGTGGGCGGGCACGCTGGATCCGCAGGTGAGGCTGCGCCCGTCCCGTGGCACCCACCTCGTCCTGGAGCCCGGGACGCTGCCCGGCGTGATCGCCGGCATGCACCTGCCGATCCCCGGGGAGAGCGACCGGTTCGCGCTCGTGCTCCCCCAGCCCGACGGCCGCGTGTACGTCGGCCTCACGGACGAACCGGTGGACGGGCCGGTCCCCGACGTGCCCGAGGCTCCCGAGGAGGACGTCAGAACGCTTCTGGAGGTGCTCAACGGGGTTCTTGAGGTTCCGGTGACCAGAGGGGCGGTTGCGGGCGCCTACGCGGGCCTCAGGCCCCTTCTGGCGGCCGACGGCAGGACGGCCGACCTGTCGAGGAGGCACGCGGTGTTCACGGACGGCGGCGTCGTGACCGTTGTCGGGGGAAAGCTCACGACATATCGCCGCATGGCCGAGGACGCTGTGGATCGAGCGGTCTCGTACGCGAACCTCCCGGCCGGGCGATGCCGTACGCGCAAGCTCCCGCTCGTGGGCGCGGGCCCGCGGCCGTCCGGGGTGCCGCCGCGCCTGGCCGAGCGCCACGGCTCCGAGGCCGAGGCCGTGCACGAGCTCGCCAAGGCGCACCCGGAGGAGGTCGCGCTCGGCATCACCAAGGGCGAGCTGCTCTGGTCGGTCCTGCACGAGGGGGCGCTCGACGAGAGCGACCTGCTGGACCGGCGGACCAGGATCGGCCTGGTCAAGCGGGACAGAGAGCGCGCTTCGGCCGCGACACGGGACGTACTTGATCGAATTTCCGGCGCCTGACCGAACCCATCAGTTAGGTTAGTCTTACCTAATTCGATCCGGGGGAAGGACCAGTGCGTTGGCGAGGGGCTGCGAGCATCCGATCGGCTGCCACACCGGGGAGGTGCCCACTCTGGCCAGCGCCACCGTGGGCGCCAGACTGTGGCTGCTCATCGAATACACCGGCGCCTGGCCTTCCCGCCTGGAAAACCTCGAACTTCCTGCAAAAATCTCGGAACTGGTCCGCAGAGCGCTCGAACGCGGTATCAGGCCCCAGTTGATCCGCCGCCCCGGCAGGCGAACCCGCCCGCAGGAGCAGGGGATCCGTGTGCTAATGGCCTACGCGGCGGGCGATCGCCCCTGGCTGGCGGGGGGTGTCGTCGCAGGTCCCGAAGATCTTGACCTGGACGCGCTCGTGGCCGGAGTGGTCCCGGAGTCCTGCATACTTGAGGACGAGCCGGTATTTCTGGTCTGCACGCACGCCAAGCGCAATGTGTGCTGCGCCCGCATTGGACTACCCCTCGCTCGGTCTCTGGCCGAATCGTTGCCGGACAGAGTGTGGGAAACGTCACACGTTGGCGGCGATCGTTACGCCGCCAACCTCGTGTGCTTGCCACACGGAATTTTCTACGGCAGCATGTCTCAGGCTGCTGCACTGGCAGCGGCTAACGCGTACCGGTCGGGCGAGATCATTCTCGACCGCTACCGGGGACGCGCAGGCATCCCTGAGCCATTGCAAGCCGCGGAGCATTTTGCCCGAGCCCATACGGGAGAGTGTTCTGTCGGCGCGGTGGCCGTGGAATCCTCCAGGTCGGACGGCGACGTCACTGAAGCAGTAGTACGCTGCGGCGACGTCCGGTTCCAGGTTGTGGTTGAGCCATCGGCGTTCACAGCGCCGTGTGGTACGGCTTGCGCCGAGACGATCACCACCTACCGGCTGGTTTCGCTGGACAGGCTCACGCCTGTGCGGTACGCCACGCCTGCTCTCGCCTGAGCTGGGAACAACCACGGCCTCGCCTTGCGTTGGAACAGTGACGCCAAAAGCGTCCAATGCGGCTCAATTACCGAAATACCTCTCACGAAGGTGGTTTTCTCATGTCTCAGGTACGTCGGCAGCTCGCCCGCCCGCGCCCCAGCTGGGGTTGGCAGGATGATGCCGCGTGCCGGGGTGAGGACCTCGTGCTCTTCTTCGGCCCCGATGGGGAGCGGCAGCCCGAGCGTGACGTACGAGAGCGGAAGGCCAAGGCGATCTGCGCCGGATGCCCTGTCCGCAACGAGTGCCTAGACTACGCGCTGTCCCGGCCCGAGAAGTACGGCACGTGGGGCGGTCTCAACGAAGACGAGCGCGCCAGCGAGCGTCGCCGTCGTATGCGCCGCGCGGCCAGCGCCGGCATCACCGCCGCCTGAACCACACCCGGCAGCGTCACCAGCATCGCGTGATCGAGCAGTTGTCCCGATGAACCGGAGCCTGGCCCTCCATGTCCAGGCTCCGGCGAACCCGGTCGGGGCAACTGCCTGATCAGGCCCACACACTTCACACCGACATCGGCCATCCCATCCCGGGATGGTCGATGTCGTCATGAAGGGTCAGCCCCTACGTTTCGTCCTCGGGTTCATCCTTCGAGGGCTCCGGAGCGCACGAGCATCGGCACCACGTGGTCGCGCACCGCGGGCGCCAGCCGTGGCCCGAACTCGTCACGCCCGTTCGTCCATCCCAAAGCCGCCAGCTCGGCCGCAGGCCGCGGGAGTCCGTCCAGCCCCGCCGTGAACACCGTCATGCGCATGGGCACCCCCTCCAGCGCGGCCACCTCCTCCACGTGGCCGAGCAGGACCGGGCCGAGCGGGCGCACCCCCAGCTCCTCCTCCAGCTCGCGGGCCAGCGTCTCCTCGGCGCTCTCACCCGCCTCCGGCTTGCCTCCCGGCAGGTAGAACACCTCGGGGGCCGCCGTCTTGCTCACGACGAGCAGCCGCCCCCGATCCACGACCGCCGCGGCCACCACACGCATCACGTCCATGCCGCTCAGCATGCCATCGGCGGGCCGCGCCTCCGCCCCGGAGGGCCTGGGCGTGTGCGACCGGTCCGACATCCGGCCGTCATCGCCCGTTGCCGTCCGTTCGGAATGCCGTCATGTGACCGCCCTAGGGTGCCCGCCATGAGACGTATCGCCATCCTGATGTCGGCGGGCGCGATGGCCCTGGGCCTGGCCGCCGTCCCCGCCGCCGCGGACCCCGGCCGGGCCGGTTTCGGCCGGGCCACGCTGACCGGGTTCGCCTCGCTGCCCGCCCTGACCTTCCTGCCCGGCAGCGAGCCGTCGGGGTCGCTGCTGGGCACGGCCCCGGTGAACGGCGTCACCCCGCCCTTCACCGGCCAGCCCGTGCAGGGCTTCAGCGGCATCGTCCGCCGCCACGACGGCACCTTCGACGTCCTGTCCGACAACGGCTACGGCAACAAGGCCAACAGCTCGGACTTCCTGCTGCGCGTGCACCGCGTCAAGCCGGACTTCAGGGCCAAGTCGGTCCAGGTGCTCGGCGGGTTCGACCTGACCGACCCGCGCGGCCTGGTGCCGTTCCCGCTCACCCGGCAGGACCGTACGCTGACCGGCTCCGACTTCGACGTCGAGTCGATCGTGCGCACGGTGGACGGCACGTACTGGATCGGCGACGAGTTCGGCCCGTTCCTGCTCCACTTCGACCGCAAGGGCCGCCTGATGCAGGCCCCGATCCAGTTGCCGGGCGTCCAGGCCCCCGAGAACCCGGACCTGAACGGCGCACAGCCCAACCTCGCCGGGAGCAAGGGCTTCGAGGGCATGGCGAGGGCCGTGGACGGCCGCCGCCTCTACCCGCTGCTCGAGGGCACGGTGACCGGCGACCCGGCGGGCACCCTGCGCATGTACGAGTTCGACCTGCGCCGGCGCGCCTACACCGACCGCCGGTGGACGTACAGGCTGGACGACCCCTCCCACGCCATCGGCGACGCGATCGCCGTCGACGCGAACCGCTTCCTGATCATCGAGCGGGACAACCTCCAGGGCGACGCCGCCAAGGTCAAGCGGATCTACCTCGCGGACCTGCGCGACCGGGACCACGATGGCGCGCTCGACAAGACGCTCGTGGCCGACCTGCTCGACCTCGCCGACCCGCGCGGGCTGGGCGGCGCGCCGGGCACGTTCAGGTTCCCGTTCCAGACGATCGAGGACGTCGTGATCCTCGACGACCGCACGCTCGGCGTCCTGGACGACAACAACTTCCCCTTCTCCAACGGCCGCACGCCGGGCAGGCCCGACGACAACGAGTTCATCACGGTACGCCTGACGCGCGGCCTCCAGGCCGACCCCCGCGTCTACCTGTAGCCCCAAGGCTCGTGGGCGGGCCGGGTCCGCCCGCCCACGACAGGGGCGCGCGCCGGAGGAGCGCGGGTCCGCGCCGGTAAGGTGCCCGCATGTCAGCACCGCAACGATCACCTGTGACCGCAGACGACCTCGAGGAGGCCGTACGGCTGGCCGTCGAGACCCTCGGACGGGCGCCCGCCGACGCGTGGGACGGCAAGGCCGGGACCCTGGAGTGGACCTGCTGGGAGACCGCCGAGCACCTGGCGGACGACCTGTTCGCCTACGCCGTCCAACTCGGCCTCACCACGCCGCCCCTGGACGACTACGTCCCCTTCGCCCTGGAGAGCCGCCGGCCGGGCGGCCCGAAGAACACCGTGCACGCCGACCGCGAGGCCGGCCCCGCCGGGCTGATGCAGGTACTGCAGACGAGCGGCGCGCTGCTGGCCGCCATGGTGCGCACGGCGCCGCCGGACGCCCGCGCCCACCACGTCTTCGGGCCGGCCGACGCCGAAAGCTCGGCCGCGATGGGCCTGGTGGAGACCCTCGTGCACGTCCACGACATCGCCGAGGGCCTCGGGCTCACGTGGGCGCCGCCCGCCGGCCTGTGCGCGCGGGTGCTCGACCGGATCTTCCCCGACGCCCCGCGCGCCGCGGATCCCTGGACGGCCCTGCTGTGGGCCACCGGCCGCGCCGAGCTGCCCGGCCGGCCACGCCTGACGAAGTGGCGCTGGTACAACGATCCCGCGTCCTACCCCTCGTGACCGAAACCCTTCGCCGGGCCGTCCGTAACATGGGCTCGCCCGGCGAAGGGATATCGGTCTCGACCGATCCGGGACGACCTCAGACGATGAGGTCGTCGAACTCTCCGTCCTTGGCCCCGAGGACGAACGCGGTGATCTCCGCCGGGGTGTAGACCAGCGCCGGGCCTTCGGGAAAGCGTGAGTTGCGCATGGCGATGTCCCCGGTGGGCAGGTTCGCGACCTCCACACAGTTGCCGTTGGGGTTGCTCCGCTTGCTCTTGCGCCAGACGACGGGAAGGCGGCCGGCGGGCGTTCCGTTCCGGAACTCATGCATGGGGGCGGCTCCTCGCGATCTTACGGATGCACGTGCATCCGCGTTTGCGAGGTGACAATACGGCAACAGGAAGTGCTCCATATACCGGACGACCAAAAATCACGGTATGGAGTGGATCACACGGATATCAGCAGCTCATCCGGAAATAAGGCGTTCCAGGAAGCGCCTGGTCGCCTTGGGCTCCTCGGCCTGGATGCTCAGCCGGTCCATGACCTCCATGTAGTGGTCGGAGTCGGCGGATTTGTCCAGGTAGAGGGCGCTGGTGAGCTGCTCCATGTAGACGACGTCGGGCAGCTCGCGCTCGGGGAAGCGCAGGATGCTGAACGGGCCTCCGGCCGCCGCGTGGCCGCCGCGGTCGAACGGCATGATCTGCACCGTGACGTTGCGTTCGGCCGTGATGTCCAGCAGATGGGCGATCTGCTCGCGCATGATCCCGGGACCGCCGAGCGTGCGGCGCACGACGGCCTCGTCGATCACGGCCCAGAGCGTCAGCCCGCTCTCGAGCCGCCTCTGCCGCGTGGTGCGCAGGGCGACCCGCCGGTCGAGCTCGGCCTTCGGGGCCTTCTCGTGGGCCAGCTCGATGACGGCCCTGGCGTAGTCGGCGGTCTGGAGGAGGCCGGGGACGAACTGGTTCTCGTAGGTACGGATGCTGGACGCGGCGCCCTCCAGGCCGATGTAGACCTCGAACCAGGCGGGCAGCAGATCGCCGTACTTGTGCCACCAGCCGGGGGCGTTGGCCTGCTTGGCCAGAGCCAGGAGCGGCTCGCGCTCGGCGGGGTCGGTGACGCCGTACAGGGTGAGCAGGTCGGCCACGTCGCGCTGCTTGAAGCTGACCTGGCCGAGCTCCAACCGGCTGATCTTGGCGTGAGATGCGCGAATCGAGTACCCGGCGTCCTCGCGCGAGATACCCTTCTCCGTGCGGAGCCTGCGCAGTTGTGTCCCCAGCAGGATTCGCAGCACTGTCGGGCTTCCCGGCGAATAGCTGAGAAGCTCCCCTTCCGCGCTTTGTGCGCTCACTGCATCGCTCCTAGGTCATCTGCACGTGCAGATGCGATTCGCATCCGTAAACTACGAAAAGTCTTGCATCGGTAAGCACTCCCCGTAAAGATGGGCATTGGATCACCAGACCGCGCTTCGGGGGCCAGAATGACGACTTTCGACGCTCGGCCGCAAGCCGCCATCGGTTCCCGGCCACCAGGATGGCTTTCGTCCATTCTGCTGGAAGGTCATGCCGGTGAGTGTGACGCGGTGTTCCCGTTCCATCAACGTTCCGCCCTCGAGCCCGCCTGTGTGGCCACGGCCCGGCGCTTCGTCGACCAGACGCTCACCTCCTGGGGCGTGCTGGAGCTGGCCTTCGACACCCAGCTCGTGGTCTCCGAGCTGGTGACCAACGCGATGCGGCACGGGGGCGGCGCCGCGCAGCTCCGGTTGCTGGCGCACGGGGCCGAGCTGGCGTGCGCGGTGACCGACCACAGCCGGACGGTGCCGGTGGCGGCGGCGCCTGACGTGTTCTCGGAGTTCGGGCGGGGGCTGCGGCTGGTGGACGCCCTCTGCACGGCCTGGGGCTGGCTCGCGCCGGACGGCTCCCGCAAGATCGTCTGGGCCGTCATCACGGGCTGACCCGCCCGCCGCGTCCATCAGGCACCGCCGAGGAGTTCGAGGACGTCGGCGTCGCTGAGCTGGTCGAAGCGCTCGTACCACTGGCCGACCGCCCGGAAGTCCAGTGGCGTCCGCAGCACCACCACCTCGTCCGCCTCCCGCCGCAGGGAGCCCACCGTGTCGCGCGCCCCGACCGGTACGGCCAGCGTCACCTTGGCGGGCTTGTGCGCACGGACGGCCCTGAGAGCCGCTCTGGCGGTGCCGCCGGTGGCCAGGCCGTCGTCCACCACGATCACCTCCCGGCCCTCCAGCGGGGGCAACGGGCGGTCCCCGCGGTAGGCCAGCACCCGGCGGGCCAGCTCGTGCCGCTCCTGCTCCACCACGCCGGCCACGGACTCGGGCGTGAGGCCGAGGCGGTGCAGCAGCGGCACGTCGAACACCGGCTCGCCGCCCTCGGCGATCGCCCCGACGCCCAGCTCCGGGGTGGGCGGATAGCCGATCTTCCTGGTCACGAGCACGTCCATGGAGACGCCGAGCCGGCGCGCGATGGGCGCGGCCACCGCCACTCCACCGCGGGGCAGCGCCAGGACCACGGGGTCGTGCGCGTCCCGCAGCCGCTCGGCCAGCAGCGTCCCCGCCTCGGCCCGGTCTGCGAAGAGGTCCATGACCTGTGCATACCCGCTCAGGCCCCGCTCCTCGCCCACCCATCCCCGCCGGTCGCCCAGCGGTCCCGCGGACGAGGATGAGGACTCCTCGTCCGGGCCCGGCAGGGAGCCGGGCCCGGACAGGGACTGGTCAGGGACGGTTGCGGCCGGAGCGGCGCATCTCCTTGTGGATGATCTTCCACTTGTTCTGCTGCTCCTTGCGCAGCCGCGCGTCCGTACGGGCGGCCATCCACACGGCCTCCCGCTGCAGCTTGCGCCAGCTCAGCAGCCGTCGTTCCGGCAGCTCGCCGCTCTCCAGGGCGGCCAGCACCGCGCATCCCGGCTCGGTGGAGTGCCTGCAGTCGGCGAAGCGGCAGCGGTCGGCCAGTCGCTCGATGTCGGAGAAGACCAGCTCCACGCCCTCGCCCATGTCGTACAGGCCGATTCTGCGGATGCCCGGCGTGTCGATGACCAGGCCGCCCCCGGGCAGCGGGATCAGCTCCCTGTGCACGGTGGTGTGCCGGCCGCGCCCGTCGGCGGCGCGGACCTGCTGGGTCTCCATGACGGAGTCACCGGCCAGGGCGTTGACGAGGGTGGACTTGCCCGCCCCCGACGGGCCGAGGATGACGGCCGTGCGGGAGCCTTCGAGGTAGTTCGCGACGAGCTCCACCCCGTCGCCCTGGAGGGAGGAGACGGCGTGCACGGCCACGCCGGGCGCGGTCACGTGCACGTCGGCGAGCAGGTCGTCGAGGCCGTCCTCGAACAGGTCGGACTTGGTGATGAGCACGACGGGCGTGCCGCCGGACTCCCACGCGAGGGCGACGAGGCGTTCGATGCGGCCGAGGTCGGCGAAGTCGGTGGAGTGCATCGACGGCTCGGCCACGAAGACGATGTCGACGTTGGCCGCGAGCACCTGGCCCTGGCCGTCGCCCGACAGGCCGCCGACGGAGTCGCGGCTCACGCCGCCCCTGACGAACGCGGTCGTCCGGGGCAGGACCTCGTCGAGTTCGTGGCGGCCCTCGGGCAGCCACCTGAGCGCCACCCAGTCGCCCACGCACGGCAGCGCGACAGGGTCGGCGGCGGATGCCCGGCGGACGCGGGCGCCGTATTTGACGTGATGCTGACCGTCCGCCGCGATGACCTCGGCGGCGCCGCGATCGACGCGCGCCACGCGGGCGGGGATGGTGTCAGCGGGCAGCCCGTCGGCGCGGAGGTCGGTCCAGCCGAGCAGGGAAAGATCGTAAGACAACGTGATGAACCTTTGATTCGAGAAGGAACGGGCGGCTCAGAGGAGCCCCCGGAGGTGGACGAACGGCGCGCTGAAGACGGCGACCCGCATAGCCCTCACCTCCTCGATCGGTTTCGGGGCGACTCTACGCACCTGTCCCCGAGGTTGCAATCGGATTATCTTCCGCGATCCGTTGAACCGCCCCTAGGCGGCTGGCCGTACCACCTCCCGACGGACTGAGAAAGGGGAATGATGCGAATCAGCACGTATCCCCCACCCTCGGCCGAGGGAGCCGCCCCGATGGGCAAGCCGCGCTTACGGCACTGGATCCGGCGCGTACGCCCGGATGACGAGGTGGTCGTGTCCGCGCTCTACCGGGAGTATCACAGGCCGCTGCTCGCCTTCGTGATCCGGCTGACCGCGGGCGATCGGCAGTGGGCGGAAGACGTGGTGCAGGAGACGATGATCCGTGCATGGCGCAGTGCCGAGCAGCTCGACCCTGACTCGGTCTCGCTGATGCCCTGGCTCGCCACGGTCGCGAGACGTATCGTGATCGATGACCGGCGGCGCCGGGAAGCCCGGCCGCAGGAGTCGGGCGATGGACCGCTGGAGAGCATGCCCGTGCCGGACGAGATGGAGGGAATGCTGCACCAGGTGGTCGTGTCAGAAGCGCTGAAGGCGCTGTCGCCGGCACACCGCGAGATCCTCAACGAGACGATCCTGCGGGACCGGTCGGTCAACGACGCCGCCGACGCGCTGGGTATCCCTGTGGGCACCGTGAAGTCCCGCGTCTACTACGCCGTACGCGCGTTACGCATCGCATTGGAGGAGAGGGGGGTGACGGCGTGACTTCGAGAGTCGAGCACACGGACGTGGGCGCGTACGCGCTCGGACTGCTGGATGAGGACGACAGGATGGCTTTCGAGGCACACCTCCTCGGCTGCTCCTCCTGCAGATACGAACTGTCGGACCTGGCCGGGGTGGCCAGCGTGCTCAACGGGCTCGGTCCCGTGGAGGACCCTGATCCCCCGTCGTACGAACGCCAGGGCGAAGTCGTCGACATGCTGCGGCGCAAGAAGTCGGCCGACAGGCGGACGCGCCGGGGGACGTTCGTGATCGGGATGGCGGCGGCGGTCACGCTGGTGGCCGGGGGGCTGACGATCGGCACCCAGCTCAGCGCGGACGACGCGCCCCCTGTCGCCCAGGGGCACCCCGGTCACATGGGCACCAACATGGGCCCGGCCGAGCAGTTCTACGTCGAAGGCAGGCCCATCGAGGGCAAGGGCGCCGACGGGGTGACCGGCGGCCTGGTCGTCGAGTCGAAGGGGTGGGGCACGCACGCGGCACTCAAGCTGGCCGGGGTGAAGGGGCCGCTGGAGTGCGAGCTGATCTCGGTCGGCAAGTCGGGCGAGCGCCGGGTGATGACGGGGTGGTCCGTGCCTCCAGCCGGGTACGGAGTGCCGGGGTCACCCGACCCCCTCTACATGCACGGGGGCAGCGCGACACCGCTGAAGGACATCGATCACTTCGAGGTGGTCACCTCCGCGGGTAAGAAGTTGCTCACCATCCAGGCCTGATCGACGCGCTAGGAGCCCTCCCGCCGCTGGTGGGAGGGCTTTTTCGTGCCCTCTTCGCTCTGTGGAAATTTACGGGTTCGCGGATTGAACCCCACCGGGCCGCGGCGCGTACTGCTTGCCGTACCGACCGCGATATCAAGCCCTTTTAAGAGGTTTCATTATGTCTATCCGTAAGTTCATGATTTCGGGTGCTTTATTAGCCAGTGCACTGTTCGTGCCGTCGGCACCGGCGAACGCCTCCGCCGACGACGTCTACCTCGCGGCCGGGCTGCGCGGCGCGAACGAGGTGGGCGGCGCGGGCGACGCCGACGGGCGCTCCACGGTGGTGCTCAAGATCAGCGGGAACGAGATCACGTTCGCGGCCCGGTGGAGCAAGATCGGCATCCCCATGGCCGGCCACGTGCACCAGGGCGCCAAGGGCGTCAACGGCGACGTCAGGCTCCCGTTCTTCACCGAGCCGCTGCCCAAGTCGGTGCTCGGCGTCACGGGCACGGTCACCGCCGACAACGAGCTCGTCAAGGCGCTCGTGGACAACCCGGGCGGCTTCTACGCCAACCTGCACGACCGGCCGCACCCCCAGGGCGCCGTACGAGGCCAGTTCCACCGCCTGAGCAAGCCCGTGGACCTCAACGGGGTGCTGCACGGCAGCAACCAGGCCACGCTGTCCGCCGACGCCGACGGGGGCCAGGAGGTGCCGCAGGGCGACCAGGACGGCCGGGCCACCTGGTGGCTGCGCCCCACGGGCCCCGCGAAGCTCGCCTACACCGCCCACTGGTCGGCGCTCGGCCGGGTGACGAACGGCCACGTGCACAAGGGCGCGCCGGGCCAGAACGGCGCGGTGGTCGCGGACCTGTTCGCCAAGACCGGCGGCCTGCCCGCGAACGTCACCGGCGTCGCGGGCGAGGCGGACGTCCCCGCCGAGGTCGTCAAGGCCATCACCGCCGATCCCGGCGCCTACTACGCGAACCTGCACACACTCGACTTCACCGCCGGCGCGGTGCGCGGCCGGCTCTCCGGGACGCCGTTCACCCATCCGCGCGCCCTCACCGCGGAGGTGCTGACCGGCGCGCAGATCTACTCCTGCACGCCGCTGCCCGCCGGCGGCCACGGGTTCACCCAGCTCGGCGTGACGGCCAAGCTGGGACGCGGGATCGACCACTCGTTCGTGACGCCCGCCTCGGGCCCGCCGCAGTGGATCGCCCCCGACGGCAGCGCGGTGCGCGGCGCGGTCGTCACCAGGACGCCGAACGACGGCCACATCCCCGAACTGCTCCTCAACGCCACCCAGGCGGGCGCGACGACCGGCCTGCTCGCGCACGCCACGCAGATCCTGCGCCTGAACACCACCGGCGGCCTCGCGCCCACCGGCACCTGCCGGCCGGGCGCCGAGGCCAGGGTCCCGTACGGGGCCGACTACATATTCCTTGGCTAAGGCCGACAGGGGGACGATTCGGTCCCGTCCCCCGACAGGCCCTCCCCCGGTCGATCCGGCCCAGTCCCCCGGGCCACGGCATCGACCACCGCGACGGGGTACTCCGGCCCACCCCGATCGCGACCAGCGCCCCGCCGCACACGGGAGCCCGTGCGGCGGGGCGCTGTCATGCCACGACACCTGTCGTGCCATTGTGCCCGCCACGCCGCTGTGCCCGCCACGCCGCTGTGCCCGCCACGCCGCTGTGCCCGCCACGTCACGGGCCGCCGGGAGGATGCGCCGTCTGGCGGCGTGAGAACCACCGTCACGGGCGAACGTGCGCCGTGACGGTGGCCGGCCACGTGCGGGTCAGATGGCGTCACCCTGGAGGCCCTCAGCCCCGTGCGGTGGGCGGCGCCCAGCCGGCCTGCCGTAAAAGATCCTTCTTTACAGCCCCGGCGCCGGGAACTGCGCGGTCAGTTCGCTGACCTCGTGGTGGACGCGCGCGATCACCGACTCCGCGTCGCCCTTGGCGACGGCGGTGACGACCTCGTCGATCCAGGCGCCGACCTGCCGCATCTCCGCCTCGCCCATGCCGCGCGAGGTCACCGACGGCGTGCCGATGCGGATGCCCGACGGGTCGAACGGCTTGCGCGGGTCGAACGGCACCGTGTTGTAGTTGGTCTCCAGACCCGCCCGGTCGAGCGCCTGCGCGGCCGGCTTGCCGCCGACGCCCTTCGGCGTGAGGTCGAGCAGGATCAGGTGGTTGTCGGTGCCGCCGGAGACCAGGTCGAAGCCGCGCGAGGACAGCTCGTCGGCCAGCGCCTTGGCGTTGGCCACGATCTGGTGGGCGTAGTCGCGGAAGGCCGGCTGCGCTGCCTCGTGCAGCGCGACGGCGATGGCGGCCGTGGTGTGGTTGTGCGGGCCGCCCTGCAGGCCGGGGAAGACGGCCTTGTTGAGCGCCGTGGCGTGCTCGTCGGCGGTGGCCATCAGCATGGCGCCGCGCGGGCCGCGCAGCGTCTTGTGCGTGGTCGTGGAGATCACATCGGCGTGGCCCACCGGGGACGGGTGCGCGCCACCAGCGACGAGACCGGCGATGTGGGCGATGTCGGCCGCCAGCACGGCGCCGACCTCGCGGGCGATCGAGGCGAAGCCCTCGAAGTCGATCGTGCGCGGGATGGCGGTGCCGCCGCAGAAGATCAGCTTCGGCCGGTGCTCGAGCGCGAGCTGCCGCACCTCGTCGAGGTCGATGCGGCCGGTGTCCTTGCGCACGCCGTAGCGGACCGCGTTGAACCACTTGCCGGTGGCCGAGACCGACCAGCCGTGGGTGAGGTGGCCGCCGAACGGCAGGCCCATGCCCATCACGGTGTCGCCGGGCTGCAGGAACGCCATGTAGATGGCCAGGTTGGCGGGCGAGCCCGAGTAGGGCTGCACGTTGGCGTGGTTGACGCCGAACAGGGACTTGGCCCGCTCGATGGCCAGGGTCTCGACCTGGTCGATGACCTGCTGGCCCTCGTAGTAGCGCTTGCCCGCGTAGCCCTCGGAGTATTTGTTGGTGAGCACGGTGCCGGTGGCCTCGAGGACGGCCTTGGACACGTAGTTCTCGGACGCGATCAGCTTGACGGTGTCGGCCTGACGCCGTTCTTCCGCCTTGATGAGCTCGGCGATCTGCGGGTCGACGCTAGCGAGAGAACTCATGATTCTCCTGTCATCGTTGACAATCTGCGAAGACCCAGGCGCACGGCCTCCGCTCCTTTCGCTCCCCGGTGGTCGATCCCACCCAATGCGCCAGTCGCGTCTCGTCTAGACGATAGCGGATGCGACGAGGGCCCATCCCGTCGTGATCAGCACGTTCGAGTGGCGCCCGAGCTCGTGCTCAGGCGGACGAGACCGCCACGTTCCGCATCGTCCCCAGCGGTCCCAGATCGACGTCCACCCGCTCCGTGCCCTCCGGCACGCCCTCGAAGAGCGCCCAGAGCTGCAACTGGTCGCCCTCCTCGAACGGCGCCACGGGAACGTCGGCGCACTCGCAGGAGCCGTCCTTCTGGGCCGGGTAGAGGGGCTTGCCCACGCCGGGCGGGACGATGGCGATCCGCGAGACGGTGTTGTCGAGGGCCCCGGAGCCGAACTTGTTGTAGATGGGAGAGTTCACGGTGCCGACGTTCTTGACCGTCCACCGCAGGCGGACCGTCGTGCCCTGCCGTACGACGGAGTCGATCTGGACGGCGAAGGTGCTGTCGAGGGCCTTGATCGTGCCGGCGACCGCCGGGGTGCCGGGCTCCGCGCCGCGCGGCTCCCACGGGCGTACGACGGCGAGCGTGACGGCCGCGCCGAGCACGGCGGCGAGCGCCCCTACGGCGACGGGCACCCACAGCCGCCTCCCGCCCCCCGGAGCGGCGCCGGGCCGGGCCGGGGGCCGGGTGGCGGCGGGCGGGGCGGGGACGACGGGGGTCCAGGTCTCCGAGACCTTCGCGGTGGCCGCGGCCACCGGCACCTCGGCGCCGCCCAGCAGCAGGTCCACGAGCCGCTGGGCGGTCGGGCGGCGGCCGGGGTCCTTGTCCAGGGCCCGCTCGACCAGCGGCCGGAGCCGCTCGTCGAGCCCGTCGAGCACGGGGGCGTGGTTGATGACGCGGTAGACGACCTCCGCGACCCCGCCGGTGCCGAACGGCGGCCTGCCGGTGCCCGCGTAGGCCACCAGCGCGCCCCACGAGAAGATGTCGCCCGCCGGTGTCCCCTGCTCGCCCCTGGCCTGCTCGGGCGACATGTACGCGGGCGTGCCCATGCTCTGCGCCACCGTGACCGGCGCCCCCACGGCCGTTTCGGCCAGTTGCGCGATGCCGAAGTCGATGACCCGCGGCCCGACCGGGCTGAGCAGCACGTTCGACGGCTTGAGGTCGCGGTGCACGACCCCGGCCTGGTGGATGGCGGCCAGCGCGGTGGCCACGCCGACGGCCAGCGCCTCCAGGTTCGAGCCGGTCAGCGGGGCCCGCGCGACCACCGCGGACAGGTCGGGGCCCTCGACGTACTCGGTGACGAGGTAGGCGGTCCCGTTGTCGAACCCGGCGTCCAGCACGGGCGCGGTGCAGAACCTGGCGACCCTCCTGGCGGCCTCGGCCTCCTTGCCGAACCTGCGCCTGAACTCCTCGCGCGCGGCCAGCTCGGGCCGCATCGTCTTGAGCGCGACCCGCCTGCCCGCGGGATCCTCCGCCAGATGGACGAAGCCCATCCCGCCCTCGCCCAGTTTCCTGAGCAGGGTGTAGGGCCCGACGCGTCGCTGCACCTCCATCGCAGGGATTATTCCGGACGAGCCCGGACTTCGGTACGGGCTATTTGACCCGGCTATTTGACCCGGCCCACGCCCGGCGAGAGCCGATCGACCTCGGCGTTGAGGATCGCCCCGATGAGCACGGCCAGGGCGGTGATGTAGAGCCACAGCAGCAGGGCGATGGGGGCGGCCAGGGAGCCGTACACCGAGACCGGGGAGAACCAGGCCGCCAGCACCGCGCGCAGCATCGCCGCGCAGAGGATCCACAGGAACAGGGCCAGGATGGCGCCCGGCAGCTCGCGGTACCACTTCGTGCGCACGGGCACGCTCACGTGGTAGAGCACGGTGAGGAACAGCACCGAGCCGATGATCACGACCGGCCAGTAGAGGATGTCGACCATGACGCCGAACTCGGCGGGCAGCACGTCTTTCAGCAGCGTCGGGCCGATGACCAGGATCGGCATGACGATGATGCCGATGATCAGGCCCACGATGTAGAGGCCGAACGACATCAGCCGGGTGCGGATGATGCCGCGCTCCTCGCCCAGGCCGTAGGCGACGGAGATGAGGTCGACGTAGACGTAGAGGGCCCTGGAGCCGGACCAGAGCGACAGCAGGAAGCCCAGCGAGATGATCGACACCTTGCCGGCGTCGTCGCTGAGGACGTCGGTGATGAGCGGGTTGATCACCTTGTTGACCGCGTCGTCGGTGAACAACAACCCCGCCTGCTCGATCACCCAGGTCTTGACCTGGGTGACCACGCTCGGCCCCAGCCAGGGGGTGAGCTTGCCCAGCACGCCGATGAGGCCCAGCACGAACGGCGGCAGCGACAGCAGCGCGAAGAACGCGGCCTCGCCCGCCAGGCCGGTCACCCGGTAGGTGACGCCCGCGTTCGTGGCCGCGCGCACGGTCGCCCACGACTTGGTGTCGAGCACCCAGTCAAGCCTTGCCCGGGCGTTGGAGCGGAGCCCTCTCTTGGGCCGGGAAGGCGCATCGGTGGACGTCATGGGCACCCAACGGTATTGGCAGTGACTCTTCGGGACAGCTTACGTCCCTCAACTGCCCTAGTCGTTGTCGACGATGCGCGCACCCAGGGGAAGGAGCGAAACGGGGATCAGCTTGATGTTCGCCACGCCCAGCGGAATGCCGATGATGGACAGGAACAGGGGGATGGAGGTGACCACGTGCCCGATGGCGAGCCAGATGCCCGCGACCACGAACCAGATGATGTTGCCGAGAAGTGAGAAGACCCCCGCTTCCGGGTCGCGCTCGACGGTCCGGCCGAACGGCCACAGCGCGTAGGCGGCGATCCTGAACGAGGCGATGCCGAAGGGGATGGTGACGATCAGGATGCAGCAGATGATCCCGGCCAGGGCGTAGCCGATGGCCAGCCAGATGCCCGCGAACACGAGCCAGATGACGTTGAGGATGGTGCGCATGTTCACAGCATGTCACCGGTCGTGCCGCCCGGGTCATCCGGCAAGACCCTGATCTCACCCTGACGCGGGCGCCCGGCCCCTTCCGGGTGCGCCGGCGAACGCCTGGGCGATCCGCATCCAGGCCCGCGCGGGCTCGCCGGTCAGGTCCAGCCCGGTGTCGGACAGGTGGATGCGCTGGGTGACGGCCAGGCAGAAGTCGAGCATCGTGCCGCGTACGACGCCGTCCGCGTCCGCGGGGCCCGCCGTCCACGTGGCGCCGCCGGGGAGGGTGAGCTCCACGCGTACCTGGTCGGCCGGGACGGGCAGGCCGTGGGCGACGAAGCTGTACGCGCGGGCCCGGTAGCCGAGCTGGGCCACGTGCCGCAGCCGCGCGGTCGGCTCCCGGGTGACGCCGAGCGCGTCGGCGACGTCCTGGCCGTGGGCCCAGGTCTCCATCAGCCGGGCGGTGACGAAGGAGGCGGCCGACATCTCCCGCCAGAACCACGGGAGCCGGTCGCGGGCGTCGAGAGTGGCGAATGTCTCAATGCTGCGGGCGCGGGACGTACGGAACCACTCGCGCAGCTCGGTCACCGGCATCCCGCGCGACTCCAGCGCCAGGTCGTCGACCGAGCCGAAGCCCTCCAGCGCGGCGTCGTAGCCCGCGCGGTCGGTGGCGGCCCGGACGGCGAGGTCGTCGAACCAGGCCAGGTGGCTCACCTGGTCGCGGATCGCCCAGCCCTCGGCCGGCGTCGGCCGCTCCCAGTCCTCCTCCCGCAGGGGGTGGAGCAGCTCTTCGAGGGAGACGGTCTCGGCGCGCAGGTCGGCGACCAACTCGGCCATGAGATCCACGAGCGCCAGCCTAACCCGAACAACGTTCTGGGAGAATAATGCGAAGGGTGATCTGTGAGAGCTGCAAGGACAAACGGCACGAGGACTGCCGGGGCGGCTCCTGGTGCGACTGCCAGCATCAGACGGCCGAGCAGCCCCGGGAATCGGCCCTCGACTGGCCGCGGCAAGGCTGAGCCAATCCCACACTCTGGACCCCGTCTTGGACATCCCGGACAGCCAGAGTAATCTCGAAGCATGCCAGCGGACCCCATGCTCGTCGGTCGACGCCACGTCGATCTTCAGCGTGTCCGCAGTGCCATCTGTTGCGACGCCCGCTAACCCACGTTCGTTTTCCCGCTGAGCGCGTCGCACTCCTTGCCACCACCCCTGCACTCGATGAAGAGGCAGGAGGGACATTGCGCGCGCCCATGAGTCAGAAGGACGCGCAATGAGTACCCCTGCCAGCCGCACTCCCGCCAGCCGGCACCACAAGCGCCCGCGCGGCGAAGGCCAGTGGGCCCTCGGTTACCGTGAGCCGCTCAACAAGAACGAAGAGAACAAGAAGAACGACGACGGCCTCAACGTCCGCCAGCGCATCATCGACATCTACTCCAAGCGGGGATTCGACTCGATCGACCCGGCCGACCTGCGCGGCCGCATGCGCTGGTACGGCCTCTACACCCAGCGTAAGCCCGGCATCGACGGCGGCAAGACGGCGATCCTGGAGCCGGAGGAGCTCGACGACAGCTACTTCATGCTCCGCGTGCGCATCGACGGCGGCCAGCTCGACCTGGCCCAGCTCCGCACGATCGCGGACATCTCCAACGAGTACGGCCGCGGCACCGCCGACCTGACCGACCGCCAGAACATCCAGCTCCACTGGATCGAGATCGAGTCGGTTCCGGACATCTGGGAGCGCCTGGAGGCCGTGGGCCTGTCCACCACGGAGGCGTGCGGCGACACCCCGCGCGTCATCCTGGGCTGCCCGCTGGCCGGGATCGACTCCGACGAGGTGCTGGACGCGACCGAGCAGATCCACGAGGTGCAGGAGCGGATCGTCGGCAACCCGGCGTACTCGAACCTGCCGCGCAAGTTCAAGTCGGCGCTCAGCGGCTGCCCGGCGCACTGCACGGTGCACGAGATCAACGATGTGGCGTTCGTGGGCGTGGCGAACGAGCGGGGCGAGATCGGCTACGACCTGTGGGTGGGCGGCGGCCTGTCCACGAACCCGATGCTGGGCAAGCGCCTCGGCGTGTTCGTCCGGCCCGACCAGGTCACCGACGTCTTCGAGGGCGTCGTCGGGATCTTCCGCGACTACGGCTACCGGCGGCTGCGGCACCGGGCCCGGATCAAGTTCCTGGTCAACGACTGGGGCGTGGAGAAGTTCCGCGACATCCTCCAGACCGAATACCTCAAGGCCGAGCTGCCCGACGGGCCCGCGCCGCAGCAGCCCCGCGGCAGCCGCCGCGACCACGTCGGCGTCTTCCCGCAGAAGGACGGCAACTTCTACGTCGGCTTCGCCCCCAAGGTGGGCCGGCTCGACGGCGACAAGCTGCACCTGATCGCCGACATCGCCGAGCGGCACGGGTCCACCCGGGTCCGCACGACGGTCGAGCAGAAGATGGTCATCCTCGACGTCACCGCCGACCAGGTCGACTCCATCGTGGCCGACCTGGAGGCCGCCGACCTCCAGGTCAACCCGTCCACGTTCCGCCGCCAGACGATGGCCTGCACGGGCATCGAATACTGCAAGCTCGCCATCGTCGAGACCAAGGCCACCGCCATGGACCTGATCGACGAGCTGGAGCGGCGCCTGCCGGACTTCCAGGAGCCGCTGACCATCAACGTCAACGGCTGCCCCAACTCCTGCGCCCGGATCCAGGTCGCCGACATCGGCCTGAAGGGCCAGCTCGTCGTGGACGAGAACGGCGACCAGGTCGAGGGTTTCCAGATCCACCTGGGCGGCTCGCTCGGCGTCAACGCGGGCTTCGGCAGGAAGGTACGCGGGCTCAAGACCACCGCCAAGGCGCTGCCCGACTACGTGTCGCGCGTCGTGTCCCACTACGACAGCCAGAAGAAGGAAGGCGAGTCGTTCGCCGACTGGGTCCAGCGAGCAGATGAGGCCGACCTGAAATGACCACACGAGCGGTTCCCTTCCACTGCCCCTACTGCGGCGACGAGGACCTGGAGCCCTACGAGGGCGACGGCGGCTGGTACTGCCGCGCCTGCGCTCGTGCCTTCAAGCTGAAATTTCTTGGAATCGGAGTGAAGATATGACGCTGGCCGACATCGAGGTTGGACTGAGACAACAGCGCGGCGCTCTCGATCTGCAGGACATCGTCGAGTCCGCCGCCACGTTCCTGGAGGGCGCCCCCGCGCGGGAGATCATCCGCTGGGCGGCGGCGACCTTCGGCGACCGGCTGTGCCTGACCTCCTCGATGAGCGACGCCCTTCTCATCGACCTGGTGAGCAGGGTCAAGCCCGGCGTGGACGTGTTGTTCATCGACACCGGCTACCACTTCGCCGAGACGGTCGGCACGCGTGACGCCGTCCGGCAGGTCTATGACGTCAACGTGATCGACGTGAAGCCGTCGCGGACGGTCGAGGAGCAGGATCGCGACCTCGGCCCCCGCCTGTTCGGCCGCAACCCGGACCTGTGCTGCTACCTGCGCAAGGTGGAGCCGCTGAACCGGGCGCTGGAGCCGTACCTGGCGTGGGTCTCCGGCATCCGCCGCGACGAGTCGCCCAGCCGGACGAACACCAGGGTCGTGGAGTGGGACGCCAAGCGGCAGATGGTGAAGGTCAACCCGATCGCCGCCTGGACGCAGGAGGACGTCGACAACTACATCACCGACAACGGGGTGCTGATCAACCCGTTGCACTATGACAACTACCCCTCGATCGGCTGCGCGCCCTGCACGCGCCAGGTCGCCGAGGGGGAGGATCCGCGCAGCGGACGCTGGGCGGGCCTGGGGAAGGTCGAATGCGGCATTCACCTGTGATCCCCAGCAGGGGACGCGTCCCGTTGGCAGACGGGACGGCCCCCGGCCGCGTGCCACTGGTGGCGGTGGCGCACGGGTCTCGCGACCCGCGCGCCGCCGCCACCGTGGCCGCGCTGCTCGATCAGGTGCCCCTGGACGTCCGGGTCGCCTACCTGGACCACTGCGCCCCCACGCTCGGACAGGCGCTCGGCGGCCTGGAGGAGGCCGTGGTGCTGCCGTTGCTGCTCACCGAGGCGTACCACAGCCGGGTCGACCTGCCGGCGGCGCTGAACGAGGCACGTGCCCGCGACCCGCGGCTGCGCGTCCACTACGGCCACACGCTGGGGCCGCACCCGATGCTGCTGGCCGCGCTCGAGCGGCGGCTGGCCGAGGCGGGCGTCCCGGCGGGCGACCCTGACACCGCGGTGGTGCTGGTGTCGGCGGGGTCGAGCGACGCCAGGGCCAACGCGGTGATCGCGCGGCTGGCGCGGCAGTGGCGGCGTTCCGGGTGGTGGACGGTGACCCCGGCGTACGCGTCCGCGGCCGAGCCCACGCCGGCCCAGGCGGTCGAGTCGCTCAGGCGGGCCGGCGCGCCGAGGGTGGTCGTGGCGCCGTACCTGCTGGCGCCCGGGTACTTCGCCGACAAGGTGCGGCGCGGCACGCTGGCGGCGGGCGCCGACATCGTGGCGGACGTGCTGGGACCGGCCCCCGAGCTGGTGGGCGTGCTGCTGGAACGTTACGAGGCGGCCCAGCGGCAGCCGGTGTCGCTCGCGGGCTGATTCGCTTCATCGAGTGTAGTAACGTCGGCCGGCATGGGGCTGCGTGAGGAGAAGAAGGAGCGCACCAGGACGGCGCTGGTCGAGGCGGCGGTGCGGCTGTTCGGGGAGAAGGGCTACGAGCGGACCACGGTGGCGGAGATCACCGCGGCGGCCGGCATGTCCACCCGGACGTTCTTCCTCCACTTCCCGGCCAAGGAGGACGTGCTGCTGGCCAACGCCCGGTCGCGGATCGACAAGGGGCTGGCGGTCGTCGGGGGGCGGCGGCCCGGGCAGTCCGTCGCGGCCGTCCTGGAGGCGGCGCTGACGGCGATGGTGGCCGACGTGGTGGCCGACGACCTGCCGAGCGGCCTGGCCGCCGCACGGGCGCGTCTGGCGGCCTCAGAGCCCGATCTCGCCGCCCGCCTCCTGCACGGGCTGGTCTCCGCGCACACCGAACTGGCCGAGGCGCTGGCGCGGGCGTTCCCGGCGGAGCTGGACGAGGTCTCGGCCGCCGCCGTCGTGGGCGCGGCCGTGGGCGCGGTCAGCGCCGCCGCCGAGGCCGCCCTCAGGCAGGGCCTCCCGCCCGCCGAGGTCCGCGCCGCCATGCTCCGGGCCCCCGCCCTCGCCGCCGTCCACCTCACGGCCGCACCCGCCTGACCGGACACGTTCGAGAGCGGCCACCGAGGCCGTACGGGCCCGTCCCGGGTGGCACCCCCGAAGTAGGCGGGCAGCCGAAGTAAGCGGGCAGCCGAAGCAGAGGATCAGCCGAAGTAGGAGTCAGTAGCCGCGTTGGTCGTCGCGGAGTTGCCTGCGGAGTTCGCGGCCGTCCGTGCGGAGGCGGCGGCTCAGCTCGCGCCAGTCCTCCCCGTGCAGCATCCGCCAGTGCTCGCGCCAGGCCGAGAAGCCGCGCTGCAGCGGCTTGGCCCGCGAGTCGCCGATGACCTTGACGTCACCCATCACCGCGTACGCCTTCACCCGCACCACCGGCACGTTCATGCCGTCGGGCCCCTCGAGGACGTCGACCTTCTTGTCCCCCATGATCGCCACGCCGTCGAGGTCCACGTTCACCCCGTCGGGCACGATGATCTTCACGTCGCCCATCACGGAGACGGCCAGGATGTCCACCGTGTTCGTGCGCACCTCGGCCTCGCGCAGGTCCAGCACGACGTCCCCCATGACCGCGACCGCGCCGAGCTCCTGGTCGATGCGCCAGGTGCCGCGCCGCTTGGAGTCGCCCATGACGCCCACGAACCATCGTCGCTTCCTCGCCTCGCCCGCCGGCACGGGCGGGGCCGCGGGGGTGGCGCCCGCGGGCAGATCCTGGGTGAGCAGGGCCAGCTCGGCATGGGTGGTCGCGGTGTAGGCGGCCTCCGTGCGGTCGGTCAGTTCGGCGAGCGTGAGGCGTCCTTCGACCGAGGCGACACGGAGCTGTTCGACGACGGCCTCGCGCTCTGCGTCCGACGCGCGGACCTCCCCGTATTCAGTCATACTCGCAACATATCGCGTCTTGCCCAAATGTCAGCTCCTCCTACGGGAGGAAACCCTCTATACGTCGAAACATGCACATTTCCCGTGCCTTTTGAACCGCTCCACGGGCGTGGCACGTACTACGCCATGACACGGGGCCCTGGCATGGTCCGGGGCGCGGCCGGACCAGGCTAGGGTCCCTGTCATGCATGAGGAACAGCTCTACCGCGCGGCGTTGAACGGCGAGACCGAGACCGTCGGCAAGCTGCTCGCCAGTGGCGCCGATCCCAACAAGCCCGCAGAAGGCGAAGAGGAAGGCCTGCCGCTGTGCGCGGCCGCCGCCTGGGACCGCACCGAGGTGGCCGGCGTGCTGCTGACGGCCGGCGCCGACGTCAACGGCCGGGAGAGCGGCGGCTGGACGGCGCTGCTCTGGGCCGCCGCCAACGGCCACGCCGCCGTCGCCACGGCGCTGCTCGAGGCCGGGGCCGAGATCGACACGGCCAACGACGACGGCGACACGCCGCTCACGCTGGCCACCAGGCGCGGCGCGCTGGGCGTGGTCCAGGTGCTGCTGGAGGCGGGGGCCAACCCGGAGAAGTACGACGGTGACGGCGACACGCCGCTGGAGATCGCCGTCGACTGGGTGGGCGTGCACCTGGAGAGCGCGCTGCTCGACCAGATCGAGCAGGACGGCTGGGAATACGTCGTGGCCCGCCAGTACGCCAAGGACGGCACCGAGCTGGTCACCGTGGCCGGCCGCTCCGCCGACGGCGCGCAGAGCGAGCAGGTGCAGGCGCAGCGCGGCCACGCCGCCATCGCCACCCTGCTGGAGGACGCGCTGGGCACCTACACGCCGGTGGAGCCGCTGGTGGCGCGGGCCCTCGCGCACCGCGACATCGACGAGGACGCCGAGACCTGGTGGATCGTGGCCGACACGCTGGGCAAGCGGGCCGACGAGGAGACCTACGAGGCCCTCGCGAAGCTGTGCGTGAGCGAGGACGCCAGGGAGCGGGAGTTCGGCGTGGACGCGATCGCCCAGTTCGGGTTCGCGGACGGGGAGAAGCCGTTCCTGGACAGGACGCTGCCGCTGCTGCAGAAGATGGTCACCACGGAGGGCAACCCGCAGGTGCTGCGCTCGGTCCTGGCCGCGCTCGGCCACCAGGGCGACCCGCGGGCGCTGCCGCACGTGATGGACATCCTCGCCCGCCCCGGGCACAAGCGCACGATGACCGACCCGATCGCCCTGGCCGACGTGCTGCCGCCGGACCACGAGGAGGGGCTGGCGCTGCTCATCGCGATGACCGAGGAGGAGGACTCGGAGATCCGCGACTGGGCGACCTCCGGGCTCGCCGGGCTGGCGGACGACACGCCCCGGATCAGGGAGGCCCTGGCGGCCCGGCTGGACGACACCGACCTGCGCACGGTGGCCGAGGCCACGCGCGGGCTCGCGGCCCGCGGTGACGAGCGGGCCGAGCGGGGCGCCGCTCGGGTGCTGGCCGAGAGCGACGACGAGTACGCCAGAGATCTCGTCAGCCGGCCCGGCGCCGAATAGCCGAGGCCCGGCAGCCCGGCAGCCGGACAAGCCGGATATCCGAACAGCCGGACGAGCCGGACCTCCAGACCGCCGGACGAACCGAGCAGGCCGGACCGCCGAGCAGGCCTGGCGGAACGCGAGGGCTCAGTCGCCGTTGAGCACGCGGGTCACCCATTCCAGGGTCCCCGTGCTCAGCGCCTCCTCGGCCAGCCGCTTGCCCGTCGGGGTCGTGATCGCGGCCAGCGAGCTGTCGATCCAGCCCTGGACGTTCTGGTGCCCCTGCTCCCGGTATTCGACGGCCTGGATGAGGCACTCCAGCTTGTCGGCGTCGCGCGCGCAGACGGCCTCGAGGCTGGCCTTCTCTTCGTACTCGCCCACGGCGTCGCTCACCATGTCGGCCACCGGCGCGGGCACGCCGCGCATCTGGTCGGCGGTGACGTCCTCGTTGGAGGCGGCCTTGAGGTAGCGCTTGCCGATGTAGGGGATGTCGGTGATGCGGGTTTCCTGCGTGTCGTGGAACAGGCTCATGAACGCCGCCCGCTCCGGGTTCGCGCCCTCGAGCCTGGCGATCATGCCGGCGATGACGGCCGCGCGGAACGAGTGGTCGGCGATGCTCTCCGGGTCGCGGACGCCGGCCACCAGCCACCCGGTCCGCTTGTAGCGCTTGAGCAGCCCGAACTCGTACAGCAGCCCCGCGAGCCCTGTCACATCATCCGTCACGAGGACCCCCCTCTCGTCATGCGCAGAGCCTAAACGACGGTCTCCGCCCGCGCGGTCAGTCGAGCCGGGTGCGCAGCAGGCAGAACTCGTTGCCTTCCGGATCCGCGAGCACGTGCCAGCTCTCCAGGCCGCTCTGGCCGACGTCGGCGGGCTTCGCGCCGGCGGCGAGCAGGCGCTCCAGCTCGGCCTCCTGGTCGCGGTCGGTGGCGTTGACGTCGAGGTGCAGGCGCAGCTTGCCCGTCTTGGGCTCGTCGCTCCGGCTGAGGACCAGGGTCGGCTGGAGGCCCCCGAAGCCCTCCGGCGGCCCGATCTCGATGCTGTCGCCGTCCCTGCCGAGGACGACGAAGCCGAGGACCTCGCACCAGAATCCGGCGAGCGTCTCGGGGTCGCGGCAGTCGAGCACCAGTTCGCTGATACGGCATGCCATGCGATCTTTCCTACCCCGGCTCCGTCCGCCGATGCACCGGCCCTTCGGTACGCGAATGCCGCGGCCGGTCGGCCGGCCACGGCACTCGTCATCCGCCGTTCCGAGGAATCCGCCGCTCCTGGGAAGCGGCGGCCGGCGCGTCAGTCGCCGTCGTTGCCGACCGGCGCCCAGTCGTCGAACGGCGCCCAGTCGTCATCGCCGTGGTGGTGACGGTCCGGGTCCACCGGCTTCACCGGCTTCACCGGCTTCACGTCCTTGACGGGCGGCGTCACGGGCGGGGTGACGGGCGGCGTCACGGGCCTGACCGTCTGCCTGTGCTCGGGCACGTGGTGGGACCTGTCGTCGTGCCTGTGGCCGCGGTGGTGGCCCCAGCCGTGGTGGTGGTGATGGTGGCGGCCGCCCCAGCCCCAGCCGCCCCACCAGCGGTTACCCCAGCCGCCGCAGCGGCGCCCACAGTCGAGCACCGGCTTCTCGTCTGTGGCGACCCCGAAGCCGGTCGGGCCGACGGGGGCGCCTGCGCTCGCACCGGCGATCCCCTGGCCCAGGGACAGGAGCATGGAACCGGCGGCCGCACCGGCCAGAATGAGCGTCGCGATACGCGTTCGTGGTTTCGTGGTATTCACGTGCATTCTTCCGTTCATGGGTGAATCGACCCGGAATCCGGCGTCCATTTCTCGGAGCACTCGGACAAGAGCAGACGTACCCATGGACGGAATCTCATTTACCTCCATGAACCCAAACAGCCCGTCAAAACCTTAGCCTTCACGGGACGGGTCATTAAACAATAATTTTGTCCTTGTCCGCGGCGTGGCGAATTGGCACGGCGCCGCGCTCAGTCGCCGATCAGTCGTCGATGGCCGCGTACGCGGAGGTCCAGAAGTCCTGGAACACGGCGGGCGGGCGCGGCGAGGTGAGGGCGCGCTGGGTCAGGACGATGCCCACCAGGCCCTCCCCCGGGTCGGTGTACGCCTCCGTGCCCAGGCCGCCGCTCCACCCGAACCGGCCGGGCCCGGTGGCCAGGTCGTCCCGCCTTCCGTTGACGGCCAGGCCGAAGCCCCAGCCGCCGGAGCCGAAGAAGACCTCGTTGCCGGCCTTCTGCTCCGGCGTGAGGTGGTCGGTGGTCATCAGCTCGACCGCGCGCCTGGACAGCAGGCGGCCCCCGTCGTACCGGCCCCGGTTCAGGAGCATGAGGCAGAAGGCCAGGTAGTCGTCGGCGGTGGAGAGCAGGCTCGGGCCGCCGCCGCCCGAGGGGAACGCCGGCGGGCGGTCCCAGGCGCCCTCGCGGGGGCCTGGCCTGCGTACCGGTGCGCCGGTGCGCGGGTCGCCGGCGTACGACCCCGCCATCCTCCCGAGCCGGTCGGCCGGCAGGTGGTAGCCGGTGTCGCGCATGCCGAGCGGCTCGAAGACGCGCTCGCGCAGGAACTCGGGCAGCGGCCGGCCGGCGGCCCGCGCGATCAGCACGCCGAGGACGTCGGACGAGGTGTGGTACATCCAGGCCGCGCCCGGCTGGTGGACGAGCGGGAGCGCGCCCAGCCGCCTGATCCACTCGTCGGGCCCGAACGGCGGCCCGTCCGGCCCGGGGCCCACCCCGGCCTCCTCGACGGCCCGCTGGATGGGCGGCGTGCCGCCCGGGGGCGCCATGACGGCGCCGGTGCCCATGCGGAACGTCAGCAGGTCCCGCAGGGTGATCGCGCGCGCCATCGGGACCGTGTCGTCGAGCGGCCCGTCCACGCTGCGCAGCACCCGGCCGCCGGCCAGCTCGGGGAGCAGGTCGTCCACCGGGTCGTCCAGCCGCAGCCGGCACTCCTCGACGAGGATCATCGCGGCCACGGCGGTGATGGGCTTGCCCATGGAGGCGATGCGGAAGATCGTGTCCCGCCGCATCGGCGTGTCCCCGCCGAACTCGGCCGTGCCGAGCGCCTGCACGTGCGTCTCGCCGCGCCGGTGCACCAAAGTGACCAGCCCCGGCACCTCGCCGCGCTCGACGGCCGCGGTCAGGATCTCCCGCATCCGGCCGAGCCGTTTCCTGGACAGGCCGCCCGTGGCCGTCTCATCGTTCGGTACGTTCATCGCAGCTCCCCGCGTCGGTCTCGTCGTCATGAGATGAGACCTCCGGGCGGCCCGGAATTCATCGCCACCGGCACTGCTTTTTCGGGATATACACGAAATAGCAGGCGAGCAGAAAATGCGCCTTTTACGAATCAGGGGCCGGAAAAGGCGGGGGCACTGGTCAAGACGTCCCTGGCCAATGACAGGTCGCCTTCCAGCTCCGCCGGAAAGTCCGCCGGGTCTCCCCTGCCGCCGAGCAGGAAGCAGAACGTCACCACGTCCGCGGTGATGTGGGCGTCCGGCGCGCCGGGCCCGGAGTCCTCCACGCCCAGCGGCAGCCGCCACTCGCCCCCGCCGTCGCCGGTCAGGGTCAGGTGGAGGGTGCGGCCGGCGCCGTCCAGCCCCGCGAAGAGCATCGTCCAGGGCAGCAGGCGCGCGCACAGGTCGGCCGTGGGCCGGATGTGCTCGGCGATCGGGTCGGGCAGGCGGACCTCGGCCGTCCTGGCCGCGTCGGCGGTGTGCACCCAGGTCTCCAGGCACCTGCCCAGGATGTGGTCGCGTACCGCGACCTCCATGCCGTCCAGCAGGGCCGGGGTCGTGGGGGGCAGGTCGGCGAGATGACGGCAGAGGGCGTCGGCCTGGGCCCGCCAGTCCCTGCGCGTCTGCTCGGGGCTGCGGGCGCGCTCGTACGCCTGTACGTCGCTCGTACGGCTCATCGAGTCCGGCGCGCCGATGGGCGGGCCGAGCACGGGGGCTCCGACGGAGGCGGCCAGCAGGCCGTCCTTGGCGGCCAGATGGGCGACCAGTTCCTGGAGGGTCCAGCCCTCGACGATGACACGCGACCAGTCGTCGTCCACGGCCGAGGCCAGCAGCGCGTCCATGGCGGCCACGCGGCCCGCGTACGG
The DNA here is from genome assembly GCF_040654715.1 of Nonomuraea sp. NPDC050643. Classification (NCBI taxonomy): domain Bacteria; kingdom Bacillati; phylum Actinomycetota; class Actinomycetes; order Streptosporangiales; family Streptosporangiaceae; genus Nonomuraea; species Nonomuraea sp. NPDC050643. The sequence continues at coordinate 260,089 of NZ_JBFAIM010000008.1, read as the reverse complement.
CTCGGCCCAGGCGGCGGTGGGGGCCGCCGGGCGTCGCCGCGCCCTGGCACCGGCGAGGAGCTGGGGCCGCAACGAGTGGGCCGGCACCGCCGGGTCCTCCATCATCGCGTCCAGATAGAGACGCTCGACGGGGTCCATCACACCTCTTCCTGCGCATGTACGTCCGCTGGGCGTCTGTGCGGTCGCCCCGCGTCCATCACGCCTCTTGCCTGTACCGCCACCGGGCGTCCGTGCGGGTGCCCGGTCTCCATCACACTTCCTCCTCCGCCAGAGCGTCCGCCAGGCGCCGCAGCGCCAGCCGGATGCGTGACTTGGCCGTGCCCTCGGGCACGCCCAGTTCCTCGCCGACCTGCCGGTAGGTCCTGCCTCCGAAGTAGGCGAGCTCCACCGCCTGCCGCAGACCGTCGGGTAACGCCGTCACCGCCTGCCTGACCCGTTGGGCCTCGTCGGCGGCGAGCACGGTGTCCTCGAGTCTGACGGGCTCGCGTTCGAACAGTCTGGGTCCCAGCGCCGACACGCGCCGCCGTTCCTCGGCGCGCACGTGGTCGACCGCGCGACGGTGCGCGATCGTGGCCAGCCAGGCGCGCAACGTGCCGCGCTCCGGGTCATAGGCCAGCGGCCGCTCCCAGAAGACCAGGAACACCTCCTGCGTAATGTCCTCGGCGATCACCCGGTCCCTGGTGACCCGCAGTGAGAGACCGAAGATCAGCGAGGAGAGCCGATCGTAGACCTCCCCCAGAGCGGACTCATCGCCGCCGACCACCCGCTGATGTAACAGGCGGTCGTCGTACGGTGCCTCCACTGGCACCACACTCCCGTGTAATCCGGACCAAGGCGGCATCTGCGCCGCGACCCGAGCATGTCATTATTCGCACCAAATGTAGAGCCGGATGACCGTCGGGCAAGACTTTGTCGGGCCCCGCCGCCGGCCCGCGATAGTGTCGGAACTCCACTACGGAGGGAGAGCACGACATGGCCACCACCCGCACCGCCACCACCCAGTGGAAGGGCGCTCTGCTCGACGGTTCCGGAACCGTCTCGCTCGACACGTCGGGCGTCGGCACGTTCGAGGTCTCCTGGCCCTCCAGGGCCGAGGCGGCCAACGGCAAGACCTCCCCCGAGGAGCTCATCGCCGCCGCCCACTCGTCCTGCTTCTCGATGGCGCTCTCGCACGGCCTGGCCGGCGCCGGCACGCCGCCGGAGTCGCTGCAGACGAGCGCCGATGTCACGTTCCAGCCCGGTGAGGGCATCACCGGGATCGTGCTCAAGGTGAAGGGGCAGGTCCCCGGCATCACGGCCGAGCAGTTCCAGGAGGCCGCCGCGACCGCCAAGGCCAACTGCCCGGTCAGCAAGGCCCTCACGGGCACGACGATCACGCTCGAGGCCGAGCTGCTCTAGCCGCGTTCCCGGCCGGGGCGGCGTCCCCCGGCTCGGTGCGGCCGGTTCCCTCCGAATACCGGACGGGTAACGTCCGGACCTGCCATCATGAGCGCCATGAGCTTCGATCTCGCCGTCCTGGCGATGGCCGGCTCGGCCGACCATCGCCAGGCCTGCGCCAGATACGAACGCTGCCGCTCCGCCTCCCACGACGAGGGCGCGTCCGAGCCCGGGATCGACTCCTTCTGCCGGGAGCTGCGCACGTGGTTCCCCGACCGGCCCTCCTTCTCCGACGACACTCCCTGGGCGGACACACCGCCGCGGGTGGGCTCCGACCACGTGATCATGCGCCTGCGCTACGGCACGGCCGGTGACCTGGCCGCGGAGCGCATCGGAGACCTGGCCTGGCACCACGGGCTGGTGCTGTTCGACCCCCAGTTCGGCGAGGCGTTCTTCCCCACGCCGGACGGCTGGCAGGGCCCTGTCGACTGCGGCGGCCGGGCGGCCTGCGCGCTCCGCGTGAAGTCCACCTGAAGTCGGCCTGAAGGCGATCGGCTCATTGAGAGACCAAGAGCGCTTTGGCGTGCGACAATTGGGTCACATGCGTGAGGTCTGGCCGGGCGAGCCCTATCCACTCGGCGGCACCTGGGATGGCGTTGGCACCAGCTTTTCGGTGTTCTCCGAGGTCGCCGAGCGGATCGAGCTGTGCCTATTCCATGACGACGGCTCCGAGGAGCGCGTCGATCTGCCCGAGGTCGATGGGTTCGTCTGGCATGGCTACCTGCCGGGGATCCAGCCGGGGCAGCGTTACGGCTATCGGGTGCACGGGCCCTACGAGCCGTCGCACGGGCACCGGTGCAACCCGGCCAAGCTGCTGCTCGACCCCTACGCCAAGGCCATCGACGGCGAACTGACCTGGAACCAGGCGCTGTTCCCCTATTACTTCACCGATCCCTCCCGGCGCAACACCGAGGACAGCGCGCCCTACATGCCGAAGAACGTGGTCATCAACCCGTTCTTCGAGTGGGGCAACGACCGGTCGCCGCGGATCCCCTACCACGAGACCGTGATCTACGAGGCCCACGTGCGGGGGCTCACGATGCGGCACCCCGACGTGCCGGACGACCTGCGGGGCACCTACGCGGGCGTCGGGCATCCGGCGATCATCGACCACCTGCTGTCGCTCGGGGTGACGGCGGTCGAGCTGATGCCGGTGCACCACTACGTCCCCGAGCACTTCCTGGTGGCGCGCGGGCTGACCAACTACTGGGGCTACAACACCATGGCCTACCTGGCCCCGCACGGGCGCTACTCCAGCGCGGGCACGCGGGGGCAGCAGGTGCTGGAGTTCAAGGCCATGGTGCGGGCGCTGCACGAGGCGGGCATCGAGGTCATCCTCGACGTGGTCTACAACCACACGGCCGAGGGCGACCACATGGGGCCCACGCTCGGGTTCAGGGGGATCGACAACGCCGCCTACTACCGGCTGCACGACGGCGACCGGCGCTACTACCTCGACTACACCGGGTGCGGCAACTCGCTCAACGTACGCTCGCCGCACGCGCTGCAGCTCATCATGGACTCCCTGCGCTACTGGGTGCTGGAGATGCACGTCGACGGGTTCCGCTTCGACCTGGCCTCGGCGCTGGCCAGGGAGTTGCACGACGTCGACCGGCTGAGCGCGTTCTTCGACCTGATCCAGCAGGATCCGGTGATCTCGCAGGTCAAGCTGATCGCCGAGCCGTGGGACGTCGGGCCGGGCGGCTACCAGGTCGGGAATTTCCCGCCCTTGTGGACGGAGTGGAACGGCAAATACCGCGACATCGTCCGGGATTTCTGGCGGGGCACGCATTCCGCCCTGCCCGAGTTCGCCTCCCGCCTGACCGGCTCCGCCGACCTGTACGAGTCCTCCGGCCGCCGCCCCGTCGCCTCGATCAACTTCGTCACCTGCCACGACGGGTTCACGCTGACCGACCTGGTCTCCTACGACCACAAGCACAACGAGGCCAACGGCGAGGACAACCGCGACGGCACCAACGACAACCGCTCCTGGAACTGCGGCGCCGAGGGCCCGGTCGAGGACCCCAACGTCGTCACGCTCCGCAACCGCCAGCGCCGCAACTTCCTGACCACGCTGTTCCTGTCGCAGGGCGTGCCCATGCTCTCCCACGGCGACGAGATCGGCCGCACGCAACACGGCAACAACAACGCCTACTGCCAGGACAACGAGCTGGCCTGGGTCGACTGGTCGAAACTGAACACCGAGCACGAGCTGCTGGAGTTCGTCAAGGCGCTGGCCAAACTGCGCCGCGAGCACCCGGTCTTCCAGCGCCGCCGCTTCTTCCACGGCCGCCACCCCGACAACGGCAAGCGCGACCTGGTCTGGCTCACCCCGCACGGCCAGGAGATGACGGCCGGAGACTGGCACATCGGCTACGCCAAGTCGATGATGGTCTACCTGAACGGCGAGGCGATCACCGAGCCCGGGCCGCGTGGCGAGCGGATCGTGGACGACTCGTTCCTGCTGCTGATCAACGCCCACCACGAGAACATGCCGTTCACGCTGCCCGGCGAGGAGTGCGGCACGAGATGGCTGCCGGTGCTCGACACCAGCCACGACGCGGTGGAGGACGCGCTCGGGGACGAGGGGTGGCAGGCGGGCGACCTGGTCGCCGTCACGGCCCGCTCGTTCCAGGTCCTGCGCCAGCCCAGGAAGGCCAAGTCCGCGTCCTGACCGCCACCGGGGCGCGAAGGAAGGCGCGGGTTCAGCGGACGCGCACAGCGGGGGCGCGGGGTCACCGGGTGCTGAGGCACCGGGTGGGAGGTCAGAAGACGCGGGCCGCGCTGGCCGTGAGGAACACCAGGGTGAACGTCGCCAGCCCGGCCAGCCCGTGCAACGTCACGGCGAGCACCGGAACCCTCCGGCCGCCCGTGGCGTGCCGTCCGGCGCCCAGCCACCGGGTGAACATCGCGAACCCCAGCAGCGCCGCGACCGCCAGCCCGCCGAACGCCGCCCAGGCCAGCGCCCTGCTCCCCGTGATCAGCCCGGCCGCCCAGCACACCAGCGACGACACGGCCAGGGCGGGGTGAGAGAAGACCAGCGCCATGGGGAAGCGGGTGACCTTGGCCCGGCGCAGGCCGCCGGCCGACAGCCAGAAGTAGAGCAGGTACACCCCGGCGAGCGCGGCGATCGTCCACGTCACAGCGGTGACCAGGCCCACTGCGCCTCCCTGTCGGTCCCCATCCCTTGCGCCACGTTAAGCAGAGAGGGGCCGCCACGTCCTCAAATACACAAAAGCGCTATCCATCCCAAAAGCCGCGCCCTGGGGCCGGCGGGCGGGATCACACCCGGGCCAGGTAGGCCGCCAGCTCGCCGGCCGAGGAGGTGGAGATCCCGACGTACCCGTCCGGCCGGACGAGGGTGTGCCGCTCACCGCCGTACGGCTCCGCCGGCCGGTACGCGCGCACCTCGGGCCCGCCCGCGACGTGGGGGGCGGGGTCGGGCGACAGCAGCGTGAAGTGCGGGCCCCGCAGCAGGTCGAAGATGCGCACCCGCGTCCCGTCGGCCAGCCGGAGCCGCCCGTCGGGCACCCGTTCGCCGCCCTGCCGGGCCAGCAAGCCGCCCCGGTAGCTCAGCGAGAGCTGGTAGGTCTCCTCGTCCCGCTTGTAGGACCGTTTGTCGTGCAGGTCCGCGCTGAGGCCGAGCACCCCGGCGGCGACGGGCCTGCGCTCCTCCTCGTACGTGTCCAGCAGCCCTTCCGGCGCGCCCGCGAGCACCCGCGCGAGCTTCCAGCCCAGGTTGTAGGCGTCCTGGACGCCGGTGTTGAGCCCCTGCCCGCCCGCCGGCGGGTGCGCGTGGACGGCGTCGCCGGCCAGGAGGACGCGGCCGGCGCGGTAGCGGTCGGCGAGGCGGATGTTGACCCGGTAGAAGGAGGACCACAGCAGCTCGGTCAGCCGCACGCCGCGCAGCATCGACCGCTCCGCGAAGACCCGCTGGTACCAGGCCAGCGTCTGCTCCGGCGCCACGCCCGGCTTCAGCGGGGCCAGGATCTGGAAGGCGTCGGTGCCGGCCATGGGGTACAGCGCCACCATCCCCTTGCCCGGCCGGACCCAGACGTGGATGTGATCCCGGCCGAGCCCCTCCACCCGCACGTCGCCCAGGGCCATCCGCTCCTCCTCGCGCGTCTCGCCGGTGAAGCCGATGCCGAGCGCCTTGCGTACCGGGCTCTTGCCGCCGTCGGCCGCGACCAGGTAACGCGCCCGCAGCACCTCGCCCGTGCCCAGCCTGGCGCTGACCCCGTGCGCGTCCTGCTCGAAGCCGGTCAGCGCGGTGCCGTGCTCCACCTTCCCGCCCAGCTCGGCCAGCCGCGCGCGCAGCACCGACTCGGTGCGCCACTGGGGGTGCATCAGCACCGCCGGGTACGGCACCGCCTCCGTCGCCGGGGCGCGCTTGTGCATGCGGGCCTGCCAGACCGGCACCCGGCCCACCCTGACCCGCAGTGGCGGATAGGGCGTCGCCGCGGCCACGACCTCGCCGATCACCCCGAGGTCGTCGAAGACCTCCTGCGTACGCGGCTGCAGCCCCTTGCCCTTGGAGCCGCCCGCGGGCCCGGGCACCTGGTCCACGACGCGGCAGGCGACGCCCCGCCGGGCCAGGTCCACGGCGAGGGTGAGGCCGGTCGGGCCGGCGCCGGCGATGAGCACGTCCGTGAGCACATCCGTCTTCTCGTTCATGGCCCGACCGTGCCAGGCCGCTCTGCCGGATCGCTGTCAGCCTCTGCCGGACGGGTTGTCGGTGGGGTGTGCCAAGGTAGAGGAGTGCGGCGCATCTATCCCGACATACAGGACACCCCGGACCTCGTTCAGGCATACGCCTATCCCGGCGACCGGCCGTGGCTGCGGGTCAACATGGTGGCCAGCGCCGACGGCGCCGCCTGGCTGGAGGGGCGATCGGGCGGGCTGTCGAGCAAGGGCGACAAGCGGATCTTCCAGACCCTGCGCGGCCTGGCCGACGTGATCGTCGCGGGGGCGGCGACCGTGCGGAAGGAAGGCTACGGGCCGGTCCCGCCGCGCGAGTCGTGGGCCGGGATCCGTGCGGGCCGGCCCGAGGTGCCGCCCGTCGCCGTCATCACCCGGAGCCTCGCGCTCGATCTCGACGGCGCGCTGTTCACCGACGCCCCCAGCAGGACGATCGTGATCACCTGTGAGGCCGCGCCCCACGACCGGCGCACGGAGGCGGCCAAGCGGTCCGACCTGATCGTGGCCGGCGACAACGACGTCGACCTGCGGCGGGCCGTGGCCGAGCTGCACGAGCGGGGGCTCACCAGGGTCCTGTGCGAGGGCGGGCCCCAGATCAACGCCCAGCTCTCGGCCCGCGACCTGGTCGACGAGCTGTGCCTGTCCATCAGCCCGGTGCTGCTCGGCGGCGGCGCGGCGCGCATACTGAACGGCGAGCCCGCACAGACCACCCTGGCTCTCAGCCAGGTGCTGGAAGAGGAGGGGGTCCTCTTCTGCAAGTACACGAGGGAGCAAAGCCATGACCGAGCCGACGACGCCACCTGAGCCGGTCGAAGAGCCGGAGCCGGTGCCCAACCTGGTGGTGCGCCCGCCGGTGCCGCCGATGCTGGCCAAGCCGGTCAAGGCCATGCCGAAGCAGGACGGCACGCTGTTCTACGAGCCGAAGTGGGACGGCTTCCGCTGCATCGTGTTCCGCGACGGCGACGAGGTCTACCTGGGCAGCCGCAACGAGCGCCCGTTCACGCGCTACTTCCCCGAGCTGGTGGAGGCGGTGAAGGCCGAGCTGCCCGACAAGGTCGTCATCGACGGCGAGATCGTGCTGCCCATGGGGTCGCAGCTCGACTTCGACGCGCTCCAGCAGCGCATCCATCCGGCCAAGTCGCGGGTGACGATGCTGTCGGAGCGCACACCGGCCCAGTTCGTCGCGTTCGACCTGCTGGCGGTGGGCGAGGAGGCGCTGATGGAGGCGCCGTTCGCCGAGCGCAGGGCCAGGCTCGAGGAGATCTTCCCGGAGAAGGGCGGCTCCATCCGGCTGACCCCGGTGACGACCAACGACGAGCGGGCGGCCGAGTGGTTCGAGATGTTCGAGGGCGCGGGGCTCGACGGCATCATCGTCAAGCCGGGTGACCAGCCCTACGTGCCCGACAAGCGCACGATGTTCAAGGTCAAGCACGAGCGCACGGCCGACGTGGTCGTCTGCGGCTACCGCGAGCACAAGTCGGGGCCGATCGTGGGCTCGCTGCTGCTCGGCCTCTACGGCGACGACGGCCGGCTGCACCACGTGGGGGTGGCGGCCTCGTTCCCGATGAAGCGCAGGGCCGAGCTGGTCGAGGAGATCAGGCCCTACCTCGCCGAGCTGAGCGAGCATCCCTGGGGTCACTGGGCCGAGCAGGCGACGGCCAACATCGGGCAGCCGGCCGCCGGTCCGGCGACGGGCGGGCAGCGGGTGCCGGGCGCGGTGTCGCGGTGGAACGCCAAGAAGGACCTGTCGTTCATCCCGCTGCGGCCCGAGCTGGTGATCGAGGTGGCCTACGACCAGATGGAGGGCGACCGGTTCCGGCACACCGCGCAGTGGCGGCGGTGGCGGCCCGACCGCACGCCCGAGTCGTGCACGTACGAGCAGCTTGAGCGTCCAGTGAGTTACAACCTCGACGACATCCTTGCTCGTTAGCCGTTCATCCCGTTATATCTCGACATATGAGTACTGGAGATGAGCTTCGAGCCTCCGTGTCCGCGCGCCGCGACCTCGGGCCTGAATTCGAAGACGCCGTCGTGGAGTCGTTCCTCGACAAGATGGGCCAGGAGATCGATCGGCGCGTGGACGATCGGCTGGCCGAGGCCGCTCCCAAGGCCCACCAGGTGGCCCATCAGGGCCCGGCCGAGGCACAGCGGCTCGCCCTGGCGATCGTGTCCGTGGTCCTCGGCACCGTGGCGACGGTGCTGCTGACCTTGTTCGGAACCAGCACGGGCTACGCGATCCCCATCTGGATCGGGATCATCGTGGTGAACGCGATCTTCAACGCCTCCCGGAAGAGTTAGGCGAGCCAGATCAGCCCGGCGAACCTGCCACCGGGCTGCCGGCGGCGGTGGGAGTAGAGCTCGTCCGACTCGATCGTGCAGCGCGCGTCGTGGCGTACGTCGCTCAGTCCGGCCGCCCTGAGCTGGGACTCGATGCCGGCCCGCAGGTCGAGCGCGGGCGTGTCCCATGACGTGGTCGACCACGTCGCCGGCACCTTCGCGGCCACCTGCTCGCGCAGCTCCGCGGGCACCTCGTAGCAGCGGCCGCAGGCGCCGGGGCCGATCAGCGCGACCATCCGGTGCGGCTCGGCGCCCTTGCCCGCCATGGCCTCCACCAGGGCGGTGGCGATGCCCGCCTCGGTGCCGGGACGGCCGGAGTGGGCGGCGCCCACCAGGCGGGCCACCGGGTCGGCCGCCAGCACGGCGGGGCAGTCGGCGCCGAGCGAGGCCAGCGCCAGGCCGGGCTCGGTGGTGAACACGCCGTCGAGCGGGGGCGGGTCGTCGCCGAACGGCTCGCTGACGTAGGCGACGTCGGCGCTGTGGACCTGGCGCATGAAGACGACGGCCCGCACGCCCAACTCGGCCGCGACGCCCTGGCGGTTGGCCCGCACGGCCGCGGGGTCGTCGCCGACCATGCCGCCGAGGTTGCGCGAACCGTAGGGAGGGGCGCTGACCCCTCCGTGACGATCGGTGATGGCGACGTGGACGCCGGGGGCCAGAAGCATGCCTCAGATCTTAGAGCCCGAAACCGCCTCCTCCCAGCGAGGCCCTGAGGCCGCCGCTTCCCGGCACGGCCCTGAAACCGCCGCCTCCCGGCGAAGCCCTACGGCCGTCCTCTCCCGGCGAAGCCCGGAGGTCATCCTCTCCCAGCGAGGCCTTCCGGGAGGGTCAGCGGCCCTGCCAGGTGGCCTTCTCCTTGGCGAGGAAGGCCGGGACGGCCGCGTGGAAGTCGGCGCTGCCGAAGACCGTGGCCACGATGTCGTCGCCGTCCGGCAGGTTGGCCACGCGCAGCCGCCTGACCGCCTCCTTCGCGGCCCACATCGACAGCGGGGCGTGGCCCAGCAGCCGCTCCTCGACCTGCGCCTGCCGGGCGGGCAGGTCGTCGAGGTCGCACAGCTCGGCGACGAACCCGGCCGCGTGCGCCTCCTCGGCCGTGTACATGCGGGCCCGCAGCAGCATGTCCAGGGTCCTGGCCGGCCCGAGGTGGTGGACGAGGAGGGAGTAGGTGTTCATGGACAGGCAGTTGCCGAGCGTCCTGGCGATCGGCGCCCCGAACCGCGCCCCGGGTACGGCCAGGCGCAGGTCGCAGGCGGCGGCCACGACCAGGCCCCCGCCCACGCAGTAGCCCTGGACGACGGCCACGGTGGGCGCCTGGACGCGTTCGAGGCGGTCGATGACGCGCTGGACCTTGCGCTCGTAGGCGACGCCGTCCTGCCCGTCGGTGAACTCGGCGAACTGGGAGATGTCGGTCCCGGCCACGAACGCCCGGCCGCCCGCCCCGGACAGCACGAGAAGCCTGATCTCCGGGTCGGCGTCGGCGCGTTCGCAGGCGTCGTACAGGCCGTCCCACATGGCCCAGGTCAGCGCGTTGTGCTGGGCCGGCCGGTTGAACACCACCCGCAGCACGGGCCCGTCGGCGGTGACGAGTAGCTCGCTCACACGGTCTCCTTGACCTTTCGAGGGATCAGTTTGAGCAATGAGGGCCCGGCCAGCAGCAGGGCGGCCAGGACGAGCACCACCAGCGCGATCGGCCGGGTGAAGATGATCGTCAGGTCGCCGTCGCCCATGGCGGACGTCTGCACCAGGGCCTTCTCGAACAGCGGCCCGATCACGAGGCCGAGCACGAGCGGCGCCATCGGCAGATCAAACTTTTTCATGAAATATCCGACCAACCCGAAGACGAACACCACCCACACGCTGAACATGTTGTTGTCGATCGAGTACGCCCCGACGAAGCTTGTCACCAGGATCAGCGGATACATGTACCCGTACGGGATCCGCAGCAACTGCGCGAACAGCGGCGCCATCGGCAGGTTCAGCACCAGCAGCATGACGTTGCCGATGAAGAACGAGGCCAGCAGCCCCCACACCAGCTCCGGCTGCTCGTCGAAGAGCAGCGGCCCCGGCTGGATCCCGTACATCATGAACGCCCCCAGCAGCACGGCCGTGGTCGCGCCGCCGGGGATGCCCAGGGCCAGCGTGGGCACGAAGTTGGCGTTGGCGGCGGCGTTGTTGGCGCTCTCCGGGGAGGCGACGCCCTCGATCGCGCCGTGGCCGAACTCGTCCTTGTGGCGCGAGACCCGCTTCTCGACCCCGTACGCGAGGAAGGACGCCAGCGTGGAGCCGGCCCCCGGCAGGCAGCCGAGCAGGTAGCCGATCACGCTGCCCCGGGCGATGGCGCCCTTGGAGCGCGACAGCTCCTCGCGGGTGATCACCAGGTCCCTGAAGCGGGCCCTGATGGGCTTCGCGGCGCCCTGCCTGATCTGGAAGAGCACCTCTCCGACCGCGAACAGCCCGATCATCACCTGGACGAACGGCAGCCCGGACAGCAGGTCCACGTCGCCGAAGGTGTAGCGGGGCAGCCCGGTGGCGGCGTCCACGCCGACGGTGGCCATCAGGATGCCCAGCATCGCCATGGCCAGGCCGCGCAGCCGCGCGCCGGAGGAGAAGCTGACGATGGTGGTCAGGCCGAGCACCATGACGGCCAGGTTCTCCGGCGGCCCGAAGTCGAGCGCCAGCTTGGCGAACGGCGGCGCCATGGCGACCAGCAGGATCAGCGAGACGATGGCGGCGACGAACGAGCCGATGGCCGCGATCGACAGGGCGGCGCCGGCCCGGCCCTTGCGGGCCATCTGGTAGCCGTCGATCGCGGTGACCACGCTGGCCGCCTCGCCGGGCGTGGAGATCAGCACGGAGGTGATCGTGCCGCCGTACTGGGCGCCGTAGTAGATGCCGGCGAGCATGATGAGCGCGGTGAGCGGCTCGAACGAGAGCGTCAGCGGCAGCAGCACGGCCACGCCGGTCGTCGAGCCGAGGCCGGGCAGCAGGCCGATGACGGTGCCGGCGAGCACGCCGACGAAGCACCAGAGCAGGTTCGCGGGCGTGAGCGCGGCGCCGAAGCCCATGATCAGGTTGTCCAGCATCAGCCGTCGCCTCCGACGCCGAGCAGCCCGCCCGGCAGCGGCACGGCCAGGAACAGCACGAACACCGCGTAGATCACCAGCGTGGCGGCGAGCGCCACGACGGCGGCGGAGACGATCGGCTGCCGCTCGACGAACGCGGACACGGTGAACACCAGCAGCCCGAACGCCACCAGGAAGCCGGTCAGCGGCACCAGCAGCAGCGCGACCAGCAGCAGGCCGAAGACGGTCCAGAGCGTCCTGACGCGCCGGGGGTCGGTGTCCTCCTCCTCGGGGGCGGCCTCCTCGGCGGCGGCGCGTACGGACCGCAGCAGGCAGGCGCCCGACAGCAGCGCCAGGGCCACGCCGCTGACCAGCGGCAGGAACCCGGGCCCGACCTGCCCGCCCTCCTTGGTGATCCCGTAGCCGAACGAGACTGCGGCCATGGCGGCCGACAGGCAGACGAGCAGCGCCCAGACGGCGGCCTCGCCACGCAGGAGCTGCCTCATGACGACTTCTTCAGCACCGGCGCGAGTGCGGTGTCGAGCTGCTCGAGATAGGTGCCGAAGTCGTCGCCGTACAGCTCGGCCTGCTGCAGGTAGTTGTCCTTGAGCCACTTCTGGAACTCGGGGGTCTTGGTGACGCCCCTGGCGGCGCCCTCCCAGTAGGCGCGCTCGCGCTCGTCCAGCCCGCCGGGCGCCAGGAAGCCCCGGAACTGCACGTACGAGACGTCGATGCCCTGTTCCTTGGCCGTGCCGAGCTGGGCGAACTCGGGGTAGGTGTAGCGCTTGTCGGTGGTGACGCACAGGCCGCGCAGGTCACCGGACTTGAACTGGCCGATCACCTCGCCGGGGTTGAGCAGCGCGACCTGGATCTGGCCGCCGAGCACCGCCGGCACCAGCTCGCCGCCCGACTCGAACGGCACGCGCTGGAAGGTCACGCCGGTCTTCTTCTCGATCATCGTGTAGATCACGTTGTCCACGCCGTACGCGCCCGACATGCCCACGCTGACCCGGCCGCTCTTGGCCGCGGTCACCACGTCGGCGCAGGTCTTGAACGCGGAGTCCTCCTTGACCACGAGGATGCCGCCGTCCTCGGCGAGCTTGGCGACGGGCGTGAAGTCCTTGCGGGTGAACGACACCTGGCCGCTGAGTGGCAGGGACAGGATGGCGTTCTCGGTGGCCAGCAGGTAGTTGCCGTTGCCCTTCTTGCCCAGCATGCCCGAGTAGCCGACCGCGCCCGAGCCGCCGTCGCGGTTCTCCACGGTGACCTTCAGACCGGGCTGGGCCTTCTCCAGGGCGGTGGCGATGGCGCGGCCGGCCAGGTCACTGCCCCCGCCGGCGGCGAACGGGACGATCATGCGGACGTCGCCGCGCGGTTTCCAGGCTCCGCCGCCGCCCGCGTCGGCGTCCGCGCCGCAGGCCGCCGTCCCCAGGAGCAGCGTCCCCAGCAGCAGCACGGCGGGCAGCGCGCCGGGCCGCGCCTTCATGACGCCTGCCCGTCGAGCTTGGCGGCGAACTTGGCCAGGTCGATGACGAAGCGCTCGTGCGTGCCCTCACCGATCTTCCCGTTGCCGTCCTCGGCGACCACGGCGAAGGCGACGCGCCGCCGGTCCACCTCGGTCACCGTGGCGGTCGCGGTCACCTCGCCGCCCTTGAGCGTGGGCGCCACGTGCGCGATCTCGACCCTGCTGCCGACGCTGCCCTGGCCGTCGGCCAGGTAGGGGGCCAGCGCCTCGATCGCGGCGTCCTCGATCAGGTGGACCAGGTTGGGGGTGGAGAAGATGTCGTGGTCGCCGCGGCGGGTGCAGTGCCGCTCGGTCACGACCCAGGTGAGGCTGGCGCTCGCACCGGGGGTCAGCTGGTCGCTCATGAACTCTCCAAGGGGGTGGGGGATTGGGCCGCCGCGCCTTCGGCCAGCAGCCGGTCGATCTCCTGCTCGGTCAGGCCGCACTCGCGCAGCACCTCGACGGTGTCCGCGCCGAGCAGCGGCCCGGCCGGTCCGCGTCTGGTCGGCGTCTCCGAGAAGCGCATGGCCGAGCCGAGCTGGCGTACGGGGCCCATCTCGGGATGCTCGGCATCCCAGAAGAAGCGCCTTTGGTTGAGGTGTGCGTCGTCGAACACCTGGGAGTAGTCGGAAATGGGGGCGCAGGGCACGCCCTCGGCCTCCAGGGCGGTCACGACCTCGGCGGTGGTGCGCTCGGCGGTGACCCGCTCGATGGCGGGGATCAGCTCGTGGCGCAGGCCGTGGCGGTCGTGGGCGTCGGCGTAGCGCTCGTCGTCGAGCAGGCCGGTCAGGCCGAGGGCGACGCAGAAGCCCCGCCAGGTCTTGGGGGTGACGGCCCCGACCGTGCACCAGCCGTCGGCGGTGCGGATCGCCTGGTACGGGGCCGTGCTCTGATGCGCCGAGCCGAGCGGCCCGCCGACCTCGCCGGTGGCGAAGAACTTGCCCGCCTCCCAGATGGCGAACGACACCGCCGACTCCAGCAGGGACACGTCCACGTGCTGGCCCTGGCCGGTCAGGGTGCGGGCGTGCAGGGCGGAGACGGCGCCGAGCGCCCCGTACAGGCCGCAGACCAGGTCCGCGATCGGCACGCCGACCTTGACCGGGTCGCCACCGGGCATGCCGGTGACGCTCATGAGGCCGCCGCGGGCCTGGGCCATGATGTCCAGGCCCGGCAGGTCGGCGAGGGGGCCGTCCTGGCCCCAGCCGGAGGCGGAGACGTACACGAGGCCGGGGTTGAGCGTCCTGAGGTCGTCGAAGCCGAGGCCGAGCTTGCGCATGGCGCCGGGGCGCAGGTTCTCGACCAGCACGTCGGCGCTTTCGACGAGGCGGCGGAAGGCGGCGGCGCCGTCCGGCGACTTCAGGTCGAGGGCGACCGACCGCTTGTTCCTGTTGAGGCGGGCGAACGGGGAGCTGTGGCCGGCCGCGAAGGGGCCGATGGCGCGCACCTGGTCGCCACCGGCCGGGTTCTCGACCTTGATGACGGTCGCGCCGAGGTCGGCGAGCTGCATGGTCGCGAAGGGGGCGGCCATGAACGCGCCCACTTCGACCACTCGAATTCCGGACAAGGGAGTCATATGTTACGAAAACCTCACTTCGGCCGGGGTTGGTCTATTGTCTACAGAAGACAACTGAGCTAGACAAGAGCTCTGCCGGAACTTCTTCGGCACTATGGCGGCAGACAATGATCGCCGACGACAAGAGAGACCACGATGCGCATCGAGGCACCCCCCAGCATGGTTCAGCTCGCCACCGAGGCGTTGATGCGCATGCTGCTCAGCGGCAAGCTGCAGCCGGGCGACCGCGTGGTGGAGAACCAGCTCACCCAGGAGCTGGGCGTCAGCAGGCCGCCGCTGCGCGAGGCGATGCGGGTGCTGGAGCAGCAGGGGCTGATCACGCAGCAGCCGCGGCGGGGCGCTTTCGTCACGCGGCTCACGCTGCACGACATCTACGAGATCGTCACGCTCCGGCGCGAGCTGGAGCGGATGGCCGTGGACCTCGGCGTCCCGGTACGCGAGCAGTCCCGCCTCCAGCGCTGCCACGCCGCGCTCGACCGGCACGGCGACTGCGCGCGCTCCGGGGACTGGATCGGCGTACTGGAGCAGGCCGTGGAGTTCCACAGCTCGGTCATCGGGCTGTCCGGGCACCGGCGGCTGGAGGAGGCCTACCGCTCGATCCAGCTCCAGATGCTGCTCTGCATGGGCATGAACCGGCAGGCCAGGGCATCGGGCGAGTCGCTCGTTGACGACTGGGCCCGGCACCGCCGGCTGCTCGAGGTGATCGAGTCGGGCTCGCCGGAGGCCGTGCACGCCGAGCTGGCCGGGCACGGGGAGATGACGTTCCTCGACGGGATCGAGGACCGGGTCGGCGGCCACTCCCCCGAGTCGCTGGCCTGGCTGAAGCGGGTCAGGGAAGGAGACACATGATCGAGGCACTCCAGGAGGCGGTCGGCTGGACCGGGCCCCTGCGCGAGGACGTCGTCGAGCGGCGTCATCTGGACTTCTACCGGCGGGCGGTCGGGGACACCGCTTCCTCCTCGGACTCCGTGGTGCCGCCCACGTTCACGGCGTGCTTCCTGGACGAGCCGCCGTCGTTGCCGGCCGCGGCGTCGTACGGGTCGGGGTGGCTGAACGGCGGTGACCGGTTCGAGTACCACGCGCCGCTGCGGGCGGGCGACGTGCTCGTCTCACGGCCGCGGTTCACCGGGGTCGTGGAGAAGAGCGGGAAGGCGGGGACGATGGCGCTGCTGACGTTCGAGACGGAGTTCAGGCGGCCGGACGGCGAGCTGGTGGTGAAGCATGTCGGCACCCGAATCCGGAAATAGCGTGCTTCCTCCGCTGACGGAGACCACGACGCTGCGCCGGCTCGTCGAGTACGCCGGCGCCTCGGGCGACTTCTACGAGATGCACTACGACCTGGACTTCGCGCGTTCGCTCGGCCACCCGGAACTGGCCGTGCACGGGCTGCTCAAGGCCGCCTACCTGGGCCGGCTCGTCACGGAGTGGCTCGGCGGGCGGGGGCGGCTGGCCGTGCTCGAGGTCAGCTACCGTGGCATGGACTTCCGCGACCGGGCCCACACGTGCCGGGGCCGGGTGGTGTCCACCGAGGGGAACCGGGCGGAGGTGGAGCTGTGGGGCGAGGACGACACGGGCCGGCGTACCACGCTCGGGCGCGCTGAAGTGATCTACGACGAGGAGACCCCCTGATGACCAGCCTTGCCGACCTCCACGCCCTCATGGACCGCCTCGGGCATCCGGTGGTGCGGGCCGCCGCCGTGTCCGGGGCGCGGTTCGCGGACGGGGCCCCCTACCGGTTCGAGATCCCCAGCGTCGAGGGACCGGACGTGCTGGAGGCGGTGGTCGCGGAGGCCGACCGGCTCGGCGTGCCGGTGGCCAGGACCTCGCAGGGCAGCGGCGTGATGATGCTGACCGACGACGAGATCACGCGGATGGCGCGGATCGGGGCCGAGCGCGGCATCGAGGTCAACCTGTTCCTCGGGCCGCGGGCCGCCTGGGACACCGGCGGCCAGGCCAAGCTCACCCAGGCCGTCGGGGCGGCGGCGCGCGGGAACGCGATGGTGGCCGCGTGCCTGGCGGACGCGCTGCGGGCCTGCTCGCTGGGCATCCGCAGCCTGCTCGTGGGCGACCTCGGCGCGCTGGAGGTGCTGCGGGCGCTGAAGCAGGACGGCACGCTGCCGGCGAACCTGGTGCTGAAGACGTCCGTGCTGATGCCGCTCACGAACGGGCCGACCGCCGCGATCTACGAGCGGCTGGGCGCGGGCACCGTCAACGTGGGCACCGACCTGACCGCGCCGCAGCTCGCCGAGATCCGGGCCGCGACCGGGCTGCCGATCGACCTCTACCTGGAGGTGCCGGATGACCAGGGCGGGTTCGTCCGGTTCTACGAGGCGGTGGAGATCATCCGGGCCGCCGCCCCCGTCTACCTGAAGATGGGGCTGCGGAACGCGCCCAACATCTACCCCTCGGGCGGGCACCTCGGCGTGGTGCCCAAGGAGCTCGGACGGGAGCGGGTGCGGCGGGCGGCGCTGGTGCTGCGGCTGATCGAGCGACTCGACCCGGAGCTCGCCAAGCCGTCGCAGACCTCCGACTTCGGAGTGCCCGAACTCTGAGCGCGGGCGGCCTCCGGCGTGGCAGCGACTCCGGGTGTACGGGCTACTCCGGGCGGGCGGTTCTAGGCGTGCAGGCGGTGGACCGGCAGGGGGCCGCCGCTCCAGCGGCCGATCGCCTCCTCGTCGGCGAAGGCCAGCACGCGCATCATGTTGCCGCCGTCGCTCAGCTCCACGTTGCGGCGCAGCCGCGCCGTCAGGTCGGCGTCCAGTTTCGTGGTGCCGGCCTCGACGGTGTCGCCGTAGTGCGGCGCGAAGGCCACGCCCGCGAAGCCGCTGCGGCCCAGCAGGGTGCGCACGGTCTCCGAGGAGTAGAACATCAGGTGGTTCTTGGTGAAGCCGCTCCACTTCGACCCGTACGCCTTGAGCAGCAGCGAGTGCGCGTTCACGGTAAGGATCAGCAGCACCCCGCCGGGCGCCAGGAGGCTCCTGAACCTGGCGAAGTCCTCCAGCGGCCTGGGCAGGTGCGCGAGCACCGACCAGAGCGTGATCACGTCGAACCCGCCCGCGGCGATCTCGGGCACGTCCTCGGGCGCGCCGTAGTAGGTGCGCGCCCTGCTCAGCCGCTCGTTGGCCTGGGCCACGGACTCCGGCGACAGGTCCACCCCGAAGGCGTCGAACCCCCGCTGCTCGGCCAGCTCCAGGAACAGGCCGACGCCCGAGCCGAAGTCGAGCAGGCGGCGTTCCTTGCCCTCGTCGAAGACCGGTGAGAACGCCTTCATGGTCAGGTCGTAGCGGCGCTGCCGGTTGGCGGCGTATTTGCCGGTCAGGAAGTTGCTGTAGCCGGTGGCGTACAGATCGCCGAGGCGCTCGGGGCGCACGTTGGGGTTGCGGTAGAGGAAGCCGCAGGAGGGGCAGCGGACGACGTGGTAGCGCCAGCCCTTACGACCTTCCGCGCCGCCGGTCGGCTCGAAGAGCGGCTGCTGGCGGGACTCCCCGCACATCATGCAGCTCAGGAACTCCTCGATCTCGCCCAGCGACCGCAGCCGCTCGTAGTCGGCCAGCGTCATGATCGGCGCGCGCCTGGTGAGCCAGGCCCACTGCGCCTCCCGGATGCGCCGCTCCCCCGGCCGGACGTAGACCCGCTGCCCCCAGGGGACACGGTCGTAACGGGAGCCGTACGCCAACTTGCCCAGCAATCTGTGCGCCATAGTCACCACCCCGCGAGGCGTTGTGCCCGGACTGTTCCGGACTATGCGTCCGCCTTCGCGCGCTTTACGTGATCTTTCCCCCGGCACTGGCCGCTCTTCTTGAGCAAGCATATGCTTGGTTTCGTGCCTGACTTTCGTAATCTCATCGGCGGAGAGCTGCTTCCCGCCGCACGCGTGATGGACACCGTCGATCCGGCCACGGGCGAGGCGTGGGCCCAGATCCCGGCGAGCGGCGCTGCGGAGGCGGAGGCGGCCGTCGAGGCGGCCCGCCGGGCGTTCCCCGCCTGGTCGGCGCTGCCCGCCGTGGCCAGGGCCCACTTCCTGCGCAAGGTGGCGGAGCTGTTCGGCCGGCATGCCGAGGAGCTGGCCAGGCTGGAGACGCGCGACAACGGCCGGATCCTGCGCGACACGCTGAAGCGGGACCTGCCGGGGATGGCGTACCTGTGGCAGATCGCCGCCGGGCAGTGCCTCGACGCGGTCAAGGGCGACACCGTGGTGCTCGGGCCCGACGCGCTGGGGCTGACGCGGCGGGAGCCGTACGGGGTGGCGGTCTGCATCATCCCGTGGAACTCGCCGATCTCCACGTTCTCGGCCAAGGCCGCGTACGCGCTGGCGGCGGGCAACACGGTGATCGTCAAACCGGCCGAGCAGGCGAGCGCGTCGGTGCTGCGGCTGGGCGAACTGCTGGCGGAGGTGTTCCCGCCCGGCGTGCTGAACATCGTCAGCGGCCTGGGCGAGGAGGTCGGCGACGCCCTGGTGCGCCACCGCGGCGTCGGCAAGATCAGCCTCACCGGCTCGACGGCCACCGGCCAGGCCATCACCCGGGCCTCGGCCGACGCGCTGAAGCCGATGACGTTCGAGCTGGGCGGGAAGTCCCCCAACATCGTCTTCCCGGACGCCGACCTGGACGCCGCCGCCAAGGGCGTCACCGTGAACTCGATCTACACCGGCAACGCCGGCCAGGTGTGCGTGGCGGGCTCGCGCATCCTGCTCCACCGCTCGATCTGGGACGAGATGCTGGGCCGCATCCGGCACGCCTGCGAGAGCGTGGTCCTGGGCGACCCGCTGAACCTGGCCACGACGATGGGACCGATCGTGTCGGCCGGCCAGTACGAGCGCGTGACGTCGTACCTGGAGCTGGCCGAGAAGGAGGGCGCGGAACTGCTCTTCGGCGCCCGGACCGGGGCCGACGTGGTGCCGGAGCTGCCCGGCGGCTACTGGGTGGCGCCCACGCTGTACACGACGGAGGACAACTCGCTGCGCGTGTGCCAGGAGGAGATCTTCGGGCCGGTGGCGGTGGCCATCCCGTTCTCGTCGGACGAGGAGGCGCTGGAGATCGCGAACGACTCCGCGTACGGGCTGGCGGCCGGTGTCTGGACCCGTGACCTGGGCCGCGCGCACCGTTTCGTCCGGGACCTGCAGAGCGGCACGGTCTGGGTGAACACCTTCCGCCAGATGCCCGCCGGGCTGCCGTTCGGCGGGGTCAAGGACAGCGGCTACGGCCACGATTCGGTCCTCGAGTACACCCGCGAAAAGGCGGCCATTATCCAGATTTAGTTGGATAGATTTACGCCTCATGAGCGAGGGGATCAAGGACCATTCCGGGCTGTCCGAGGCGGCGGCCCAGTCTCGTGCGTCGGTGCTGCGCAGCCGGGCCGAATCGTACATCGCGCTGTCGCGTCACGACGCCGCGATCGCCGACCTTACGGAGTCGATCGCGCTGGTGGCGGACAACGCCCGCGCCTGGCGGCTGCGCGGCGAGGCCCACCGCCTGATCGAACGGCACGAGGCCGCCCTCGGGGACTTCGACGAGGCGCTGAAGCTGGAGCCCGACAGCGCGTACGCGCTCGGCTCGCGCGGCCAGGTGCACACCGCCATGGGCCGCCTGGAGGAGGCCATGGCCGACTTCGAGCACGCGCTGACCCTCTCCCCCGACTCGCTCTGGATCCTGGAGGCCAGGGCGGACGTCCTGGTGGACCTCGACCGGCTGGACGAGGCCCTGGAGGAGCACGGCAAGATCATCGCCCTGAACGAGGGGCTGGCGTACTCGTGGGTGGCCCGCGGCGACCTGTACCAGCGCCTGCAGCTCTACCCCGAGGCGATCGACGACTACACCAAGGCCCTGGAGGCGGACCCGGAGTATGTGCGGGCGCTGAGCCGGCGCGGCGAGGCGTTGCGCATGATCGACCGCTACGAGGAGGCGCTGACGGACCTGAACCGGGCGCTGGAGCTGGACCCGGCCAACGACCGGGCGCTCGGGAGCCGGGGCGCGGTGCTGAGCGAGCTGGGCGACAGCGAGGCGGCGCTGAAGGACCTGGACCGGGCGATCGAGCTGGACCCCGAATATGTGTGGGCGTATCGGGTGCGGGGCGAGATCCACCAGGAGCTGGACCGGCACGAGGAGGCGGTCTCGGACTTCACCCAGGCGCTGCACCTGGAGTCGGACGACTGACCAGCCAGTCGAGGGCGGCCTCGGCCTGCCGCAGGATCGAGATGTGCCCGTCGCCGGGATGCGTGCGCAGCTCGGCCGCAGGGCAGTGGCGGGCCAGCCACCGGCCGTGCGAGGCGGGCACCACCCGGTCGCGGTCGCCGTGGACGAGCAGGACCGGGGCGCCCACCTTCCGCGGGTCGTAGCCCCACGGGGTGACGTAGGCCAGGTCGTCGTCGATCAGCCCGCCGGGGCCGCCGGCCAGGGCCGGGCCGACCAGGCCGCCGACCCAGGACCAGTCGCCCTCGAGCGCCGCGTGGTCTTCGGGGGTGAACATCTCGGGGTCGTACGCCGCCGTCGCCTCGTGGCGCTCCTTCACCTCGCGCCCCGCGGCGGCGGCGCGCAGGGAGGCCACGCCGGAGGCGGACATGCCCGCGTACCAGTCGAGGCCCTCGGCGTCGTAGGGGGCCAGACCGGCCAGACTCACCACGGCCAGGACCCGGTCGGGGAGCAGGGCGCCGCAGGCCAGGGCGTGGGAGCCGCCGCCGGAGTGGCCCATCACGGCGAAGCGGCCGATGCCCAGCGCGTCGGCGACCCGCCTGGTGTGGTCGGCGGCCGAGGCGAGGTCGCGGCCGGGCTCGGCGGAGGAGCCGCCGTAGCCGGGCCGGTCGTAGGACACCCAGCGCAGGCCGAGACGGTCACTGGCCTCGAAGAGCGGCTCGGGGGGCATGCCGGTGTTGGGCGTGCCGTGATGCCAGAGGACGGGCAGTCGGCCGGCGACACCGGGCGCCGAGTCGTAGGCGTGCAGCACCCGGCCGCCATCGAGCGCCAGTTCGAATTCCGATATCACGGGGACGAGCCTATCCCTCGCCGGGCGGTCCCGGCGAGGGTTCACAGGGCCAGCAGCGCGCTGACCGGAAGGCGGCTGTCGGACAGCGGGCGGACGGCGACGCGCAGCAGGGCCAGCGCGTTGTCGTCGCCCGCGATGCGGTTGGCGCTGAGCCCGCCGCACGACTGACAGCAGTGGATGATCAGCCACTCCCCGTCCCGCCGGACGGTGACGCTCAGCGCCGCCATCCGGCCCCGGCAGGCCGCCCGCCGATCCCCCGGGATCCGATGGTCGACGTGCAGGCTCGTCAGGCAGTGCGGGCAGTGGTTGCGGTGCGCGGTGCCCGGCGCGATCATCGGCACGTCGAGCCGGCAGCCGACGCAGCGGAACGCGTCCACCGGCTCTCCGTGCACCTGTTTACGCCGTTGCGGCCTTTCCCGGCCTGGGTTCCTCCTCGGCATGTCACAGGTCGCCGAACGCTTCGAGCGGGAACGGCGGCTGCGCCAGTGGCCGTACGGCCATGCGCATGAGGATGAGCTGGTTGTCGTCCCCGCAGATGGGGTTGGACGTCAGCTCACCGCACCGGGTGCAGCGATGGATGAGCATCCATTCGCCGGTGCGCAGGACGGCGATCGAGATGGGGATCATCCGCGATCCGCATTCGGACGGGCCGCCGGCCACCCGGTCGAGCACGTGCAGCGAGTGCAGGCAGCTCGGGCAGTGGTTGCGGCGGGCGCCGTCGGGAGCGTGCTCGGCCACGGTGAGACCGCAGCGTACGCACGGGAAGGTCTTGCCGATGGTGGTCAACCTCAGGACTCCTTGCCGAAATGAAGGTCATTCAGGGCAGCGAAGGAGCGCCTCGCGGCAGGAGGTCTGTCCTGTCAGAGGTGGTGACGTCGGAGGCAGGATTCGCCCACGGCACGACGAGGCGCACTCGGCGCGGTGCCAGGCATTGACGCACTCCCTCCGGCGGGTGGTCACACCCGCAGACGCATCGGACATTCGCCAGCCTAACGGGGGCCGGTCGCCGGTCGCCAACCGTTTTCGGGGGGCGGCGAGCCGCCGGGCGGGCTGGAGCTGGACCGAATAGGGTTCTAGATTCGGGGGCATGGGTATCGGGCTGACCGAAGAGCACCTCGCGCTGGCCGCCTCCGTACGGGGGCTGGCCGGGCGCAACGCCGACCACGCGGCGCTGGCCGGGCAAGGGTTACTGGGGCTGCATCTGCCGGAGGAGTGCGGCGGGCAGGGGTACGGGCTGCTGGAGCTCTGCGTGGCGCTGGAGGCGCTGGGCGAGCGGCGGGTGCGGGGGCCGTACCTGGCGAGCGTCCTGGCGTCGGCGGTGCTCGCCTGGCCCGGCGCGTGGCGCGAGTCGCCCCCTGGGCTCGCCGACGGCTCCCTGACCGCCGCCGTCGCGCTGACCCCCGATGCCGTGCTGGGGGCGGCGGACGCGGATCTGTTCCTCGTTCCCGCCGGTGGGGCGTGGGCCGTGCTGGAGCGCGGTGACGTCGTCGCCGAGCCCTGCGACGGCGTCGATCTGGACCGGGCGCTGTGCTCGGTCATCGTGCGGAACGTCCCCGCCGACCGGGTGCTCGGCGACGTCCCGGTACGGGAGATCGCCGCCGTGCTGCTCGGCGCGGACGCGTGCGGCGTGGCGGCGTGGGCCGTCGCGACGGCGGCCGATCACGCCAAGGTGCGCGAGCAGTTCGGGCGGCCGATCGGGCAGTTCCAGGGGGTCAAGCACCGGGTGGCCGGGGCGCTGGTGGCACTCGAACAGGCCCGCGCCGCCGTCTGGGACGCCGCCAGGGCACTGGACGAGACCCGGACCCAGCACGAGGCGGGGACGGGGACGCTCGGTGAAGTGGGGACGGCCGGCGAGGCGGGGACGGGGACGGCCGGCGAAGTGAGGACGGCCGGCCAGGCGAGAGCCGCGCGTACGGGCGGCGCCTGTGGGGCGAGGCCGGTTTACGGGGAGGTCGTGCTGGCCGTGGCCGCGGCGGCGGTGCTGGCGCCCGAGGCGGCGGTGCGCTGCGCGGCGGACGCCATCCAGGTGCTCGGCGGCATCGGCTACACCTTCGAGCACGACGCGCACCGCTACTACCGCAGGGCCCTGTCCGACCGCATGCTCGCCGGCGACCCCGGCCCGTGGGCCGAGCAGGTGACGGAGCTGGCGCTCGCCGGGGTGCGGCGGCGGATGGAGCCCGACCTGCCCGAGGAGGCCGCCCCCGTCAGGGACGCCGTCAGGGCCCAGGCCGCCTCGCTGCGGGCCGAGGAGCGGCCGGCCAGGCTCGGCCGGTTCGCGCGGGAGGGGTGGATCATGCCGCACCTGCCCCGGCCGTGGGGCAGGGACGCCTCGCCGCTCGAACAGGTCATCATCCACCAGGAGTTCCGCGACCTCAAGCGTCCCAACCTGGGCATCGCGGCGTGGGCGGTCCCCTCCATCGTCCGGTACGGCACCCGTGAGCAGCAGGAACGCTTCCTGCCCACGACGTTCACCGGCGAGATCGTCTGGTGCCAGCTCTTCAGCGAGCCGGGCGCGGGCTCCGACCTGGCCGGGCTGTCGACGAAGGCCATCCAGGTGGAGGGCGGCTGGTCGCTGACCGGTCAGAAGATCTGGACGTCGCTGGCCCAGTACGCCCATTGGGGCATCTGCCTCGCCCGGACTTCCCCCGAAAAATCAAAGCATGACGGGATCTCGTACTTCCTGGTTGACATGTCCGCTCCCGGGGTCACCGTCAGGCCGCTCAAGGAGATCAACGGGGACGAGATCTTCAACGAGGTCTTCCTCGACGACGTCTTCGTACCGGACGACCTGGTCGTCGGCGAGGTGGACCGGGGCTGGCGGGTGGCGCGCGACACGCTGTCCCACGAACGCGTCGCGCTCGGCGACTCCTGGGGGCCGGGCTCGCGGCACACCGACATGATCGCGACGATCGCCCGGCTGCCCCCGCTGCGGGAGGCGCAGCGCGAGCAGGCGGGCCGCCTGTGGGCGGAGGGCCAGGCCGTCGCGGCGCTCGGCCTGCGCGTGACGCTCTCGCAGCTCTCCGGCGCCGGCCCGGGGACCGCCTCGAGCGTGCGCAAGCTGCTCGGCATGCGGCACGCCCAGGCGATCTCGGAGTTCTGCTGGTCGCTGGCCCCGTCGGACCACTACTGGAACCGGATGATCCTCACCACCCGCGCGTTCACGATCGGCGGGGGCACGACGGAGGTGCAGCTCAACATCATCGCCGAGCGCGCCCTCGGGCTGCCGCGCGACCCGTGATCAGCTCTTGGGATAGTACGGGGCCGCGAGGTGGGCGTACACGATGGTGTTGTCCTGGTAGCTGTGCGCCTTCCGGTCGAACGTCCCGCCGCAGGTCACCAGCCGCAGGCCCGGGTAGGCCAGCTTGCCGTACACCTTCTTGGCCGGGAAGCCGCGCTTCGGCGTGTGCTCGACCTTGTCCACGACGAAGACGGCCACCGAGCGGTCGGCGCGCAGCACCTGGATCTGGTCGCCGCGCCTGACGGTGCCGAGCCGGGCGAAGACGGCGGGACCGGTCCTGGTGTCCAGGTGGCCGGTGATCACGGCGGCGCCGCGCTGCCCGGGTACGGGTCCGTAGCGGTACCAGCCGGCCACGTTCGGCGGGTCGAACGGCGGGTTCTGGATGGCGCCCTTCGCGTCGAGTCCCAGCTCCATCAGCGGCGCGGCCACCCCGATCGACGGGATGTAGACGGCCGTGGGCCGGGCCGCCCTCATGGGATCGGCCACGCCGGACAGCGGCACGTCCGCGAGCGGGGCGGGGGCCCGCGCGGACCGGCTCCGCTCGGCCGCCGCCGGTACGCGCTCGGGCTCGCCGCCCAGGATGCCGCTCAGCCCGAGCCCGATCAGCAGCACCCCGCCCAGCGACACGGCGACGGCGCCGCCCGCAATGAGCCGCTGCCCAAGCCCGCCACGCCCCACCATCGACCCCCGCTCGTCACCGGCCGCATCACCCGACGGGATCGACGCTCCCGTCACGCCGGGCGTCGTCCCTGCGGCGGCGTACCGCGACGCCGGCCAGCCCGGCGCCGGCCAGCAGCGCCGCCCCGCCCACCGCGAACGGCCACACCGGCTCGTGCTCGGCGAGCGCGCCGCCACCGGTCTCCGGATGCCCCTTGGGCACCTTGTGCTCGCGCTCGCCCGCCGGTCGCCATGGATGGGTGGATTTCTCCGGGCCCGGCCAGGACTCTTGCGGTTTCGGCGCGTCCGACCACGAGTCGTCGGGTATGGGCGCGTTCGACCAGGAATCGTGGGGTGCGGGGGTGCCGCCCGACCAGGAGTCGCCGGGCTGTTCGTCACACAGGAGGGGCAGCGGAAGCAGGCACGTGGACACCGACCCCGGCACCAAAGGGTCGTCGTGGGCCATGGTGGACGCCGTGGTGGACGCGGAGGCGGGGCCCAGGCCGGCCGCCAGGCTCACGCCCGCGACCACGAAGGCGGTCACCGCTCCAGCCGCTGCGAGACGTCGAACTCTTGCCATGAGAAGGCTCCAGAATCGGTTGTCGCCCCCCGACGCACAAGAGAGCCTTGCGAATTATTAGACCGAGAGTCAAGTAATGTGACCGAAGTGAAACCAGCCGGACACGGAGGGTTTGGCAACGGCCTCGCGTGGCAGGGATACCCACAAAGGGGGACAAATGCCATGAGCAATCCACAACAGCCTGAACTTCGCAGATCGGGCAAGACAGCGGCTGACGCGGACTCGGCGAAGCTCATTCCCCAGACGAAGAGCGGCGCCAAGCGCGTCTCCCGCCCGCACGGCACGGCCAAGGCCCGCAGAGGCGGCAGTGTGCCTCCCGAGCAGCGGCCGCCGCATCCGGGGTGAGTCGAAAGGTGAGAGGAAGCCTGCAGTTCATCGGTAACGCCACCACGCTCATCCGCTACAACGGCTTCACGCTGCTGACGGATCCGCACTTCCTGCACCGGGGCCAGCGGGCGTACCTGGGCCTCGGCATGTCCGCGCGGCGCCTCAAGGACCCGGCCGTGGAGGTCGGGGACCTGCCGCCGCTGGACGCGGTGGTGCTGTCCCACCTGCACGGTGACCACTGGGACCGGGTGGCCCGGCGGAGCCTGGACAAGGACACGCCGATCGTCACGACCACCGCGGCCGCCGGACGGCTGCGCCGGCGCGGCTTCCGCGGCAGCGTGGGCCTGGAGGCGTGGCACCAGCACGAGCTGCGCGGCGCCGACGGCACGGTCATGATCACCGCCCTGCCCGCCAAACACGCGCCGGGCCTGGCCGAGGCGCTGCTGCCGCCCGTGATCGGCACGATGCTGGAGTTCTGCAACCGGGACGAACGCGTGGAGCTGCGCCTGCACATCAGCGGCGACACCCTGCTCGACCGCCGCCTGGACGCGATCCCGCGCCGTTTCCCCGACATCGACCTGGCCATCGTGCACCTGGGCGGCGCCAAGCTGCTCGGCACGCTGCCCATCACCATGGACGGGGAACAGGGCGCGGCGTGGGTGGACCTGATCAACCCGCACACGGTCGTACCGGTCCACCTCGACGACTACGACGCCTTCGGCTCACCGCTGGACGACTTCCGCCACCACATCGAGCAGGCGGGGCTGACGGACCGGGTCGTGTACATGGGCAGGGGCGAGACACGCGAACTGGCGCCGCATCACCTCGTACGGCGGTGATCGCCGGGGATCGGCCCCCGCAGGACGTCGAGCGGCAGGCCGGACACCTCGTCCACCATCTGCCGCGCCTTCCGCCAGCCCAGCTCGCGCAGCGACTCCGGCGGTGGTGTGCCTTCCGGCACGAGCATGAGGCCCTGCTCCGCCCCGAGCAGGTGCATCAGGCTACGAAGCCGGTGGCGCCCCTGAGCCGGCCGGCACACGGTGATCACACCCGTCGCGCCGCCGTCCTCAGCCGACTCGGCGTCCGCCCGCGCCAGGAAACGCTCGTCGGTGATCGGCCCTCGATCCAGCCTGTCCATCCCGGCACCGCCCATGCCCGCCTCCGGCTCGGCTCCTGACCCCACCCTTCGCCGAACAGGGTCATGCCGTCGAGCCGGCTCCCACCCGTCCGGCCCGGGCACGACGCCGGCCTACCCCGGCTCGTTCTCGCCGGGCACGTCTCTGGCCTTGCTCGGCTGGACGCGCTTGGGCTCGCCGGGCATCTTCGGGTAGTTGGGCGGGTAGGGCATGTCGCCTCGGTCGTCGCGGGCGTACAGGTCGAGCAGGGGCTCGATGGAGTAGGCACGGTCGTCGATGGTGGCGTGCACGTCGCCGACCTTCGCGAAGCGGGCGGGCACGGTGCGGATGTCGAAGTCGCGCGGGTCGGCGTCCGTGAGCTCCTCCCACGTGAGCGGGGCCGAGACGGGCGCGTGCGGCTGGGCCCTGACCGAGTACGCGCTGGCCACCGTGCGGTCCCTGGCGTTCTGGTTGAAGTCGATGAACACCCGGTCCCCGCGCTCCTCCTTCCACCAGGCCGTCGTCACCAGGCCGGGGTCGCGCTCCTCGACCGCCCTGGCCAGGGCGATGCCCGCGTGGCGGACCTGGACGAAGTCCCAGCGCGGCTCGATGCGGACGGCGACGTGCGCGCCGCGGTTGCCGGACGTCTTGACGAAGCCGGCCAGCCCGAGCTCCTCCAGCACCTCCCTGGTCAGGAAAGCGGCCCTGCGGGCGGCGTCGAAGCCGAGGCCGGGCTGCGGGTCCAGGTCGATGCGCAGCTCGTCGGGGTGCTCGACGTCGGAGGCGCGGACCTGCCAGGGGTGGAAGTCGATGGTGCCGAGGTTGGCGCCGTAGGCGATGGCCGCCACCTCCGTGACCCGCAGGGACTCCGCCGTACGGCCGCTGGGGAAGGTCACGGTCACGGACTGGAGCCAGTCGGGGTGCTTGGGCGGCATCCGCTTCTGGTAGATCGCCTCGGTCTGTACGCCGTCCGGGTGCCGCTTCAGGTTCGTGGGCCGGTCTTTGAGCGCCCGCAGCGCCCCTTCGCCGACGCTGACGTAGTATTCGACCAGTTCCCGCTTCGTGGCGCCGATCTCTGGAAAGTAGATCTTGTCGGGATTGGTGACCTTGACGGTCCGCTCCCCTACCTCGAGCTCTATGTACGGCGATGCCATGCCACCGAACCTACTCCCTGGCGTCAAGCGAGGTGGGCCCGCCCCGGAGCCGCCTCGGTGGCGGGACCGGGGGCTCGACGGGACGGGCCATCAGATCGCCCGCTGCCGTTCCGGGCGCTGGCGCGCCGCCCGGCCGGCCCATGTTGATCCCCAGCGGCGCCAGCACGGGCGTGGGCTGTGCCGCTTGGCGGGATCCTCGGACGATCTCACCCCTTGGCAGGAGGCGATGGACACCCCCTTGCTGACAAAGACGCAGAATCGCCCTAGAAAGGATGCTTCACCCGCCGGAAATCTCTTTTTGCCGGATCTCGTAGTCTTGACGTATGGACAAGGTGGACAAGGTGGTCAAGAGCGAGGCCGAGTGGCGGACCGAGCTGTCGCCCGAGGAGTTTCACGTCCTCAGGGAGGCCGGGACCGAGCGCCCGTTCACGGGGGAATACGTCGACACCAAGACCGAGGGGGTCTACTCCTGCCGGGCCTGCGGCGCGGAGCTGTTCCGGTCGGACACGAAGTTCGAGTCGCACTGCGGGTGGCCGAGCTTCTTCGAGCCGTCCGAGTCCGAGTCGGTGAAGCTGATAGACGACCGCAGCCACGGTATGGTCCGCACAGAGGTGCGCTGCGCCCGGTGTGACTCGCACCTCGGGCACGTGTTCCACGGCGAGGGTTATCCGACTCCAACGGACGATCGCTACTGCATCAACTCGATCTCCCTGCGACTCGAACCCAAACCGTGATCGACTAGCGACACGGCGTACTGATCGCCGCCGGAGGGTAGGAGTGGCGTGTGCGCTTTGTCCATCTTCGCCACCGCTGGGTGACGATCGAGGTCATAGGGCGTGTGGTCACGCAGCGGTGTGAGGTGTGCGCGAAGACGCGGGTCCGGGTCCGCTGATCCGGACCGGCCGGTCAGTCCGGCGCGGGATGGGTGACCCGGCAGGTGCGGTCGGAGGGGCCGAGGATGTTGGCGAGCACCGGATTCCCGTTCCCCCCGAACTCCGCCTGGACGAACACCACCGGATCGCTCACTCCGCGGGCGCGCAGATATTCCAGGCCGCGCTCGCACAGCGTGATGGCGGTGGCGGAATTGTCGGCACTTTCCGGCAAATCCGTATAAATGCGCAAATATCCGCCGACGGTGCGGATGTCTTTGAGGCGCTTCAGCGCCTTGTCCCCCGAACCCCACTGTGTACGGAAATACCGCGCCGCCTGGTGATCCGTATGCCGGGAGGGCCCGTCGGCCCGGTAGTCGTCCCCGTCGCCCGGCTCCGGCCCGCCCGCCGGCAGGTCCTCGGGGACGCTCGCCCCCTCCACCGATCCCGGCTCGGCCGCCGGCGCGGACTCGGGCGGCGCCGACCTGCGCTGCTCCCGCGACCTGGCCTCTGACTCGGCCTCGGACTCGGCTTCAGCGCCCGCCGTCGCCTCCCGGCCGGACAGCCCTGACGACCCGATCGCGGACGAGCCGGTCGAGAAGGGCCTGATCGACGACGACCCGGCGGAGCCCGGGGCCGGGTCGCCTGCCGCGCCGGGCGTCGTGTCCAGGGCGTAGGTCGCGGATCCGGAAGTGAACACCGCCCCGTGGACGGAGAACAGCACAGCCGCCCCGCCGGCCAGCGCCAGCGCCCCGGCCGCCCATCGCGCCCTCCCCCTGGTACGGCCGCGCGCGTGCCGGGAACGTCCCGCCGCGTGACGGCCGGCGGCGCGCCGCCGATGACTCCGATGTCCGGACTCGCCCACCCCGCACTCCGCTCCCCTGGAACGCGCCACCCCCGCGCCACGCCCAAGAACAAGAGATTTCCCTGATTGTGACAAAGGGGATAGATCAATTCAGTGGGATCGCCGACTTGGGTCTTGCTCTTCCTTGATCGAGCTGAGCAGACTGCAAACGTGCCCGGCGACGAGATACTGAAATGTCGTAATTTTACGGAAGACGCTCGGCGATCTCGTCACCGTCGACGACGTCAGCCTGACCATCGAGGCCGGTGAGACCTACGGCCTTCTCGGCCCCAACGGCGCCGGCAAGACCACCACCATCTCGATGATCGCCGGCATTCTCGGCCGCGACGGCGGCGAGGTGCTCGTCCGCGGCCGCCCCCACGGCACCACCAGCACATGGGGCAAGCGGCAGATCGGCTACGTGCCCCAGGACCTGGCCCTCTACCCCGACCTCAGCGCCCGCGAGAACCTGCGCTTCTTCGCCCGCCTGTACGGCCTCGGCCGCTCCGCCGCCCGCCCCAGGATCGACGAGGTCCTCCAGGTCATCGGCCTGACCGAGCGGGCCGGAGACCCGATCAAGGAGTATTCGGGCGGCATGAAACGCCGGCTCAACAAAGGATGCTCAGGACATGATCGCCATCGCCTGGGTCAACCTGGTCAGGCTCTTCAAGGACCGGACCAGCATCTTCTTCGTGGTCATCTTCCCGATCGTGCTGATCATGGTGCTGGGCCTGTCGTTCGGCTCGGGCCTCGCCCCGCGGCCGGGCGTCACCGGCGGATCGGGCCCGCGAGGAGCCGAGCTGGTGGCGGCCCTGGAGCGGTCCGGCCAGATGGAGGTGGTGCGGGTCGGCGACGACGCCGAGGCCCGCGAGATGGTCGAACCACGTCACCCCGCACGCCTGGGCCCTGGACGGCTTCGCCGTGCTGCTGCGCGAGAACGGCACGATCCTGCCGCAGCTCGGCGTGCTGGCGGCGTACGCGGCGGCCTTCCTCGCCCTCGGCTCCTGGCGCCTGCGCGCGGCCCTGACCCGCTGACCCGCGCCCTGTGCACGGGAGGGCCGCTTACGGGAGGGCGGCGATGAGCTCCTGCACCGGCTTGCGGGCGCCGGTGTAGAAGGGGATCTCCTCGCGCGTGTGCCGGCGCGCCTGCGCCCCGCGCAGCGTGCGCATCAGGTCGACGATCCGGTGCAGCTCGTCGGCCTCGAACGCCAGCATCCACTCGTAGTCGTTGAGCGAGAAGCACGCCACGGTGTTGGCCCGCACGTCGGGATAGTCACGCGCCATCCTGCCGTGCTCGGCCAGCATCGCCCGCCGCTCGGAGTCCTCCAGGAGATACCACTCCAGCGAGCGCACGAACGGATAGACGCTCACGTAGCCGCGCGGCTCCTCCTCGGCGAGGAAGGCCGGAACGTGCGACTTGTTGAACTCGGCCGGCCGGTGCAGCGCCATCGCCGACCAGACCGGCCTGCTGTGTCGGCCCAGCGTCGTGCGCCGGAACCTGGCATAGACGTCCTGCAGGTCCTCGGGCGTGGGCGCGTGCCACCAGAACATGAAGTCGGCGTCGGCCCTGAACCCCGCCACGTCGTAGACCCCCCTGGTCACGACGTCTTTCCCGGCGGCCTGGTCGAGCAGCTCCTGCACCTCCGCGGCCAGCTCGTCGCGGTTGGACGGACACGGCTCGGTCGCCTGGAAGACCGACCACATCGTGTAACGGATCACCTGGTTGAGATCGCGGGCCTTCGGCCGCGGAGCGCCCTCTGTCATGGTGCCTATTCTCCTCGCAGGCTCAGGTGGTCGAGAATCCGGGCCGCGGCCGTACGGGCGGTGCCGACGCACGCGGGGATCCCGATGCCGTCGTAGGCCGCCCCGCACACCGCCAGCCCCGGCTGCACCGCCACCGCCGCGCGTACCCTGGCCACCCGGTCGAGGTGGCCCACGTTGTACTGGGGCAGCCCGCCGCCCCACCGCGTCACCCGGGTGTCGGCCGGCAGGCCGCGCACGCCCATCACGTCGCCCATCTCGGCCATGGCCAGCGAGACCAGCTCGGCGTCGTCGCGCTGCAGGAGCTGCTCCTCGCCGAGCCGGCCGATCGAGCAGCGCAGGATCACCAGGTCCCTGGCCAGGTGGGGCCACTTCACCGAGCTGAACGTGACCGCCTTGACCGGCCGCCCCTCCACGGGCGGCACGAGGTAGCCGCTGACCGCCGGCGGCTCGGGGAAGGCGTCGATCGGGTACGCCAGCGTCACGACCGCCATGCTGGCGTATTCGATCCTGGCCAGCTCGCTCGCCGCCTTGGGCGCCTCGGCCTTGAGCAGCCTGCTCGCGGCGGGTCCCGGCGTGGCCACGATCACCGCGTCCGCCTCGACGATCTCGGGCCTCGGCACCGGGCCCGTGACGAGCTGCCAGCCGTGCCCGGTCCTGCGCAGCTCGCGTACGGTGACGCCGGTCCTGATGTCGGCGCCCGACTCTTTGGCGACCGCCTCGGGCAGGCTGCCGACGCCGTTGCGCAGCGAGGTGAAGACCGGCCCCGCGTCCTTCGGCGCCTCGTCGACGAGCTGCCTGGCCGCGCTCAGCAGCGAGCGCTCCGACCGCGCCACGGCGGCCACGCGCGGCATCGTGGCCTCCAGCGACAACAGGTCGGACCGGCCCGCGTAGACCCCGCCGAGCAGCGGCTCGATCAGCCGCTCCACGACCTCGGCGCCCATCCTGGCGCGGATGTAGGCGGCCACGGACACGTCGGTGCGGACCAGGGTCGCCGGCAGGATCTGGTCGAGCGGCACCCGCAGCAGACCGGCGGGCGAGACGATGCCCGACCTGGCCAGCTCGGTCAGATCGGCGGGCACGCCCATGATCTGGCCCTTCGGCAGATGGCGCAGGGCGCCCCTGGTGTAGATGGCCGAGCGCGTGGTGCCGGGCAGGACCAGGTCGTCTCCCAGCCCGACGGCCCTGGCCAGCTCTTTGCCCTCGGGCCGCCTGGCCAGCATGGACTCCGCTCCGGCGTCGACGCTCACCCCGGCGACCTCGGAGGCGTACAGTTTGCCGCCGATGCGCGGGGAGCCTTCGAGCACCGTCACCCTGACCCGCTCGCCCGCGCCCTGGCGCAGATACCACGCGGCGGCCAGACCCGAGATCCCCCCGCCGATGACGACCACGTGGGCCCGATTCCCTTCCACGCCTCATGACGCTACCGCCTCACGGGCTCGCCCAGCCGCTCGGGGCGCGTGACCGTACCGTGATTCCTTTCGTCAAACCGCGCCGACCCACGACCCGTCTTATGGGCATGAGGAGATTCCGGTACGCCGTCGCACTCTCGGTCTGCGCGGCCGTGTTCCTGACCGGCTGCGGTGGCGGCATGTCCCTCCAGAGCCGGGGTGATGAGGCGGGGGCCGCCGCGCCCCAGCCGGCCACGGCGGCCGACTCCGACGCCACCACGCGGGAGGAGAGCGCCGCGAGGATGGCCCGGCCCAGCAAGGCGCCTCAGTCCGCCGGGGGTGAGAGCGTCGTCTCCAACGTCAAGGTGGCCCAGCAGGAGCAGCGCCAGGTCATCTACACCGCGAGCATGACCGTGCGGGCCAAGGAGGTCGGCTCCGCGGTCCAGCAGGCCAAGCAGATCGTCATCGCGGCCGGGGGCCATCTGTCCAAGGAGGAGACCAGCTCCGCCAGCGACACCGAGGACTCCGCCATGCTGGAGTTCAAGATCCCGCCCGCCAAATACGCCGAGGTGCTCGGACGGCTCGGCCGGGACCTCGGCAAGCAGCTCTCGATGAACCAGGGCACCCAGGACGTCACCCTGCAGGTGGCCGACGTCGAGAGCCGGCTGAAGTCGGCGCAGCAGTCCCTGGAGTCCCTGCGCACGCTGCTGAAGAAGGCCGACACGATCGGCCAGGTGCTGCAGGTCGAACGGGAGATCTCCGCACGCGAGGCGGACCTGGAGTCACTCCAGGCCCAGCAGAAGGAGCTGGCCACGCAGGTCGCCATGGCCACGCTGACGCTGCGACTGGTCGGCCCCGTGACCGTCGTCGAGGACCCGGCGGAGGAGCCGGCGGGGTTCGTGGGCGGGCTGAAGGCCGGCTGGCAGGCGCTGGTCTCCTTCACCAAGACGGCCCTGACGGTGGTCGGCGCGCTCCTGCCGTGGCTGATCGTCTCGCTGCCGCTGATCGCGCTGGTGACCTATCTGGTGCGGCGCGACCGTGCCAGGCGCCCCGCTCCCCCGTCGGCCCCCGCCGAGCCCGCCTGACCCGCAGGGCCGACGCGAACGTGCGTCAGGCCGCCGGAGAGTGCTCGTGGACGAGGTCCGTCAGGCGCTTGAGCTGGTCGGGGTCGGTCGAGGGCAACACCCCATGGCCCAGGTTGAACACGTGGCCCTCGGCCGCCTCGCCCCGCCGCAGCACCTCCAGGGCCTTGCGCTCCACGACCTCCCACGGCGCCAGCAGGATCGCCGGGTCGAGGTTGCCCTGCAGCGCCTTGCCGGGCCCGACCCGGCCGGCCGCCTCGTCGAGCGGGACCCGCCAGTCGACGCCCACCACGTCGGCCCCGGCCTCGCCGAGCACGCCGAGCAGCTCGCCGGTGCCCACGCCGAAGTGGATGCGCGGCACGCCGGCGACGCCCTCGAAGATGCGCCGGGTGTGGGGCAGGATGAACTCCCGGTAGTCGGCCGCGGCCACCGCCCCCACCCACGAGTCGAAGAGCTGCACGGCCGAGGCGCCGGCGGCGATCTGGATCCGCAGGTGCGTGAGGACGATGTCGGTCAGCCGCTCCATGAGGGCGTGCCACAGCTCGGGGGCGCCGTACATCATGGCCTTGGTGCGGTCGTGGTTCTTCGACGGGCCGCCCTCGATGAGATAGGAGCCGAGGGTGAAGGGGGCGCCGGCGAAGCCGATCAGCGGGGTGCCGCCCAGCTCGCCGGTGAGCGCCTCGATGGCCTCGGTGACGTAGGAGACGTCGCCGGGCTCGAGCGGGCGCAGCGCCTCGAGGCCCCTGGCGTCGCGGATCGGGTCGGCCACGACGGGGCCGACGCCCGGCTTGATGTCGAGGTCGACGCCGATGGCCTTGAGCGGGACCACGATGTCGCTGAAGAAGATGGCCGCGTCGACGCCGTAGCGGCGGACCGGCTGCATGGTGACCTCGACGATCAGGTCGGGCGTCGCGCACGCGGTGAGCATGGGCACACCCTCGCGGACCTTGAGGTATTCCGGCAGCGACCGCCCGGCCTGGCGCATGTACCAGACAGGTGTGTGGGGGACGGGCTGGCGGCGGCAGGCACGCAGGAACGCGGAGTCGGCGAGGTTCACCACACCAGGGTGCCATGTACGGCAGGCGGTCCCAACACGGGAGCGCACCCGGGCGCACGGCGGCGAGGTGTCGGAAAAACATGCATTGGACACCCCAAATCATGATCAGATAGCCAGATGAAGGTTTACCGGTCTGCTCGGCATCGGCGTCGCACACGGGTCGAACACACCCCATGCCCGACCAGAGAGCCGGTCTCGACTGGGCCAAATGTTCGCCAACCCACCGCGCGGCATCGATTCAGCGACCACTTTCGGGACACGCCGAGCGCGTTGCGGGGAATTGTCAGCGGCTCGTGCCAACGTCGGAGCCACGACCCGAAGAAAGGCCCCGGTTCGATGACTCATGCGATGACCGCGTTGTGGAGTTCCCCAGAGCGCCGCAGTGAGCGCTGCCCTTCATGCGCCGGTGTGCGACCGTTCGAGCAACCGGCCTGCCTTGACGGGCACGAGCCGGGCGAGTGTCCCGAATGGGCCTGCCTCGAGTGCGGCCACGCGATCATGCTCGGCTCCGCCGAGTCCACCCGCCCGGTTCGCCAGCTGGTTACGGCAGCGGCTTGATCACGAAGGATGAGCACCCCCGTGGTCCCCTTCCGTCCGTCTTCGACCTACGCTTCGGCTATGACACTCGGTGACCGGCCACCGCCTCCGGCCGCGTTCACGCGCGCGGCCGAGAGCCTGCGGCTGGCGGAGGTCAGACCGGAGATCGAGCTCGAGGACCTTCCCGCGCCGCAGCGGCTGGCCCCCTACTCGGCGGCCATCGGCGCGTCGGTCTACCGCGACGACGACGAGCTCGCGGTCGGCCGGCTGATCCTGCTCTACGACCCCGACGGCCAGCGCGGATGGGAGGGCCCGTTCCGGCTGGTGGCCTACGTCCGGGCCGACATGGAGCCGGAGATCACCTCCGACCCGCTGCTCGGGCCCGTCGCCTGGAGCTGGCTGACCGAGGCTCTCGAGGCACATCAAGCCGACTACTCCGCCGCTGGCGGTACGGTGACAAGAGCCGTTTCCGAGGGGTTCGGCAACAAGGCCGACGATCCGGTCACGACGGAGCTCGAGCTGCGGGCGTCCTGGTCACCCACGCAGGAGGATCTCTCCGGCCATGTCGCCGCCTGGTGCGACCTCATGTGCCTGGCGGCGGGGATCCCGCCGCTCCCGCCCGACGTGGCCGCGCTGCCCCGCCGACGTGATGATCCGGAGAGTGACCGAACGAAGTGAGGGCACCAGTCAAGACAGCACCAGCGTCATGAGGTCGGTGAACTCATGACAGAAGAACGCACAGTGGAGCCACTGCTCGAGCCGCGCGAGGGCATCCCCCCTGTCGTCGCCGACGCCCCCGGGCTGGCCCAGGTCGTGGCGCGATTCGCCGCGGGCACCGGCCCCGTCGCGGTCGACGCCGAACGCGCCTCCGGCTACCGCTACGGCAACCGCGCCTACCTGGTCCAGCTCCGCCGGGCCGGAGCGGGCAGCGCGTTGATCGACCCGATCGGGTGCCCCGACCTGTCCGCGCTCGACGAGGCCGTGGCCGGCGCCGAGATCGTGCTGCACGCCGCGTCGCAGGACCTGCCGTGCCTGATGGAGGTGGGGTTCAAGCCGCGCGAGATGTTCGACACCGAGCTGGCCGGACGGCTGCTCGGCTACGAGCGGGTGGGGCTCGGCACGATGGTCGAGACCGTGCTCGGGCTGCGGCTGGAGAAGGGGCACTCGGCGGCCGACTGGTCCACCCGGCCGCTGCCGGAAGACTGGCTGCGTTACGCCGCACTCGACGTCGAGGTGCTCGTCGAGCTGCGTGACGTGCTCCACCGCGAACTGGTGGAGAGCGGGAAGCTGGAGTGGGCGCGCGAGGAGTTCGCCGCCGTGCTCAACACCCCGCCGCCGGCCCCCAGGTCAGACCCGTGGCGGCGGACGTCCGGCATTCACAAGGTACGCAACGTCCGGGCCCTGGCCATCGTGCGTGAGCTGTGGACCATGCGCGACCGGATCGCCCGCGACGCCGATCTCGCGCCGGGGCGGGTGCTGCCCGACGCGGCCATCGTCAGCGCCGCGCTGGAAGGGCCGCGTACAAAGAAGGCATTGACCGAAATTTCGGCATTCACCGGGCGAAGTGCGCGCCGGCACATGTCCGACTGGCTCAGCGCGGTGGCCAGGGCACGCGCCCTGCCGGAGAACCAGCTTCCCGCGCCCAGCACGCCCGGCGACGGGCCGCCTCCGCCCAACCGCTGGGCCGACCGCGACCCGGCCGCCGCCAAGCGCCTGGCCGCCGCCCGCGCCGTGGTCGCCACGCTGGCCGACGAGCATCACATGCCCACGGAGAACCTGCTGCAGCCCGACGCCGTGCGGCGGCTGACCTGGGAGCCGCCCGCCGACCTCAGCGAGGAGAGCGTGACGGCCAGGCTGCGCGAACTCGGCGCCCGCGAGTGGCAGCTCCGGCTCACCGCCCAGCCCATCGGCAAGGCCCTGTCCAGGCTGGAGACTCGCGGCGAGCCCTGAGGAACGACCCCGCGGGCGGGTATGAGCTCCTGAGAGCTTCGACCGGCCCGCCGGGGAAGTTCGCGGCCGTCACCCGGGGTCGAGGCCCACCTGAGGCTCGCGCTACTTGACGCCTTCGGTGGCCCGGCCGTACGGTTCGGGAAAGCGCTTTCCGCATGTTGTCCTGAAGGGATCCCCATGAGCGTGCGCACCATCGGCGTCGTGATGAACGGCGTCACCGGACGGATGGGCTACCGCCAGCACCTGGTCCGTTCCGTCCTGGCCATCAACGAGCAGGGCGGTGTCACGCTCTCGGACGGCGAAAGGGTCAAGCTCAAGCCCGTGCTGGTGGGTCGTAATGCCGACAAACTTGCAGATATCGCTACGAAGCACGGAATTTCGGATTTCACCACTGACCTGGACGCGGCCCTCGCCGACGACGGCAACCTGATCTACTTCGACGCCCAGGTCACCAGCGCCCGGGTCAAGGCCGTGCTGAAGGCCATCGAGGCGGGCAAGCACATCTACGCCGAGAAGCCGACGGCCGAGTCGACGCAGGAGGCCATCGCGCTGGCCGAGGCCGCCACGGCCAAGGGCGTCAAGAACGGCGTCGTGCAGGACAAGCTCTTCCTGCCTGGCCTGCTCAAGCTGAAGCGGCTGATCGACGGCGGCTTCTTCGGCCGGATCCTGTCGGTGCGCGGGGAGTTCGGCTACTGGGTGTTCGAGGGCGACTGGCAGGAGGCGCAGCGCCCGTCGTGGAACTACCGGATCGAGGACGGCGGCGGCATCGTGCTGGACATGTTCCCGCACTGGCACTACGTGATGGAGAACCTGTTCGGCCGCGTCCGGTC
This sequence comes from Nonomuraea sp. NPDC050643, assembly GCF_040654715.1. Lineage (NCBI taxonomy): Bacteria > Bacillati > Actinomycetota > Actinomycetes > Streptosporangiales > Streptosporangiaceae > Nonomuraea > Nonomuraea sp. NPDC050643. The sequence goes on along the minus strand of NZ_JBFAIM010000008.1, from coordinate 221,108 downwards.
CGTCTACGCCCAGGCCGTGACGCACATCCCGGCGCGGGTGGACGAGCAGGGCAACACCTACCAGGCCACCGCCGACGACGCCGCGTACGGGATCTTCGACCTCGAAGGGGGCATCGTCGCCCAGATCAACTCCTCCTGGACCGTTCGCGTGAACCGGGACGAGCTGGTCGAGTTCCAGGTGGACGGCACGCACGGCAGCGCCGTCGCGGGCCTGCGCAACTGCCGCGTCCAGCACCGCTCCGCCACCCCCAAGCCCGTCTGGAACCCCGATCTGCCGGCCACGGCGCGTTTCCGCGACGGCTGGCAGGAGGTGCCGGACAACGCCGAGTTCGACAACGGGTTCAAGATCCAGTGGGAGGCGTTCGTCCGGCACGTGCTGGAGGACGCGCCGTTCCCGAACGACTTCGCCTCCGGCGCCCGCGGCGTGCAGCTCGCCGAGCTGGGCCTGCGCTCGAACGCCGAGGGCCGCAGGATCGAGGTGCCGTCGCTGTGAGGCTCGACCTGCCCGGCTTCGGCTCCTACCCGCTGAGCGAGCCGGCGACCTGGCCGGTCGCCGAGACGCCGGCGGCGCGGCGCATCGTCTACGCCGCCGCCCACGTGGTGGCCGACCCCCTCGGCGACAACACCCCCGGCTCCCCCGCCGCCGTGGACTGGGACGCCACGCTGCGCTTCCGCCGTCACCTGTGGTCGCACGGCCTGCGCGTCGCCGACGCCATGGACACGGCCCAGCGCAACATGGGCCTGGACTGGGCGGCGACCAAGGAGCTCATCCGGCGCAGCGCCACCGAGGCCCGCTCGTACGGCGACCCGGCCACACTCGTCGCCTGCGGCGCGGGCACCGACCACGCGCCCGACGCCGCCGACCTGCACACGATCACCGCCGCGTACGCCGAGCAGATCGAGACCGTCCAGTCGGCCGGCGCCGGGGTCATCGTCATGGCCTCGCGCCAGCTCGCCCGCGTGGCGACGGGACCGCAGGACTACCACCAGGTGTACGGCAAGCTCTTCGGTCTGGCCGACCGCCCGGTGATCCTGCACTGGCTGGGCGAGATGTTCGACCCGAACCTGGCCGGCTACTGGGGCTCGCGCGACGTGGCGGCGGCCACGGAGTCGTTCCTGGAGCTGGTGCACGCCCACGCCCCGATGGTGGACGGCGTGAAGGTGTCGCTGCTGGACGAGGAGCACGAGATCGGGCTGCGCGCGGCGCTGCCCGAGGGCGTCAAGCTCTACACCGGCGACGACTTCAACTACCCGTCGCTGATCAAGTCAGGCTCGCACGCGCTGCTGGGCATCTTCGACGCCATCGCCCCGGCGGCGGCCGCGGCGCTCCAGGCGCTGGACGCGGCCGAGGCGGCCAATGACGAGGCGGACCGGGAGCGGCTGCTGGCCCGCTACGACGAGATCTTCGCCCCGACCGTCCCGCTGTCGAGGAAGATCTTCGAGAGCCCGACGTACCACTACAAGACCGGCATCGTCTTCCTCGCCTGGCTGAACGGCCACCAGGACGCGTTCGTCATGGTGAACGGCGCCCAGTCGGCCCGCTCGCTGATCCACCTGTCGGAGGTGTTCCGCCTGGCCGACCAGGCCGGGCTGCTGGCCGACCAGGAGCTGGCCGTGCGCCGCATGAAGGCCCTGCTGGCGGTGAACGGCCTGTGAGCGGGCCGGGCCGGACGGCCGCCGGGCTCGGCGGGCTGTCACTCAACCAGTGGACGACCAGACGCTGGTCGGTGGCCGAGGCCGTGGACGGGTGCGTCCGGCACGGGCTCGGAGCGGTCGGGCTGTGGCGCGAGAAGGTGACCGAGCAGGGGCTGGCGGAGAGCGTCAAGCTCGTACGGGCGGCCGGGCTGCGCGTGTCGTCGCTGTGCCGCGGCGGCTTCCTCACGGCGGGCGGGTTGCCCGGCGAGGAGGGCCGCGCCGCCTTCGCCCAGGCGCTGGAGGACAACCGGCGGGCCATCGACGAGGCGGCCGAGCTGTCGGCGGCCTGCCTGGTCATGGTCGTCGGCGGCCTGCCCGGGGTGAAGCCGGGTGAGGCGCTGCCCGCGGGCTTCTCGCGCGACCTGGCCGGGGCGCGGCAGCGGGTGGCCGAGGCGCTGGCGGAGCTGGCGCCGTACGCCGGGGAGCGGGGGGTCAGGCTGGCCCTGGAGCCGCTGCACCCGATCTACTGCCCCGACCGCGCGGTCCTGTCCACGCTGGGCCAGGCGCTCGAACTGAGCCTGCCGTACCCGGAGGAGCAGGTCGGCGTGGTGGTCGACACCTTCCACGTGTGGTGGGACCCGAAGCTGTTCGAGGACGTCGCGCGGGCGGGCCGCCGGATCGCCTCCTACCAGGTGTGCGACTACCTGCACCCGCTGCCGGCGGACGTGCTGCTCGGGCGGGGCATGATGGGCGACGGCGTGATCGACTTCCGGCCGATCACCCGCGCGGTCCAGGCCGCCGGCTACACCGGGGACGTCGAGGTGGAGATCTTCAACGCCGACATCTGGGCCGCCGACCCCGACGAGGTCGTGGCCACGATGAAGGCCCGCTACGAGGACGTGGTCCTGCCCGCCTCGTGACCCACCGCGAGGACGCGCTCGCGACGTGACGCGCCGCGAGAACGTGGTAGCGCCCCTTGTGAGGGCATGCCTGGTGATGCGCGGGGGCGGCGTCAGATCAGCCGCCGCTCCATCGCGGCGACCACGGCCGCCGCCCTGTTGTCCACGCCGAGCTTGGCGAAGACGTGCTTGAGGTGGGTCTTGACCGTGGTCTCGCTGATCAGCAGCGCCCGCGCCACCTCCTTGTTGGCCGCGCCGCGCGCGATGAGCCGGCGCACCTCCAGCTCCCGCGGACTCGGCGCCACCCCGCTCTTCGGGCCGAGGCCCGCCATGAGCTGCGAGGTGATCCGCTGCGCGAGGACCCGGCCGCCGGCCGCCGCCGTGCGGACGGCCGCCTGGAGCTCCTCACGCGGCGCGTCCTTGAGCAGGTAGCCCGCCACACCGGCGGCCAGCGCCCGCGACACGTCCGCGTCGGTGTCGTACGTCGTCAGCACCACCACCCGGATCTCCGGATGCGCGGCCGACAGCCGCTCGATCGCGCCCACCCCGTCGAGCCCCGGCATGCGCAGGTCCATCAGCACCACGTCGGGCCGGGCGGTCCTGGCCCGGGCCAGCGCCTCGTGCCCGTCGCCCGCCTCGGCCACCACCTCGATGCCGGGCACGCCGTCGAAGATGCCGCGCAGCCCGTCGCGCACCACCCGGTGGTCGTCGACGATCATCAAGCGCACGGGATGCTGGGGTGCCGAGCGCGACGATCCGGCCCCGGCCGAACACCGCGACCCGGTCGCACAGCTCCTCGGCCTCGTCCAGGTAGTGGCTCACGAGCACGGCCGTGGTGCCGGACGCCTTCAGATCGCCGATGAGCGTCCAGGTCTCGCGGCGGGCGACGGGGTCGAGCCCGGTGGTGAGCTCGTCGAGCACGACCAGCTCCGGCGCTCCGACCAGGGCCAGCGCGAGCTTGAGCCGCTGGCGGGGCGCGGCGGCGCGCGGCATCGCCCGATCGTGCGCGGGACATCCTCCTTCCGGAGGACCCCTACGACAGCTCCACCGTGCCCGCCGCGCCGTTGACGGTGATCTCCTGGCCCGAGGTGACGCGGTGGGTCGCGTCCGCGACGCCGACCACGGCCGGGATGCCGTACTCCCTGGCCACCACCGCGCCGTGCGACATCGCGCCGCCCATCTCCATCACCAGACCGCCCGCCGTCAGGAACAGCGGCGTCCAGCCGGGGTCCGTCGAGGGGCAGACCAGGATCTCGCCGGGCTCCAGGTGCGCGCCGACCGGGTCGAGCACCACCCTGGCCACGCCCGTGACCGTGCCGGCCGAGGCGGCCGTGCCCGTGAGCGCGCCCTCCGCCGCGGGCGCCGCCAGGGCCTCGGGCTCGGTGCCGTCGGAGAGCAGGACCCTGGGCACGTGCCGCCGGCGCCGCTCCCGCTCGTACGCCGCCCGCCGCTCGGCCACCAGGTCCCGCAGGTCGCCCCCGTCCAGCGCCGCCCTGACCTCCCGCAGGTCGAGGTAGAACACGTCCGCGGCCGAGTCCAGCACACCGAGGCCCGCCAGGTGCCCGCCGACCACGAGCAGGCTGCGCCGTACCGCGGCGATGGTCTTGACCAGGTAGAACTTGGGCAGTTCGCGCAGCCCGGCGTACGTGCGCGTGCGGCCGAGCCCGAACCGCACCACGGCCGCCCGCCACCGGCCCCTGCGCCGCGCCCGCGCCGCCACCCGCGCGATCGCGGCGTCCGCCTCCTGGACGCCCTTGGCGAACAGCTCCGAGGGCGCGAGGCCGCCGTTCACGCGCAGGTAGTTGGCCAGCACGCCGAGGATGTGCGCCGGCTCCTCCGACCACCTCGGCACGCCCACGTCGATCTCGGCGACGCCGCGGTGGCCGTAGGCGGCCAGGAACGCGGTGATCTCCCGCTGGGCCACGGGCGGGAGCCGCTCCTCCTGGTAGAGGCGGACGAGCTCGGCCACGGACCGCTCCCTGAACGGCTCCGGCTCGACGCGGGTGGCCAGGTGCCACAGTTCGAGGTCCATCTCCGTGGTCGGGTTGTGCGGGACGCTGCGCAGGACGTCGCCCATCTCGTTGACCGGCACGCCGGACAGCTTGGAGGCCAGCGCGAACAGCCCGTAGCCGGTGACCACGATCGGCATGATCGAGATGATCACCGGGAAGGTGCCGGCCAGCATGCGCTCGGCGTGGTCGAGGCGCTGTGCCGGGGTCGCGGAGCCGGGCACCGCCAGTCGCCCGTCGAGCTCCTCGCCGAGGCGGGCCGCGTACGCCAGGGCCTTGCCGGGCCTGGTGAGCGCCATGAGCACGCGGGAGGGAAGGTGGACGCGGCGGGCGAAGGACCGCAGGCCGCGCAGGAAGGGGCGGCGGGAGGTGTGCGCGAGCGCCAGGCGCGGGTCCTCGAACAATCGCTCCATGACGCTCACGGTGCGGGCCTCGCCGAGCGTCAGCGCGCGCGGGAGCAGGGCACGGCCCGGGCGGCTGCGTACGGCGGCGGTGAGGTCGAGCCACACGCGCTCCCCCGAGACCGCCAGGAAGGGCGCGCCGTCGAGGGGGTCGGCGGGGCCGTGCCCGGCCAGGCCCGCGCCGCCCGCGCTGATCAGCCGGAACGCCGACAGGCCCATGGGCGTGAGCGGCCCCATGACGCCCTGGGCCACGTTGACCGAGAAGTACACCCGCAGCCCCGGCCTGGTGGTCTCGGGCAGCGGGTAGAGCGTGGTGATGGGCCTGGCCTGGGTGAGCCAGAGCGTGCCGTCCGCGTCGACGGCCCACTCGGTGTCCTGGGGCGCGCCGTAGTGATCCTCCACGCGGGCGCCCAGCGCGGCCAGGTCGCGCACCTGGTCGTCGGTGAGGCAGAGGCCGCCGGCGGCGCTCTCCGGGGCGGTCTCGACGCGTTCGGTGCCGCCGCCGGGCAGGGAGCGGATGGCCAGCCGCTTGTCGCCCGCCTGCCGTTCGAGGATCTCGCCGCCGTGGACGATGAAGCGGTCGGGGTTGACCGCGCCGGAGACGACGGCCTCGCCGAGCCCGGGGGCGGCGTCGATCACGGCCTCGCGCCGCCGGCCCGTCACCGGGTTGGCGGTGAACATCACCCCGGCCACCCGCGCGTCCACCATCACCTGGACCACCACCGCGAGCCGCACGGCGGCGTGGTCGATGCCGTTGGACTCGCGGTAGGCGACGGCGCGGTCGGTCCAGAGCGAGGCCCAGCACCGGCGTACGGCTTCCACCACAGCCCGCGCGCCCACCACGTTGAGGAAGGTGTCCTGCTGCCCGGCGAAGCTGGCGAACGGCAGGTCCTCGGCCGTGGCCGACGAGCGCACCGCCACCGGCACGTCGTCGCCGAGCGCGGCGTAGGACGTCACGATCGCCTCGCGCACGGCGTCCGGCACCGGCGCGTCGAGCAGGTGCCGCCTGGCCCGCTCGGCCAGCCCCTCGCCCCCGGTCTCCAGGCCCCCGATCTCCAGGCCCTCGGCTACCTGCCGGTACGCCTCCGTCGTCAGCGCCCAGCCGGGTGGCACGGGCAGCCCGGCCCTGGTCAGCTCGCCGAGGTTGGCGGCCTTGCCACCCACCTCGGCCAGCATGCCGGCGTCGATCTCGGAGAAGTCCATGACCGTCTTCATCGCGTGCACCCCTGCCGTTCAGCGTCCCGTCATCCAGTGTCACGCCTCACGCCAGGAAATTCAACGGTCGATGAATCACGGTTCGAGAGGCACACCGTCCAGATCCCAGGCGGGATCGACGGCCACGCCCAGCGCGGCCAGCGCCGTCGGCCCCACGTCCACCAGCCGGGGCCCGGCCAGCCGGCGTCCCCCCAGGTCCTCGCCCAGCCGGTGCACGATCACGAACACCGTGCGCTCCTCGTCCGAGGTGCCGCCGTGCCCGCCCGCGTCCACGTGACCGTGGTCGGTGGTGACCAGCACGGTCCAGCGCTCCTCCGTGTACGCGGGCCGCGCGCGCACGGCGTCGAGCAGCCGGCCCAGGTAGGCGTCCTGGGCCTGGAGGGCGGCGGCGTACTCGGGACAGTGGGGGCCGAGGTCGTGGGCCACCTCGTCGGTGTCGCCCAGGTAGACGAAGACGGCGCCGGGGTCGTCGGCCGCCAGGTGCCGCTCGGCGGCCTCGGCGACCTGCTTGTCGGCGGCGGCCCAGCCGACGGTGTAGCCGTCGAGGACGAAACGGAGGTCGATGGCGGGGCCGAACGCGCCGTGCTCGGCCAGGGCGGCCCAGGAGAAGAAGGCCGCGGTGGCCAGCTCGGGGCGGGCGTTCTTCGCGCGGGTCAGGAAGTCCGGAAAACTCCTGAACCGGTGGCCGGCGAAACCGTTGTCCACGACGCCGTGCTTGTCGGGCCAGGCGCCGGTGGCGATGGAGGACCAGCCGGGGCCGGAGTCCGTACGGGACCTGATCACCCGGCCGCCGTCCCCCGGCTCCGGGCTCTTGGGGACGACCTCGCCGGGCGACTCCGTACGCGGTGTGCCGGCCTCGCCGTAGGGGAGCAGACTGGTGCCGTACGCGCCTGTGGCCATCAGCCCGGCCAGGACGGGCGCCTCCAGCGCGATGAGCCGGTCGAACCGCAGGCCGTCCATGCCGACGACGAGCACCTTGTTCTTGGTTGGGGGCATCCCCCCATCTAAGCGGCGAAGCGCCGCACCCAGTCGGCCGCCCCCGGCAGGATCTCCTCGACGGGCGCGACCTGCGGATACCACGTGCGCTCCCACTCCAGCGACACCCAGCCGTCGTAGCCGGCCGCGCGCAGCAGCTCGCCCGCCTCCTCCAGGGGCACGGATCCGGTCCCCATCGGCACCGGCGTGGTGTCCTGGGCCGAGACCGCGTCCTTGACCTGCACGTACGACAGGTGCGGGCCCAGCGCGGCCAGCGACCGCTCCGGGCACTCGCCGTGGCGCCACGGGTGCAGCAGGTCCCAGATCGCGCCGGTGGTCTCCGGGCGGCCCGCCTCGGTGAGCAGCCCGGCCACGGCGGCGCAGGTGGCCATGCTGTCGTGGGTCTCGACGAGCACGCGGAGGCCGAGGCCGGCGGCCGTGCCGGAGACCGCCTTGAGCCGGCGGGCGCCGACGGACGGATCGTCGCCGCGCGGGAAGACCCGTACGCCGGGCGCGCCGAGGTCGGCGGCCAGCCGCAGATCGGTGTGGAGCGCCTCGATGACCGGTTCGTCCGGCCCAGGCTCGCAGATGCCGACATATCCGGCGAGGGCGGCGATCTCGAGGCCCGCGCGCTCCACGCGCTCCCGCACGGAGGTCCGCTCCGCCGGCCCGAGCCCGCCGTGCACGCCGGTGTCGGGGTGCAGCCGCAGTTCGAGCCCCTGGCAGCCGTGCCCGGCCGCGATCTCGATCGCCCTGTCGAGCCCTTCGCCGGGCATCCCCAGCGTGCTGACCGCCAGCTTCACGCCATCCTCCGTACGCTCTCCCGCAGCACGACCTCGCCGGCGACCTGCTCCACGACGATCTCGCTCTCCTCGTTCAGGGCCAGCTCCAGCGCCCGTGCCCCCATGTCCTTCAGCGGCAGCCGCACGGTCGTCAGCGCGGGCACGTGATCGCGCAAGGTGACGATGTCGTCGAATCCCGCCACCGAGACGTCCTCGGGCACCCTGACCCCGCGCTCCCGGTAGGCCGCCAGCGCCCCCACCGCCATCACGTCGTTGACCGCGAACACGCAGGTGGCGTCGCCGACCTGCTGGGCGGCGGCATAACCGCCGTCGCGGTCGAACGGCCCGTGGATCACCTGCGGGGCCGGCAGCCCCAGCTCCCGCAGCGCGCCCGAGAACCCGGCGCAGCGGTCGGCCGCCGTCACCAGGTGGGGCGGCCCCGCCAGCACCGCGAACCGCGTGTGCCCGAGACCCGCCAGCGCCCCGGCCAGCTCCGCCGCGCCCGCCCGGTTGGCCGGCGCGACGGTGTCGACGCCGAGCAGGTCCTGTCCCACGCAGGCCGCCCGGCCGCCGCCCGCCTGGTAGCGGGCCAGCTCCTCGCGCAGGCGGCCGGTGACGGCGGGGTCGGCGACGCGCGAGCCGACCAGCAGCACCGCCCGCACGCGCTGGGCGTTCAGGGTGGCGACGTAGGCGATCTCCTGCTCGGGGTCGCGGTGCGTGGTGCCCACCATGACCAGTAGGCCCTCGGTGGCCGCCGCCCGCATCGCCCCGTCGGCCAGGGCGGCGAAGTAGGGGTCGGTCAGGTCGTGGACGACGATGCCGATGACGTTGCTCGCGCCGCGGGCGAGCGTCTGGGCGGCGATGTTGGCGCGGTAGCCGAGCTCGTCCGCGGCCTGCTCGACACGCGCCCGCAGGGCCGCGCCCACCTGGCGGGTGCTGCCGTTGAGCACCCGCGAGGCGGTCGCCAGCGAGACGCCGGCCTGCTTGGCGACGTCTTCAAGCGTGACCACGAGACCTCCAGGGAAAGCGGTTTCCAAGTCTGCCAGACCGGCACCTGGATCCGCATCCTCGCACGTCTCAGGCCCACGGGAACAGGATGTCGAGCAGCCCCTTCTTCTCTTCCGTCGGGGTGGGGGCGGGAGCCTGGGTCGTGGCGGGCGGCTGCGTGACGGGCGCCTCGGTCGCCTGCTGCTTGGACTCCTGCTTCTCCTTCGGCGTGTCCTCGTTCAGCTCGCCGTTGTCCGCCGTGTCGTTCGTCGGGTTCTGCGCGGTCCGGGTGGGCTTGCTGGTGGCCCTGGAGGTCGGCTGGCTGGTGCGCGTGGGCGTCGGGCGCTGCGACGCCGGCTCGCGGGTGGGCCGGACACGCTGTTGCGTCGAAGGCGGGTTTGCGGGCCCAGTTTCGGTCGGCTCAGCGCTGTCCGAAATTGCGGGCTCGTCGGCGGTCTCCTCCGGCTCCTCCTCGACCGGAGCCTCCTCGGGAACCTCGGTGTCGGTCGGAGCGCTCACCTCTCCCGCGCTGGCGCAGTGGCCGCCGTTGCAGGGGTCGTCGGAGGAGGTGCCGGTGAGCATCCAGCCGGCGCCCACGCCGACCAGCACCACTGCGGCCGCCGCGATGAGCAGCTTCCTGGTACGGCGGCGCACCTCGCGCTCACCGCCGGAGGCCCCGGCGTTCGCGTCGTCGGTCCACCCCGAGCCGAGGAAGCCACGCTTGGGCCGGTCGTCGTCGAAGTCGTCGTCGTCGCGCCCCGACTCGTAACCGCGGTCGAGCGGCAGGTAGGGGTTGCCGTCGTCGTCCTGCCGGGACTCCACCCGGTGCGGACCGCTGTGCCCGCCGAGCAGGTCGTGCGGACCGCTGTGACCGCCCAGGTCGCCCAGGTCGCCACGGGAGTCCTGCAGGCCCAGCGGGTCGTCGGGGTTCAGCGGGTCGTGCGGGCCGCCCAGGTCGTGGCGACCGGCCACGTCGTGGGCACCACTGAGAGAGCCACTGGGGGAGCCACTGGGGGCGCTCAGCACGTCGTGGGCGCCGCTGGGCCCGCCCAGCACGTCGTGCGGGGCCGGGCCGTCGAGCACGTCACGCATGCCGTCGATCCGCTGCGGCTCACCGAGACCGGTCAGCGAGTTCTTGTCGGGCGGGAGGATGTAGGTCTCGTTGCCGACCACCTGGATGGCGGGCTGCTCGTCGGTGTCGTCGGTGCTCCACCGCGGGGACAGCACGTCACCCATCAGCTCCGGGTTTAACGACCTCCCCTGCCCATCCTCGTATGGCCTGTCGTTCTCGTCGCGCGCCACGATGGAACCTCTCTAGTACGAATTCGGACCGCGCCCTTTCCTAGCAGACCCAACCACCAGTTGTCCGGAAATTTCACATGTTTCCCTAAAACTACTCTACGTCACTTTCGTCACAGTGTGTTTAGAGTGGAGTACGCGGCGGGTATGGCGGACCCTTCAGGCGCCCGCGAGCCCTGACACCAGATCGTCGAGCGCGCCCTTGACCCGCCCGGCCGCCACCCCGCACTCGCGGAGCCGGTGGGCCAGCAGCGGCGCGGCCAGCGGCGCCAGGAGCGCGTCCGCGAGGCAGTAGGCGTCGGCCCCGGGGCGCGCCTGGCCGATGAGCATGACCAGGTGCCCGTGATAGGCGTCGTACGCGCCCCCGAAGCGGGCCGGCGGCGCCGCCGTCTCCGCCATGAGGAGCAGGTCGAGCTGCTCGATCGTGCGGTCCGCGAGTGCGCCCAGGAACGCCCTGGCCCGCTCCAGCGGCTCCGCCCCCGGACCCAGCGGCGGCGGGCCTTCGAGGAACGCCGCCTGGAACTCCCGCTCCCGCGCGTCGATGAGCGCGTAGGCGAGCCCCGAGCGGTCGCCGAAGCGCCGGTAGAGGGTGCCGACGCCGACACCCGCCGCCGCGGCCACCTCGGCCATCGACAGCCCCTCCACCCCGCGCGCGGCCACGATCTCCTCGGCCGCGGCGAGGATCTTGGCGCGGTTGCGGGCCGCGTCGGTGCGCTCGCGTCTCACGATCTCCATCCTCGCACCGCTTGCATGCGGAATGGATTCCGCTTAACGTTCTAAGCGGAATGCATTCCGGATAAGGAGACGGACATGACACGTGAAGTGGCCCTGGTCACGGGCGGAAGCAGAGGCATCGGCGCGGCCGTCGCGCGGCGGCTGGCGGCCGGCGGGTTCGACGTGGCGATCACCTACCGGAGCGCGGAGAAGCGGGCCGCCGCGGTGGTCGGGGAGATCGAGGCGGCGGGCGGGCGCGGGCTCGCCCTGCGCGCGGAGGCCGCCGAGCCGCGGGACCTGGTCGAGGCGGTGGAGCGGACGGCCCGCGAGCTGGGCCGGCTCGACGTGGTGGTGGGCAACGCGGGCATCGCGCCCTACGGGGCGCTGGAGGACGTGACGCTGAAGGAGGTGGACGAGGTGCTGGCCGTGCACGCGCGGGCGTCGTTCGTGCTGGCGCAGGCCGCGGCGCGGCACCTGCGGGCGGGCGGCCGGATCGTGCTGATCGGCAGCAGCCTGGCCGAGCGGGTGCCGTACGCGGGCTGGACGGCGTACGCGATGAGCAAGTCGGCGCTGGTCGGGCTGACCAAGGGCCTGGCCAGGGACCTGGGCCCGCGCGGCATCACCGCGAACCTGGTCAGCCCCGGCTCCACCGACACCGAGATGAACCCCGCCGACGGCCCGGAGGCCGACGAGGAGCGGCGCCACACGGCCCTGGGCCGCTACTGCTCACCGGAGGACGTCGCCGCCGCCGTGGCGTACCTGGCGGGCGAGGGCGGGCGCGCGGTGACGGGCGCGACGATCGCGGTGGACGCGGGGGTGACCGCCTGAGCGCCGCTCAGAGGCAGGGGTTCGTGGTGCTGTCGACGACCTTGTCCTTGAGCGAGTCGGGGATCGCGGAGACGACGCGCACGCCGGGCCAGTCCTTGCCGATGACGAGCTGGATGACGGGGCCGCCGGGGGTCGCCTTGACCGTGGACTTGTACGGCTGGCTGGTGAGCGGCTTGATCTTGCCCACCTCCGGGGTCCGCTTGTCCTTCGACAGCCGGGCGGCCACCACGTCGCCGTAGGCCGGGCCCTGCTCCGCGTCCTTCTTGGCGTACCGGATGGTGGTGGTCTCGGTCGTGGTGGCGTTGCCCACCTGCGTGACCACGAACCCCTGCCCGGCCAGCGCGTCGGCCACCTGCGCGGCCTTGCCGGACTCGCCGGTGGCGTTGAGGACCTGCAGGCGCACCTGCTTGTTCTCGATCTTCGCCGCGGCGGTCTTGCCCGGCTGGGGGACGGCCTTGATGTCGGTGTCGTTGCGCACGTTCTCGAAGAAGTTCCGGGCGGCCGGCTCGGCGAACTGCACCCGGGCCGTGTTCTGCGGGTACGGCTCGATGGGCACCGTGATGCCCTTGAGCTCCTTGGCGGTCAGTCCCTTGACGCTGTTGGCGATCTCCAGCATCCGGTCGAGGGACAGCCCCTCGTCCACGGTGACGGCCTTGACGGCGGCCTGCAGGAAGTCGTTCATCTTGCCGGGGTCGGTGAGCAGGCCGCCGTCGGTGACCTTCTTCAGCACGCTGGACAGGAACACCTGCTGGCGCTGGATGCGGCTCAGGTCGCTGCCGTCGCCGAGCGCGTACCGGGTCCGCACGTAGCCCAGCGCCTGCTCACCGTTGACCACGTGCTCGCCCGCGCCGAGGACGAGCTTGGCCTTGGGGTCGTTGACGGGCTTGGGCAGGCAGATCTCGATGCCGCCGATGGCGTTGATGATGCCCTTGAAGCCGGTGAAGTCGACCTTCACGAAGTGGTTGATCTTGATGTTGGTGAGCGATTCGAGGGTCTTGATCGTGCAGTCGATGCCGCCGTCGTTGAAGGCGGCGTTGATCTGGCGGAGCCCGGGCCCGATCACGGCGCCGTTCCTGCCCTTGCACTCGGGGACCAGGACCATGGAGTCGCGCGGGAAGCTGATCATGGTGGCGCCGTCGCGGTTGGGGGCGATGTGCATCAGCATGATCGTGTCGGTGCGCTCCCCCGCGCCGACGGTGGTGGCGCCGTACTTCTTGTTGTCGCCGTCGCGGGAGTCGGAGCCGACGAGCAGCACGTTGAGCGCGCCGGTGTCGGGCGGGCGGCTCGGGCCGACGTCGATCGGCACGCGGACGAGACCGCTCTCGAGGTAGCGGTAGTAGCCGTAGCCGCCCAGCGTGGCGACGACCAGCAGGAACGTCAGCACCACCGCCACCCAGCCGAGGGGCGTCAGCGGGTTGCGGCTGGGCGTCGAACGACGCCGCTTGGGCTCGCGAGGTGGTGCCGGCGGCATCGGCGGCGCCACACGCCTGCCGAGAACCGCCTCACCCGGTTGCTCTCTCACACGGTTCACCCCATGCGCCATGATCGCGAAGCTTAGTCACAGACGAGGAGCGAGGAGGACATCTCCGCCCATCTCAACTACTTCGTCCCTCCATACTCGCCGAGACCATGGCTTCGGGGGCACTCCTTCCTCACCTCAGCAAGGGCTCCATCCAAACCCGCGAATCCAGGGCGTCGTCACGCACAGTGCCGCCATCATGACGTTCATGCTGTTGACCGAGATGGCGCCGCCCCCCGGCGCCCAGGAGGTGGCCGGGCTGCGCGCCGGCGCCAGGGCCGCGCGCCGCCGCGCCTTCGTCGCGCTCTGCGCCTCCATCGCGCTGCTGACCACCGCCCAGTTGCTCGCCGACAGGGCCGCGACCAGGGAGCAGGCGCTGCCGCTGGCCATACTGTCCCTGGCGATCTTCGGCGCCGCCCTGCCCGCGCTGGCCGTCACCCAGTACGTCTGGGGCACGCGGGCCCGCCGGGTACGGCGGCGCGAGCGCGAACTGTACGCCGTCGCCCGCTCCGGCCGGACGCGCCCCCTGAGCCGGCTGGCGGTGGCCGGCGGCTGGGCGGCGACGCTGCTGCTCGGCTGGACGGTGCCCCGCCTGTTCCGCGACGCCGCTCTTTACTCCTTCGCCGACGCCCTGAGCTGGGCCGTCGAGGCGCTGGCGGTGATCAGCGCCGCCGCGGGGGTGTTGTTCCTCCTGTGGTGGGCACGGGACGCGTTGGGGATACTGGCGCGCGCCCTGCGCTCGGGAGGATCACCTGGCGATCCATGGGACCCCGGCCACGGCGCGCGCCCGCGAGAGGGCGCGGCGCTCTGGACGGGCGCGGCCGTGGCGGTCGCGGCTCTGCTCGGAGCCCGCGCCCACCTCTGGGAGCCGGCGACCGGCGTCATCTACGCCCTGCTCACCGCGGCCCTCGTCTGCGGAGTAGTTACCGACGAGTAGCATGGGCGCGGAACCCACAAACCAGCGAGGAGCGAATCCGTGCCTTCCTCTCGTGACGTCGTGTTCGTCGACGGCGTGCGCACGCCTTTCGGCCGGTCAGGGCCGAAAGGACTGTACGCGGAGACCCGCGCCGACGACCTCGTCGTCCGCGTCATCCGCGAGCTCATCAGGCGCAACCCGGGCCTGCCGCCCGAGCGCGTGGACGAGGTGGCCATCGCCGCCACCACGCAGATCGGCGACCAGGGCCTGACCATCGGCCGTTCGGCGGCGGTGCTGGCCGGCCTGCCGAAGACCGTGCCGGGCTACGCCATCGACCGTATGTGCGCGGGCGCGATGACCGCGGTGACCGCGGTCGCGGGCGGCATCGCGTTCGGCGCGTACGACGTCGCGATCGCCGGCGGCGTCGAGCACATGGGCCGCCATCCGATGGGCGAGGGCGTCGACCCCAACCCGCGCTTCCTGTCGGAGAAACTGGTCGACCCGAGCGCGCTGGTCATGGGCATGACCGCGGAGAACCTGCACGACCGCTACCCGTCGATCGGCAAGCGGCGCGCCGACGCGTACGCGGTGCTGTCGCAGGAGAAGGCGGCCAAGGCGTACGCCGACGGCAAGATCCAGCCCGACCTGGTGCCGACCGCGATCAGGACGGCCGAGAAGGGCTGGGGCCTGGCCGTCGAGGACGAGGCGCCGCGGCCGGGCACCACGATGGAGGGGCTGGGCGGGCTCAAGACGCCGTTCCGCCCGCACGGCCACGTCACGGCCGGCAACTCCTCGGGCATCAACGACGGCGCCACCGGGTGCGTCGTGGCCGCCGCCGACGTCGCGGCCGAGCTGGGGCTGAGCCCGAAGATGCGGCTGGTGTCGTACGCGTTCGCGGGCGTCGACCCCGAGGTCATGGGCGTGGGGCCGATCCCGTCCACCGAGCGGGCCCTTCGCCTGGCGAATCTCGATATTTCGGATATCGGGCTGTTCGAGATCAACGAGGCGTTCGCCGTACAGGTGCTGGCGTTCCTCGAGCACTTCGGCATCGCCGACGACGACGCCCGCGTCAACCCCTACGGCGGCGCGATCGCCTACGGCCACCCGCTCGCCTCCTCGGGCGTGCGACTGATGACGCAGCTCGCGCGGCAGTTCGGCGAGCGACCCGACGTGCGTTACGGCATCACCACGATGTGCGTCGGCATGGGCATGGGCGGCACCGTGATCTGGGAGAACCTGGCATGAGCACGATGGACACCTGGCGGGCGCTGCTGAGCGAGCGCAACAGCGACGAGGTCGTCACCAAGGCGCTGGTGCGCGACGTGCGGCTGCCCTACGGGGCCGGCACGATGGCGCTGATCACGCTGGACAACGGCTTCGACCACACCAAGCCCAACACGTTCGGCCCGCACGGCCTGTTCGCGCTCAACGGCGCCCTGTCGGAGATCGCCCAGCGCACCGACCTGGCCGCCGTGGGCGTGACGGGCAAGCCCTTCATCTTCGCCGTCGGCGCCGACCTCAAGGGCGCCGCCTCCGTGGGCTCGCGCGAGGAGGCGCTGGCCATCGGCGCGCTCGGCCACCACGTCTTCCGCAAGCTGGGCGAGCTGCCGATCCCGTCGTTCGCGTTCGTCAACGGCGCGGCCATGGGCGGCGGGCTGGAGATCGCGCTGCACTGCGCGTACCGGACGATCTCGGCGGGCGTGCCCGCCGTGGCGCTGCCGGAGTGCTTCCTCGGCCTGGTGCCGGGCTGGGGCGGCACACAACTGCTCCCCCGCCTGATCGGCCCCGCGAAGGCGGTCAAGCTGATCATCGAGAACCCGCTGTCCCAGAACCGCATGATCAAGGGCAGGGACGCGTACGAGCTGGGCGTCGCCGACGCGATGTTCGAGCCGGCCGACTTCCTGGAGGAGTCGCTGCGCTGGGCCGCCCGGGTCGTCAACGGCGACGTCGTCGTGGAGCGGCCGGCCCACGACGGCTGGGAGAAGGCCGTCGGCGACGCGCGCTTCCTGGTGGACATGAAGCTGCGCGGCGCCTCGCCGGCCCCCTACCGGGCGCTGGACCTGATCGCCCAGGCCGAGACCGCCACCCGCGACGAGGGCTTCGCCGCCGAGGACGAGGCGCTGGCCGACCTGCTGATGAGCGACGAGCTGCGGGCCGGGCTCTACTCGTTCGACCTGGTGCAGCGCCGGGCCAAGCGGCCCGCGGGCGCGCCCGACCGGTCGCTGGCCCGCAAGATCACCAAGATCGGCGTGGTGGGCGCGGGGCTGATGGCCTCGCAGATGGCGCTGCTGTTCGCCCGCCGCCTGGAGGTGCCGGTCGTGCTGACCGACCTCGACCAGGCCCGCCTGGACAAGGGCGTGGCCTACGTCCACACCGAGGTCGGCAAGCTGCTCGGCAAGGGCCGCGTCTCCCCCGACCAGGCCAACCGCCTCAAGTCCCTGGTGACCGGCTCCCTGACCAAGGACGCCTTCGCCGACGCCGACTTCGTCATCGAGGCCGTCTTCGAGGACCTGACGGTCAAGAAGCAGGTCTTCGCCGAGGTCGAGGCCGTGGTCTCCGCCGAATGCGTGCTGGCCACCAACACCTCCTCGCTCTCGCTGACCGAGATGGGCGCCGATCTGGCCCACCCCGAGCGGCTGGTCGGGTTCCACTTCTTCAACCCGGTCGCCGTCATGCCGCTGCTGGAGATCATCAAGGGCGCCGCGACGGACGACGCCACGCTGGCCACCGCCTTCGCGGCCGGCAAAGCGCTGAAGAAGTCGTCGGTGCTGGTCAAGGACGCTCCGGCGTTCGTGGTCAACCGCCTGCTGACGTGCTTCATGGGCGAGGTCGTCGCGGCCGTGGACGAGGGCACGCCGCTGGAGACGGCCGAGCACGCGCTCGACGGGCTCGGGCTGCCGATGACGCCGTTCGCGCTGCTGCAGCTCGTCGGCCCGGCGGTCGGCCTGCACGTGGCCGAGACGCTGCACGAGGCGTTCCCCGACCGCTACGGCGTCTCGGAGAACATGGTCAAGCTGGTCGCCTCCGGCAAACCGGGCGTCTACCGGCCGGACTTCACGCTCGACCCGGAGGCGGTGGCCCTGTTCGACGGCGGCACCACGCCGTCCACCGCCGAGCAGGTACGCGTGCGGGTCCTGACGGCGCTGGCCGAGGAGATCCGCATCATGCTGGACGAGGGCGTCGTCGCGGCGGCGCAGGACATCGACCTGTGCATGATCCTGGGCGCGGGCTGGCCGTTCCATCTGGGCGGGATCACGCCGTACCTGGACCGGGCCGGGATCGCGAAGCCCCGCTTCCTCGCCCCGGGTGTGGCGTCCGTACCGGTGTGAGGTCGCGGCACCGATTTACGGGGGCCCGCACGGCGGGCCTCCGTACCCCGCCCCCACCTCCGTCGTAGCGTTTGGTGCCGTCCTACGAACGGAGAGTAACCATGATGCGAGCAGCCGGCACCCTCGCCCTCTGCGGAGCCTTCCTGCTGGGCGCCACGTCGCCCGCGCTGGCCGCGAAGCCACCCCAGGTGGAGCTCAAGATCGTCGACTCGGTCAAGGGCGGCTCGACGAAGACCGTCTGGCTCCACTGCGCGCCCGTCGGCGGCACCCATCCGAACGCCCTCGCGGCGTGCCACCTGCTGGATCAGGTGAAGGGCAGGCCGGCCCGGCTCAACGTCACGCCGAAGGCGTCCTGCACCCAGGAGGTCCAGCCGCACGCCGTGGTGATCGTGGGCCGCTGGTACGGCAAGCCGCTGCAGTGGGCCAAGGTCTTCGCCAACGGCTGTCTCATGCGGGCGGCGACCGGGGCGGTCCTGGCGATCTGAGGCCCCGCGAGGGGGCGGGCCGGAGCCCGTCCCCTCAGGGTCGACCGCGTGTCCGCTGCCGGGAGCCGCGGACCTGGTGCAGGAGCGTCGTGCCCCTGCTGTTCCAGTAGCCGAAGAGGCCGTAGACGACCAGGCCGATCAGCATCCAGACCAGGAAGCGCAGCCACGTCTGCACCGGCAGGTTGAACATCAGATAGAGGCAGGCCAGCACCGACACGATCGGCAGCACCGGCACCAGCGGCGCCTTGAACGCCCGCGGCAGGTCCGGCCGCGTCCGCCTGAGGATCACCACGCCGATCGAGACGACCACGAACGCGAAGAGGGTGCCGATGTTGACCAGCTCGGCCAGCTCGCCGAACGACACGAACCCGGCCAGCGCCATCGTCACCACCCCGATCACGACCGTGAGCCGCGCCGGGGTGCCGTAGTGCGGGTGCACCTTCGCCAGTGAGCGCGGCAGCAGCCCGTCGCGGCACATCGCGAACAGCACCCGGGTCTGGCCCATCAGCAGCACGAGCACCACGGTCGTCAGACCGGCGATCGCGCCCACGCTGATGATCCCGGCCAGCCAGGGCTGGCCGACCGAGATGAACGCGTCGGACAGCGGCGCCGTCGTGCTCAGCTCGCTGTAGCGCTGCATGCCGACGACGACGAGGGAGACGGCGACGTAGAGGGCGGTGCAGATGGCCAGCGAGCCGATGATGCCGCGCGGCACGTCGCGCTGGGGGTTGATGGTCTCCTCGGCCGCGGTGGCCACGATGTCGAAGCCGATGAAGGCGAAGAACACGATGGCCGCGGCCGAGAAGATGCCCAGCACCCCGAACGCCACCGGCGTGATGCCGAACGCCACCTGCAGCAGCGGCGCCTTCAGCCCTTCCACCAGCGGCGTGGGCACCGCCTCCGGGACGAACGGGGTGTAGTTGGCCAGCTTGAGGAAGAACAGCCCCGCCACGATGACCAGCAGCACCACCGCGATCTTCGTGACCACCAGGATCAGGTTGACCCGCGACGACAGCTTGATCCCGGCCACGAGGATCGCAGTGAGGACGAACACGATGACGACGGCCGGGACGTTCACCACGGGATCCTCACCCGCGATGGCGGCCGGCAGTTCGAGACCGACGGACTCCAGCATCGAGGCGAAGTAGCCGGACCAGCCGACCGCCACCACGGCAGCGGCCAGCGCCAGCTCCAGCATCAGGTCCCAGCCGATCACCCAGGCCGGGAACTCGCCCAGGGTGGCGAAGGAGAAGGTGTAGGCGGAGCCCGCGACGGGGATGGTGGAGGCGAACTCCGCGTAACACAGGGCCGCCAGCCCGCAGACGACGCCCGCGACGATGAACGAGATCGCCACCGCCGGGCCCGCCATCTCCTTGGCGACCTGGCCCGTGAGCACGAAGATTCCGGTGCCGACGATCACGCCGATGCCGAAGACCGTGAGGTCTGTGGCCGTCAGGCGCTTTCGTAGCTGGTGCTCAGGGGCTTCGGTGTCGCGGATCGACTGCTCGACGCTCTTCGTGCGAAAGATATCCACGGTCAGCGATATTTCCCTCACCCGTGGTGATCATGCCGATATCGGCGTGTGATCGGGACGCTTTCCCGATCGGGAACGGGCGTGGGTGACGGCGAACGATCCGCCCGCCACCCTGACCAGGCAGGACCTCGCGGCGGGCGCGGCGGTCATGGCGGGCGCGGCGGCGCCGGGGGGCGCCGGGGGGCGCCGCCGCGGTCGGCGGGATCGTCAGTGGCGGGCGGGCTCCACGGGGGAGCTGCGCTTCGCGACCGCCTCGGTGATCTGCCGGGCGAGGTCCTGCCCGGTCAGGCCGATCTGGCCGAGGATGGCGGCCCGCTTGGCATGGTCGAGGAAGCGCTGCGGAATGCCGAAGGTGCGTACGGGCACGTCGACGTCGGCGTCGCGCAGCAGGCGGGCCACCGCGTCGCCCACGCCGCCCACACGCCCGTTGTCCTCGACGACGGCGACCAGCTTGTGCGCGCTCGCGGCCAGGGCGAGCGCCTCGTCGAGCGGCTTGACCCAGCGCGGGTCGACCACGGTGGCCGAGATGCCCTGGGCGTCGAGCAGGACGGCGGCGTCCATGCAGACCTGCGCCATCGGGCCCACGCCCACGAGCAGCACGTCGGGACCGCCCTCCGCGGCCCCCTCAGGCGCGCGGAGCAGGTCCATCTCGCCCAGTCTGCCCACCGGCTCGATCGGCTCGGCGACCGGCCCCTTGGGAAAGCGCAGCACGGTCGGGCCGTCGGTGACCTCCACGGCCTCGCGCAGCAGCTCGGTCAGGCGATCGCCGTCGCGCGGCACCGCGATCCTGAGCCCCGGGACGACCTGGAGGATCGACAGGTCCCACATGCCGTTGTGGCTGGCGCCGTCGTCGCCGGTGACGCCCGCCCGGTCGAGCACCACCGTGACCGGCAGCCGGTGGAGGGCGACGTCCATGAGGAGCTGGTCGAAGGCGCGGTTGAGGAACGTGGCGTAGACGGCCACGACCGGGTGCAGGCCGCCGAGGGCGAGCCCGGCGGCGCTGGTCAGCGCGTGCTGCTCGGCGATGCCGACGTCGTAGATCCGGTCGGGGTAGGCCTCGGCGAAGGCGTTGAGGCCGGTCGGGTGGAGCATGGCAGCGGTGATCGCGACCAGGTCGTCGCGCTCCTTGCCGAGCCTGACGAGCTCCTCGCTGAACACGTTCGTCCAGATGCGGCCCTTGGGCTTCTCCGCGCCGGTGACGCGGTCGAAGGCGCCGGGCGAGTGGAACTGGTCCTCGTCGTGGTTCTCCGCGGGGGTGTAGCCGCGGCCCTTCTGGGTGAGGGCGTGCACGATGACGGGGCCGCGGAAGTCGCGGGCCTGGCGCAGGGCCGCCTCCATGGCCTGCTCGTCGTGGCCGTCGATGGGGCCGACGTATTTGAGGCCGAGGTCCTCGAACATGACCTGCGGCGCCAGGACGTCCTTGACGCCCTTCTTGAAGCCGTGCAGGGCGTCGTAGAGGACGGGAACGTTCCCGAGCTTGTCTTTGACGTAGTCGAGCATGTCCTCGTAGCGGCGGTTGACGCGCAGCGAGGACAGGTGGGAGGCGAGGCCGCCGATGGTCGGCGAGTAGGAGCGGCCGTTGTCGTTGACCACGATCACGACGGGCAGATCCTTGACGGCGGCGATGTTGTTGAGCGCCTCCCAGGCCATGCCGCCGGTCAGCGCGCCGTCGCCGATGATCGCGACGGCCGTGCGCTCGCGGTCACGGTCGCGGTCACGGCGCAGCTTGAACGCCTTGGCCAGGCCGTCGGCGTAGGACAGCGCGGTCGAGGCGTGGGAGTTCTCGACGAAGTCGTGCTCGGACTCGGCCTGGCTCGGATAGCCGGACAGGCCGCCCTCCTGCTTGAGCGCCTCGAAGCCCGCTGCCCTGCCGGTGAGGAGCTTGTGCACGTAGGACTGGTGGCCGGTGTCCCAGATGACGGGGTCGTTCGGGGAGTCGAACACGCGGTGGACGGCGATGGTGAGCTCCACCACACCGAGGTTCGGGCCGAGGTGACCGCCGAACCTGGCGCAGGCGTCGACGAGCACATCACGGATCTCCCCCGCGAGCCGCGGCAACTCCTCGACACTGAGCCGTTTGACGTCCTGCGGTCCCTTGATCGAGCCCAGCAACCCGCTCACGGATGCGACTCCCCTCTGCTCTTTTGCGCCGATCCACCGAGTCTAGTTCGCGAACGCATCACTGACTGCATCGAGTCAATTCCACCCACATATGTCCGATCTTGACCTAGTCTTTCGGAACATATGAATTACGTCTCCAAAGGCACGCTCGCGGCCCTGGTGGCCGCCGCGCTGGCACTCGCCCTGGCCGCGGCCGCTCTGGTGCTCGTGCTGGCGGACGTGGCGACGACCTCGTCGAGCCCCGTCAACGAGGCCCAGCAGTTCGCCTCGCCACCCGCGAAGGTCTCCAGCGAGAAGCTGGCGGCCGGCCTCGGCCCCGCCCTGGCGACCAAGAACCCGCTCTACAAGACCGGGCGGCTGACCAACACGAACTGCTCGCCCGGCGACCTGCCCGCGGGGAGCATGATCGCGTACCGGCGGTTCCTGACGCGGGTGACGGCCTGCCTGAACAGGACGTGGGCCGCCCAGTTCCGCAAGGCCGGCCTGCCCTTCACCAAGCCGCGGCTGCGCATCATCACCAGCAAGGTCAAGACGCCCTGCGGCGCGTGGAACACCGGCGCCGACGGCGTCTACTGCTCGACCGACCGCACGATGTACCTGATGATCAGCAAGGCGCAGCTCCGCAACCCGTTTCCGCTGGGCATCACGCGCCTGATCGCCCACGAGTACGGCCACCACGTGCAGCAGGTCTCGGGCATCTGGACCTACTACTGGACCGCCAGGTCCGTGGCGGGCAAGGCCAAGCGGCTGCAGCTTTCGCGCAACTCCGAACTGCAGGCGGAGTGCTTCTCCTCGATCTTCATGCGCACGATGCGGGGGACGTCGCTGGTCACCGAGTCGGACTGGGCGTACACGCTGCAGTGGTTCAGGAAGAACGGCGCCAAGGGGTGGCCGCAGAACGACCACGGCAAGGGGCCGACCCAGGCGGCGTGGATGGTCCGCGGCTTCACCCGGGGCACCCCGGCCGCCTGCAACACCTGGGCGGCCCATCCCCGGAACACCAATTAATCCAGCTTTACCTGGAACTCCCTCTTCACTACTGTGCCATCCCATGCGTATCCCCCGATTGGCGCTCATGGCGGGCGCCCTGGCCAGCGTGCTGTTCGCCGGCACCGCTCACGCGGCCACCCTCTCCGCGCCGGCGTACAAGCCGGCTTTAGCGAAGAGCCCGATCTACAAGACGGGCAAGCTCGGTTTCGACACGTGCGAGGAGCCCAAGGTCCAGGGCGGGAGTCTGGACGAGGTCAAGATCTACCTCGACGTCGTGCTCGACTGTCTCAACGCGGCGTGGGAGCCCAGGGTCAAGCAGGCCGGCTTCACCTTCAAGAAGCCCTCCATGCAGGTGGTCACCAAGCTCGGCGGGAAGACCGGCTGCGGGCCGTACCCGGCCGGTGCGCAGGCACTGTACTGCTCGCTCAACAACAAGATCACGTACTTGGCCTCGTCCAACCTCGTGGCCGAACCGAACGACATCATGCTGATGGCGGTGCTGGCCCACGAGTACGGCCACCACATCCAGTCGCTCACGGGCATGTTCAAGGCCAGGACGCCCTACAACGGCAAGAACGAGGCCAGGTTCCTCGACGAGAGCCGCCGCCTCGAGCTCCAGGCGGAGTGCCTGTCCGGTGTGTTCCTCGGCAGCGTGTGGCACTCGCTCGACCGCCAGGAGACCGAGTTCACCTACCTCGTCAAGAACGGCGGCACCGGCCTCGACCTGTCCGCCATCGGCGTGAAGCTGGAGAGCTGGGGCGACAAGACGCACGGCAACGCCAAGAACGTCGGCCACTGGCTCAAGCGCGGCTACGACACCGAGTCCGCGGGGAGCTGCAACACCTGGAATACGGCGAAGTCCAAGGTGTCCTAAATCACCTGTTATTGATCTATGATCCGCGATCGTGCGCATATTTCTCATAGCGGTAGCTATGTGCATGGTCGCGGGTCTGTCCGGGCCGCTTCCGGCCGGTGCCACAGCGGCGGGCCAGCTCTCGGCCCAACTCTCGGCTCAGGTCTCGGGCCGGGCTTCGGCGCAGGCCGGGCTCTCCGGGGCGATGAGCGGGGACGTCGTGCCCCAGTCGTGCGCGATCCCCAAGATCCGGACGGGAAGCGTCGCCTCGCTGAAGTCCTTCCACCGGGCGATGGCCGCGTGCGCCGACCGTTTCTGGGCCGCCAGGTTCGCGGCCGCCGGGCTGCTCTACAGCCCGCCCGAGGTCACGATCACCACGGGGAGCGACTCGGTCTGCGGGGCGATCACCGGCAACGGCGCCCAGTACTGTCCCGACCAGCGCACGATCGTCATCCGCATCATGCGGCAAGACCTGCGGGACCCGTTCAGGATGAACATCGCGCACTCCGTCGCCCATGAGTGGGGGCATCACGTCCAGCAACTCACCGGCGTGCTGGACGCGCACGGCGCCCTGTACGAGCCCGCCTCGAACGGGGCGCGCAAACTGCTGAGCCACCGGCTGGAGATGCAGGCCGAGTGCTTCGCCGGGGTCTTCTACAGCGCCACGCTCGAGTCGATCAAGCCGGACATCGGGTGGGAGGACTGGATCGAGGCGGTGGGCCTGGCCGACGAGAGCGAGATCCACGGCAAGCCGCGCAATCTGGCCTTCTGGCAGGACCGGGGGTACCGGGGCGGGGCCACCGGATTCTGCAACACGTGGACGGCCCGCAAGGGCAAGATCACCTGAAGCTCGGTCAGGCGTTGGCGCGGGCCAGGACCTCGAGCGGGTCGGACAGGACGTGGGCGAAGGCCAGCTCGGCCGCGCCGACGAGGGTGGCGGCGTCTCCCAGCGCCGAGGTGCGTAGCCGCAGCCGCTCCCGCTGGGGGGCCATGGCGTGCAGGGCGAGCTGCGTACGGACCTGCGCCGCCGAGCCGAGATAGATCTCCCGCAGCATCCCGCCGAAGATCACCATTTCCGGGTTGAAGATGTTCACCAGGTTCGCCACGCCCAGGCCGAGCCAGTCGCCGACCCGGCTGAGCGCCTCCTGGGCCACGATGTCGCCCCGATCGGCGGCCTCCACCACGGCCCGCACCGCGTCCCGGCCGTGCTGCCCCGCCTGCTGCCCTGCCTGCTGTCCCGCCGGCTGCCCGTCCGGCTGCCCGTCCGAATTCCTCGCCGACGACCCCGCCTGCCGCCCTGACGACCGGCCCGACGACCGGCCCGGCGACTGGCCCGGCGACTGCCCGGCCGGCTGACCGGCGGCCATGCCGGCCACCTGACCGGCCGCGACACCGGCCGAGTGACCCGCCTCGTGGCCCGGCCCCTGGACGGCCGAACCGGCCGCCTGGGCGGTCTGGATGCGGCCCGCCGACTCCAGCAGGGCGCGCTCCCCCACCTCCGCCTCCAGGCAGCCACGCGAGCCGCAGCCGCACGCGCGCCCTCCCGGGTTGACGACCATGTGGCCGACCTCGCCCCCATAACCGTCGTGGCCGCCGAGCAGATGGCCGCCCGCGATGATCCCGCCGCCGATGCCCACATCGCCGTGCAGGTAGATGAGGTCCCTGACCGCCGCTCCGACACCGCGGCTGTGCTCGGCGAGCGCGGCCAGATTGGCGTCGTTGCCCACGCTGACCGGCAGGCCCAGGCCGAGCCGGCGCCCCAGCTCCTCGCCGAAGGGCACGTCTTCGGCCCGCAGGTTGGGCCCGAACCTGACCACGCCGTCGGCCTTGCGCACACCCCCCGACACCGCCGCCGCCGCGCCGACGCAGATCGTGTCGGCCCGGGTCTTGCGCCGCATCTGCCGGGCGAACCCGGCCAGCACGCCGGTGAGCTCGTCCAGCTCGAAGGTGCCGCGGTCGCGTACGGACTCCCTGCGGTCGAGGATCACCCCGCCGAGGCCGACGCGGGCCGCCGCCAGCCGGTCGGGGCTGACGTCGAAGGCGAACACGTAGACGCGGGCCGACTCGGGGCGCACCACGAGCGAGGGCCGCCCGGCGCGGCCGGTCTCACGCGGCAGCTCCTCGCGTACGAGCCCGGCGGCGGTGAGGTCGGAGGTCAGCGCCATGATCGTGCTGCGGTTGAGCCCCATCTTCGAGGTCAGCTCGGCGCGCGAGATCGGCCCGCCCAGATGGACATGACGAAGCAGCGCGCCGAGGTTGTGGCGCCTGATGTCCTCTTGGGAGGGGCCGGCACGCATCGTCTGTGGTTCCTTCAGGGGCTGCGAGTCGCTGATCACCTTAGACCAGTAGCCGCCGCCCGCTTGCGCGCCAGGGCGTCAACGCCTGCGGCGAGCAGCAGAACGGACCCTGTGACCAGGTACTTCACGCTCGCCCCGTAGCCCATCAGGCCCATGCCGTTCTCGATGACCGCCACGACGGCGCCGCCGAGCACGGCGTCCAGCACCCTGCCCTTGCCGCCGAAGAGGCTCGTGCCGCCGATGACGGCCGCGCCGACCGCGTACAGCAGGACGGAGCTGCCGCCCGTGTTCGGGTCGACGGAGCTGGCCCGGGACGCGGCCACGATGCCGCCGATCGCGGCCATCGAGGAACAGATCACGAAGGCGCTGATCTTGATCCGGTCGACCGGGATGCCGGCCCGGCGGGCGGCCTCGGTGTTGCCGCCGACCGCGTACAGGTGCCGGCCGAACCCGGTGCGGCGCAGCACCAGCGTCCACACGACCAGCAGCACCAGGATGACCGGGACCACGATCGGCACGCCGGTGAGCGAGACGAGCGCGGGGTTGCGGCTGCGCTCCAGGTTGAGCGCGAACACCGCGAGCCCGGCGAAGACCGCCAGCATGCCGACGCGGAAGGCGATCAGCGACAGCGGATCGGCCACCAGCCCGCGCTTGGCGCGCTTCCTGGCGCGCAGGAGCTGCACGCCGGCGAAGACCGCCACACAGGTCGCGTACAGGGCCCAGCCGAGCCACGGCGGCAGGTTCTTGTTGGCGACGGCGACGACCACGTTGTCGCGGATGGAGATGTTGGTGCCCTCGTCCACCAGCACCAGGACCAGGCCCTGGAAGGCGAGGAACGCCGCCAGCGTGACCACGAACGACGGTATGCCCACCTTGGCCACCAGCGAGCCCAGCACCGTGCCGATGATCACACCGGTGAGGATGGCGGCGAGCACGCACACGTACCAGGGCAGGCCCATGCTGGTCAGCGTGACGGCGAGGACCGCCGCGCAGACACCGCTGGCGAAACCGGCCGACAGGTCGATCTCGCCGAGCAGCAGCACGAACACCAGGCCCATCGCGATGAGCGTGACGGCGGCGCCCTGGGTGAACAGGTTGGCGAAGTTGATGGCCGTGACGAAGGAGGGGCGGGCCACCGCGAAGACCACGCAGAGCACGACCAGGCCGAGCACGGCCGGCAGCGCGCCCATGTCGCCGCCGCGCACCCGCTGCAGGTACGCGAAGAAGCTGTTCTTGATCGATGGGGCCTGCGCAGCCGCGACGATGGCCTCACCGGGGAGTTCTTTGACCTTGCTCATGAGGTGACCCCGTTCTTGAGGCCCAGGTCGCCGCTGCGGCCGGAAGTGATCAGTTCGACGACCTGCGCGTGCGTCACGTCGGCGGTCTTGACCTGGGCGGCCATCCTGCCGAGGTAGAGCGCCGCGATCCGGTCGGAGACGGCGAACACGTCGTTCATGTTGTGCGAGATGAGCACCACGGCCAGGCCGGTGTCGGCCAGCCGGCGCACCAGCTCGAGCACCTGCGCGGTCTGGGCCACGCCCAGCGCCGCCGTGGGCTCGTCGAGGATGACGACCTTGCTGTTCCACAGCACGGCCTTGGCGATGGCGACGGTCTGCCGCTGTCCGCCGGACAGGCTGGAGACCTGCTGCCTGATGGACTTCACCGTACGGACGGACAGGCTGCTGAGCGTCTTCTCGGCCAGCTCCTCCATGCTGTCCTCGTCGAGCAGGAGCCCGCTCTTGCGCTCCCTGCCGAGGAACATGTTCTGGACGATGTCGAGGTTGTCGCACAGGGCGAGGTCCTGGTAGACGATCTCGATGCCCAGCTCGCCCGCGTCGCGGGGGCTGTGCACGTGGACCTCGCGGCCGTCGAAGAGGACCTGTCCCGAGTCGATCGGGTAGATGCCGCCGATGCATTTGACCAGCGTCGACTTGCCGGCGCCGTTGTCTCCGACGAGCGCTGTGACCTCGCCGGGGTACGCGGAGAACTCGACCTTGTGCAGGACCTTCACCGGACCGAAGCTCTTGTCGATCCCGCGCACTTCAAGGAGGGGGGTCATGTGGCTCCCTAAAGGGGGGTACGGCGCCGCGCTCGTGACGCGGGCCGTACCCCTGAGTGTTAGCTGATTCCTGCCTCGGTGCACTTCTCGGCGAAGTCACCCGTGCACAGTTCGTCCTTGGACACGTAACCGTCGGCCACGACGTCCTTGACGTTGTCGGCGTAGATGGCCTGCGGCTCGAGCAGCTCGGACGGGACGTCCTTGCCGGTCTCGGGGTCCTTCACGCTGCCGCTGGCCGTGGGCTTCTCACCCTTGGCCAGTGCCACCGCGAGCTTGGCCGCGGCGTCGGCCTCCTTCTTGACGGCCTTGTACACGGTCATGCACTGGTCGCCGGCCAGGATGTTCTGCAGACCCTGGACGGTGGCGTCCTGGCCGGTCACCGGGACCTTGCCGTTGAGGTTGTTCTTCTTCAGCACGGTGATGGCGGCGTTGCCGAGGCCGTCGTTGGCGGCCAGCACACCGGCGATCTTCGGCTGCTCGGTCAGCATCTGCTCGAAGAGCGTACCGGCCTGGGTGTTGTCCCAGTCGGGCACCGACTGCTCGGGGCCCTTGACGTAGTCGCCCGAGTCGAACTTGGGCTTGAGCACGCCGTCGTAACCGGCCTTGAACAGCGTCGCGTTGTTGTCGGTCGGCGAGCCGTTCAGGTAGGCGACGATCGGCTTTTCGGCCTTCTTGTCCGCCAGGCACTTGCTCAGGCCCTCACCCTGCAGGGTGCCGACCTTGGTGTTGTCGAAGCTGACGTAGTAGGCGGCGTCGCCGCCGAGGGTCAGCCGGTCATAGTCGATCGTGGCCACGCCTTGCGACCTGGCCTTGTCGATGACCGTCTTGCCGGTGCCGCTGTCCAGGTTCACGATCATCAGGACGGTGGCGCCGTTAGTGATCATCTGGTCGGCGATGGTCTGGAACGCCGTCTTGTCGTTCTGGGCGTTCTGAATGTCGTACTGGACGCCGGCGGCCTTGAACGCCTCTTCCAGGTACTTGCGGTCCGCCGTCTCCCACCGGGCCGAGGACTTGCTGTCCGGCAGGATGACGCCGATCTTGCCGGCCTTCGCTGCTGAGGCGGTGGCGGACGCCGTCGACGTGGATGTCTGACCGCTGTCGCCCCCGCAGGCGGTGAGACCGAGGGCGAGCGCGGCTGCCGCGGCGGTCAGGCTGAGGATCCCCTTGCGCATGGTGCAGGGTCCTTTCTTCCGGAGGGGCCCGGATGAATGTTGTTTGCGGCAACGTATTCCCGGACGGCCTGCTTTGGAAGAGGGTGGGGTGGGCGAGTTTGTTGTTTCGGGTAACAATCCAGAAACGTCGCCTCAACCTGGCCGACTCCTGCCGTTGTGGCTGAGCACGATAGTTGGCCCTTGGGCACGCTAGTTGGCCCCCAGCTGGGAGCTTGTAGCCCGATGCGTGCGACCCCCAGTTATAGATGGCGGTTCCCAGGGTTTGTTGGCGGCTGGGTAGCGGGTCGTGACGGAAGGTGTCAAGTCAAATGCGACAGGGGGTTGGCTGGTCTGATCGCTAGGCGGCCTCTTCCGGCTGGTTGATGTAGGCGACCTGCGGGATCTTGGGGAGCCGGGGCGTGCGGGTGAACCGGTGGGGGTTGGCCGAGCGGAAGCGTGCGATGGTTTCGGCCCGCTTGTCCTGGATGGCGTGGGCGGTGCCCATGTGCACGGTGAACGGGGTGTGCAGCCCGACTTCCGCGTGGTAGCGCTCGTGGTTGTAGTAGCTGAAAAAGTGCTGGCAGAAGGCTCGGGCATCAGCCAGGGAGGCGAACCGGCCGGGAAAGACCGGGCAGTACTTGAGGGTCTTGAACGCTGCCTCCGAGTAGGGGTCATCCCGATCCGTCAACTCCTCAGGTTCACGATTCTGAAGATGGTCTGGTGAGGGTCACTCATCCGTTCCATCCGCTGGCCGGGCAGGTGCTGCAGTTCGTGGCCAGGTCGCGGTGCTGGAGCGGTGATGTGGTGTTCTATCTCGACGAGCAGGGCCGGCGGCGGTCTATCCCCGCGCCCGAAAGGGCCGCGCAAGCTGACCCCGCAGGTCATGGACCGGGTCGAGCAGTGGCGGGCAGCCGATCCCCGGCTCAAGGGCCGGGCGCTGGCCAGGCTCATCGAAGCCGAGTTCGGCTTCCCGGTGCATCCACGCTCGGTGGAGCGGGCACTCAGGCGGCGACGTGAACCCCGCGACCCGGAGGCGGCGACTGGGCGCTGACCTCCTGCGACACGCCCAGCCCAGCCACGATCAGCGAACACTACGAGAGCCTGCGCGCGGCGGTGCTCGGCGGCAGGGGGAAACGACCGCCGGCACGCCTGGAGCGTGCTTGCCCGCTCCGGCATGGCGGCGTGGGCGGCGGCCGTGGCCCTCATCTCGACCCCGCGCCGTGCTCCGGCATCTGGCCCGGCACCGCAGCCGGAGCGGCCGGCGACGGCGGACCTGCCGGACGGCGGGCGATGCGCGCAACTGGTGGATGTGCTGGCTTCGCTCGTCATGGCCGCCCCGCCAGACGCGCCGGCACCAATGGCCCTGAACGCAGCGGAGAGGAGGCTGTTATGCATCGGGACATGACCGGATCGGCGAAGGTGACCGCCGAGCATCTGCGGCGCGGCGCCTACCTGTATGTCCGCCAGTCGTCGCTGAAACAGGTGCAACAACACCGACTGGCATCGGCTGCTGGAGATCTGCGCCCTGACCGGCACGCTCATCCTGGACGAGGACGGCCTCTATGACCCCAGGACGTTCAACGACCGGCTCGTGCTGGGCATGAAGGGCACCATGTCGGAGGCCGAGCTGCACCTGCTCGGCGCCCGGCTGCGCGGCGGCCAATTGTCCAAGGCCCCGCGCGGACAGCTCAAGCAGGCGCTGCCCATCGGCTACTGCTATGACGGCGCCGACCACCCCGTCCCCGGCCCCGACGCTCAGATCCGCGGCGCCCTGGAGCGGCTGTTCGCCCTGTTCGCCCAGACCGGCTGCCTTCCTGAGCGGGAAACGGGTCCCGGCGCCGACGCCGGCTGAGGTCGCGGAACGCCCGGCGGCTTGACAGCCGCGACGCAAGGTTGCATGGTTACATACACATGTAGCTAACCAGTTGGGCGGCTAAGCCAACGATGGACAACGACCGACCGATCTTCCTTCAGATCGCCGAGCTGATCGAGAACTCGATCATCGACGGGTCGCTGGTGGAGGAGGCCCAGGTCCCGTCCACCAACGAGCTTGCCGCCTTTCACCGGATCAACCCGGCCACCGCGGCCAAGGGCGTCAACCAACTCGTGTCGGAGGGAACGCTCTACAAGCGACGTGGCATCGGCATGTTCGTCGCCGGTGGCGCCCGGGCCAGGCTGCGCGAGCGGCGACGGGAACGGTTCACCGAACAGTACGTGGAACCCCTGCTCGCCGAGGCGCGCAAGCTCGGTATCGGCCACGACGAGCTGATGAAGATGATCGATTCATTCGGTGCGGTTGTCGGGAGGGACCTGGGATGACGGCGGTGGTAACCGCACACGGGGTGACCAAGCGCTTTGGTGACGTCACGGCGCTCGACGACGTGAGCTTCGCGCTGGCCGAGCACACGATCTACGGCCTGCTCGGGCGCAACGGGGCGGGCAAGACCACCCTGATGCAGATCCTCACCGGGCAGGCGTTCGCGTCGTCGGGGAAGGTGTCGGTCTTCGACGCACCACCGGTGGAGAACCCGGCCGTCCTGTCGAAGGTCTGTTTCGTCCGGGAGAGCCAGCGCTACCCCCACTTCTACACCGTGCGCCACGTCTTTCGCACCGCACGCCGGCTGTTTGCGAACTGGGACGACACGTTCGCGCACGGCCTCGCCGCGGACTTCCAGCTACCGGCCGGGCGGCTGGTCCGCAGGCTCTCGCGGGGCATGCTGTCGGCCCTCGGCGTGACCGTCGGGCTGGCCGCGCGGGCGCCCCTGACGTTCTTCGACGAGCCGTACCTCGGGCTCGACGCGGCCGCCCGGCAGCTTTTCTACGACCGCCTGCTCGCCGACTACGCCGGGCATCCCCGCACCGTGGTGCTGTCCACCCACCTCATCGACGAGGTGAGCGATCTGGTCGAGCGGGTGCTGCTCATCGACCGTGGCCGGCTGCTGCTCGATGAGGAAGCCGACGACCTGCGCGGGCAGGCGGTGGCGGCCACCGGTCAGGCGGAGGCCGTGGACGGGTTCGCGGCCGGACGCACCGAGTTGCACCGCGAGCGGTTGAGCGGCCTGGTCCGGTCGACCATCCTCGGTGGGCTCGGACCGCACGCGAAGGCGCTCGCGCAGACGCTGAACGTCGAGCTGGAGCCGCTGTCGTTGCAGCAACTCGTGGTCCGCCTGACCGCACCGCCGACGACAACGGCGCTGGCGGACCGGGAGGCCGTCCGATGAACCGCATCCGTCAGGTAGCCCGTCTCCAGATGCCGGCCTGGCCGCACATCGTGGGCTGGACGTGGAGCATGATGGCCGTCGCGTTCGGCATCAACCTGTTGCTCTTCATGGCGAACTACGACCCGGGCGACGGCGTGACGACCACCGGCGGCCTGGTCAGCCTATACGGCATCGTGATCGCGATGGCCACCGTCTCGGTCACCCAGATCTTCCCCTACGCGCTGGGCATGAGCGTGACCCGCCGGGAGTTCTACCTGGCCTGGTCACTGCTCGCGGTCGTCCAGTCGGTGGTCTACGCGCTGGTGCTCTGCCTGCTGCGCGCCGTGGAACAGGCCACCGGCTACTGGGGGATGGGGATGCGCTACTTCGGCCTGCCGTTCATGGATGACGCCAACCCGGTGCTGCTCCTGCTCGGGTACGCGGTACCCATGCTGGTCGTAACCCACCTCGGGATCCTGCTCGGCACGTTGCACCTGCGCTGGGGCACCACCGGCGTCCTCGCCAGCCTCACCCTGGCCTTCACAGCGCTCGGGCTGGCCGCCGCGCTGATCACGTGGACCCGGCAATGGCACGCGATCGGCCGCTGGTTGCTCGACCAGTCCCCCACGGCGCTGCTCGCCGGCTGGCCGGTCCTGGTCGCCGCCGCGTTCGCCGTCGGCGGGTACTCGCTCCTCCGCCGTGCCACGGCGTAGCCGCGGCGGGCACACGGCCGCTCCGCACCACCGGACAACGCGAACACCAACATCCCCCGTGATGGGCCGCCAGATTGTCAGCCCAGTCCGCCCGCGTCCTTAGGAGAGATGCAATGACGAGCAACAACACGCCCCCGCCCGCAGGTCTCGGGATCTGGGCAAATCTCGGGATCTGGATCGCATTTGGCGCTGCCTTCGGCCTTCTCTTCGACGTCGTCGGGGGTCTTTTTGACAACGTCACTTTCGGTGTCGGGTTAGGTTTGTCCCTGGGTCCGGCCCTGGGTGTGGCCGCCTGGGCCGTCTTCATCGCGCCGCGAAGGAATCGCCGCGACTCCTGAACGTCGAGCCCGAGTATCGGCTACGAGGTCGTAGGCGCCACCGGGGAGTCCAGGAAGCAACGCAACGGCGCTGGCGATGGTGGCCACGTCAGGCGTTGGTCAGATCCAGCACCCCGACCGTCTGCCCCCTCGCTCTTCTCACCGGTGAACTGAAACCCGAGTTTCCAGTAGAAACCCTCGGGACCGTCTTCTCCGGGCTCCCGCGTGAGGTACATCCGGGTACCATCGCGGCGCCTGATTTCGGCGGCCACCGATTCGACGGCGAAGCGGCCGACTCCGCGCCCCCTGGGCATCGGGTATCACGTTGACGCGCCACGTGCCGGATCGGAAGTCGTCGCACGTGCGGTGCGCAGCACGCGCTGCATCGCCTGCGGACCGGCATGCCCGGCATGCCCGGCATGCCCGGCTAGGTTCCAGCAGTTTGCACTCGATGCCTGAGAGCGGTAGTTGGCCACCCCGCTATGCCGAGCCACGGTAGTTGGCACCTGGCCAGGCCCGTTGGCACCGCCCTCGGTCATCTATGCCAAGATTCGCGGGTGGAGATAACCGACGTCACGCGTGCGATCGCGGCTGCGACTTCGGTCGCCGCATCGCTCGACCTGCCAGCCGACGACGCAGTCGTTCTCCACAACTCGAATAGCTGGCGCTGCGGCTGACGCCATGCGACGTCCTTGCCCGGGTCGCCCCTGTGGGGCATGAGGCTGCACGGCTCGAAGTCGAGCTCGCGCAACGGCTCGCCGAGGCCGGATGCCCGGTGGGGCTCTTGGAGCCTCGGGCGGACCCGCTCGTGTACACGCGCGATGGCTTCAAAGTGACGCTGTGGATCTACTACGAGCCCGTGACACCTCCCGTCTCACCAGTCGACTACGCCAAGGCGCTGGAGCGGCTGCACGCTGGCATGCGCAAGGTCGACGTTCCGAGCCCGCGGTTCACGGATCGCATAGCGGAGGCGGAAGAAGTCGTTGCCAACCCGGTTCTCTCGCCGGAACTCGCCGACGCAGACCGCGTGTTCCTCGGCAGCAGACTAGGAAGCCTGCGACGGACGATCGAGGACCGCGGCGCGGTGGAGCAGTTGCTCCACGGCGAGCCGCATCCAGGCAATGTGCTCAGCACGACGAATGGCCCGTTGTTCATCGACCTTGAGACGTACTGCCGTGGACCCGTCGAGTTCGATCTCGCCCATGTTGCCGAGGCGGTCTGCGAGCACTACCCAAGCGTTGACCGAGGACTGCTGGACGAGTGCCGACAGCTCATTCTCGCGATGGTCGCAGCTTGGCGTTGGGAGCGTGGCGACCAGTTTCCGAACGGGAGGCGATTCGGAGAGGAATTCCTGCGCTTGCTGCGCAAGGGCCCTCCTTGGCCGACACTCGACACAGTGACCAGGCGACTGGATGGTCCGTAGAAATCGCCGGACAGCGGCTGACAGATCGAGCCGATCACGAGGACTGAGTAAGAGCCCGCTCTCAGAGTGGCCACCTACCGCTCAAACTGGCCATCTATCGCTCACACGCTCAGCCGTCCAGGTACCGGTCTCCGAGATCGCGTGCCCTGGCATGGACACGGGCGATCTCCGCCGGGCCGTCGCACGCGGCGTACGGCGGAAGAGCCGGACGGCGAACTCCCCGGCCAGGCTCCGCCACTTGTCCGGGGTCCACGCCCCGGCCTCCCGCGCCCGTCCCACAGGCGGCAGCAGCACGGCCACGCCCCCACGGGTGTCCAGGAAGCCGAGCCGACTCCATCAGAGCCTCACCAGATCTGGGTGACCACGTTCTGCGCGATCAATCCCAGGGCGGAGGCCGCCGCGACCACCAGCACCGCCACCCGCACCTTGCCGCCGTCGAGGTAGCGCCGCAGCGGCCCCGACACCAGGAACCCCAGCACCATGGGCACGATGAGGACGACCCCGGTCAGCAGCGACCGGGCGGGGAGTTCGTCCACGAACGCGAGGATGAGCAGCGACTGGGCGGCGCTCAGGAAGAAGAACATCGCCAGCGTGGCCCTGATCTGCGGGCCCTTGGCGTTCTGGTAGACGAGCGCGATGGGCGGCCCGCCGATGCCGGTGGCGGTGCCGGTGATCCCCGACACGAACCCCGCCGAGGTGATCGTGAACCCGTTACGCGGCACGCTCAGCGCCCGCGCCGTCAGCACCACGGCGACCAGCACCATGACGGCGACGAAGATGCCTCGGGTGTATATGGAAAAGTAGACAATGATGAGTGCACCGATGACGCTCCCGGGCAGCCTGCCGAGCACCGCGAACCCGACCCCCCGCCAGTCCACCTTGCGCCACTCGACGGCCAGGGTGAACAGCGGGAGTGTCAGGTTGACGACCTGGATGGCGCCGGGCATGAGGTCGGGGCCCAGCATGGTGAGCACGGGGGCCGCGACCAGCCCGAGGCCGAAACCGACGCCACCTTGGACGATGGCGCCGACAAAAACCGCCAAACCACCGATAATCAGCACCAATGCCGTACTAGTCATACGGAAGAGTCAATCATCTTTACTCTGCGTTGCGACCCCGCCTGCGAGAGTGACCGCAAGCCTGTAGTGTTTCCGAACGACGCAGACGTAGCCTCTGGAGTATGAACATGAAACCCAAAGCGACGACGATACGCGTCAGCGTCAAGACCAGAGACCGCCTAGCCCGGATCGCCCGCAAGGAGGGTCGGAACATGACCGAGGTGCTCAACGACGCCATAGCCGACTACGAGCAGAAGCTCTTCTGGGACACGCTCGACGAGCAAATCGAGCAGACCCAGCGCGAAGACCCGGAGGGCTGGGCTGACTACCTGGCCGAGCGCGAGCTCGTGCTGGGGTCACGGCCACACGTCCGCCGGATCGCGCCCGAATGGGAGGGCCTGATCAGCATCCCCAAGGAGAAGGAATGAAACTGGCGCAAGGTGAGATCTGGTTCACCCGCTTCGACCCGCCGACCGGTCGCGAGCAGGGTTTCGACCGTCCCGCCCTGATCGTCAGCAACGACCGGTTCAACCAGTCGCGACTGGGACTCGTCCTGGTCGTGCCGCTGACCACTCGCGACCGCGGATATGTCACCCATATCCGCATCGGCCGCGATGGCACCGGGTTGGCCAAGACGAGCTGGGCGATGATGGAGCAGGTCCGAGCCGTCTCCACTGACCGGTTCGACTTCTTCGTCGGCAGCGCGCCCGAGGAGGTGGTCTCCGAAGCGGTCACCGTGCTGGCACGGATGACATGAGTTCGCCGCCCGGCGAAATAGCGCTTCGCCGGGTGGCACCTCACATCGTGCCACACCCGCTCCGCCTCTAAGCTGCCGACCGTGCCATTCTCGCCCCTCGCCCGCGCCCTGGCCCTCACCGCGACCCTCGCGATGGCGGGCCTTTCCGCCCAGACCGCCCACGCCGCCGCCCCGATCAAGAGCCCGTTCCCGAAGAAGGCCGGCAGGCTGGCCGCCGCGTCCTGTCCGGAGAGGCCACTCAGCACCGGTGGGATCCCGCGGGGGCGGGAGTATCTCGGGGCGGTCATGAAATGTCTGGACAAGTCGTGGGCGGCCTATGTCCGGAAGGCCGGGCGGAGCCTGGGCAGGCCCGTCGTCCGCTACTTCGACGAGCCCCAACGGACCGTGTGCGGGATGCCCTGGCCCGAGCACGCGGCGGCCTTCTACTGCACCGAGCGCGCCACCCTGGTCTTCCCGCTCACCGGCTCCTGGATCGAGGGCCGGACCGACCTCTACCCGATGAAGGTGGCCGCCCACGAGTACGGTCACCACGTGCAGAGCGCCCTCGGCATCAGGAAGGCGTACGAGATGGCCGCCAGGGCCCGGCGTGAGCGTGACGGCGACCTCAAGCGGCGCTACGAGCTCCAGGCCGACTGCCTGGCCGGGGTGTTCCTGGGGAGCGTCTGGGGCTCGCTGGGACGGCCGCAGCGCGACTGGGCGGCGCTGCTCGACACCGTCAAGGCCACCGGCGACGAGGACGGCGAGCGCAGCCACGGCAAGGGCGCCAGCCGGGCCTCGTGGCTCGAGCGGGGCTTCCGCTCCGGCTCCCCCGCCACCTGCGACACCTGGTCGGCCACCGCGGCGAAGGTCTCGTGAAGGAAGGCGCCCCGGGAAGCGTGAAAGCCGCCCGGGCGGAGGGTGTTCCGCCGGGCGGCTCTCAAGGTGTCGGGTGGTTCCCCCGATACGGGCGCGTAAGGATCGCGCCCAACCCCCGGCGCGGACGGCCAGAGGTCTCCCCGCCCCCGCTCGGCTCATGACCGGGCGGGAGCGCGGGAAGATCTACTTCGCCAGCAGCGAGCGCAGCACGTACTGCATGATGCCGCCGTGCCGGTAGTAGTCGGCCTCGCCGGGCGTGTCGATGCGGACCACCGCGTCGAACTCCACGTCGCCCGCCTTGACGTGCATCGTCCGCGGGATGCCGCCCTTGTTGAGCTCCTCGACGCCCGTGATGTCGAACGTCTCCTCGCCCGTCAGCCCCAGGGCCTCGGCCGAGGCGCCCTCGGGGAACTGCAGCGGCAGCACGCCCATGCCGATCAGGTTGGAGCGGTGGATGCGCTCGTAGGACTCCGCGATGACCGCCCGCACGCCCAGCAGCGCCGTGCCCTTGGCCGCCCAGTCGCGCGAGGAGCCCGAGCCGTATTCCTTGCCCGCCAGGATCACCAGCGGCGTGCCGGACTCGGCGTAGTTGACCGAGGCGTCGTAGATGAACGACACCGGCCCGTCGGGCTGGGTGAAGTCGCGGGTGTAGCCGCCCTCGGTGCCCGGCGCGATCTGGTTGCGCAGGCGGATGTTGGCGAACGTGCCGCGGATCATCACCTCGTGGTTGCCGCGCCGCGAGCCGTAGGAGTTGAAGTCTTTGACCTCGACCCCGTTGGCCTGCAGGTATTGGGCGGCGGGAGTGCCGCCCTTGATGGAGCCGGCCGGCGAGATGTGGTCGGTGGTGACCGAGTCGCCGACCTTGACCAGCACGCGGGCGCCCGAGATGTCGGTGACCGGCTCCGGCTGCTCCGGCATGCCCTCGAAGTAGGGGGCCTTGCGGACGTAGGTCGAGGACGGGTCCCACTCGAACGTGTTGCCGGTCGGGATCGGCAGCGAGCGCCAGGTGTCGTCGCCCTTGAACACGTCGGCGTAGTCGCGCTCGAACATGTCGCGGCCGATGGAGGAGTTGACCACCGCCGTGATCTCCTCGGGCGAGGGCCAGATCTCGCGCAGGTAGATCGGCTTGCCGTCGTTGCCGATGCCGAGCGGCTCGGTGTCGAGGTCGAGGTCCATGGTCCCGGCCAGCGCGTACGCCACCACGAGCGGCGGCGAGGCCAGGTAGTTCATCTTGACGTCGGGGTTGATGCGGCCCTCGAAGTTGCGGTTGCCGGACAGCACGGCGGTGACCGCGAGGTCGTTGGCCTGGATGGCGTCGGAGATCTCCGGCAGCAGCGGGCCCGAGTTGCCGATGCAGGTGGTGCACCCGTAGCCGACGAGGTTGAAGCCGATCTTGTCGAGGTAGGGCTGCAGCCCGGACCGCTCGAAGTAGCCGGTGACGACCTGCGAGCCGGGGGCCAATGAGGTCTTCACCCACGGCTTGCGGTTGAGGCCCTTGTCGACCGCGTTGCGGGCCAGCAGGGCCGCGCCGAGCATGACGAACGGGTTGGAGGTGTTGGTGCACGAGGTGATCGCGGCGATCGAGACGATGCCGTGGTCGATCTCGAACGTGGTGCCGTCGGCCAGCGTGACGGGCACCGGCTTGTGCGGCCTGCCGCCGTTGACGCCGGAGTTGGAGGCGGGCGGGTCGGAGGCCGGGAAGGTCTCCTCGCCCGCCTCGTCGACGCCGTCCTCCACGTAGTTCTGCACGTCGTGGCGCCAGGTGGCCTTGGCGGCCGACAGGACGATGCGGTCCTGCGGGCGCTTGGGGCCGGCGATCGACGGGACGACGGTGCCGAGGTCGAGCTCGATGTACTCGGAGAACACCGGCTCGTCGGCGGACGGGTCGAGCCACAGGCCCTGGGTCTTGGCGTAGGCCTCGACGAGCGCGATCTGCTCCTCGGAGCGGCCGGTCAGGCGCAGGTAGTCGACGGTCTGGCCGTCGATCGGGAAGATCGCGCAGGTGGAGCCGAACTCGGGGCTCATGTTGCCGATCGTGGCCCGGTCGGCCAGCGGCACGGACGAGACGCCCTCGCCGTAGAACTCCACGAACTTGCCGACCACGCCGTGCTTGCGCAGGATCTCGGTGATCGTCAGCACCAGGTCGGTGGCGGTGGCCCCGGCGGGCAGCTTGCCGCTGAGCTTGAAGCCGACCACCCGCGGGATGAGCATGGAGATCGGCTGGCCGAGCATCGCGGCCTCGGCCTCGATGCCGCCGACGCCCCAGCCCAGGACGCCGATGCCGTTCTCCATCGTGGTGTGGGAGTCGGTGCCGACGCAGGTGTCGGGGTAGGCCTTGCCGTCGCGGGTCATGACCACGCGCGCCAGGTGCTCGATGTTGACCTGGTGGACGATGCCGGTGCCGGGCGGGACGACCTTGAACTCGTCGAAGGCGGTCTGGCCCCAGCGCAGGAACTGGTAGCGCTCGCGGTTGCGCTCGTATTCGCGCTCGACGTTGCGCTGGAAGGCGTCGGGGTGACCGAAGTAGTCGACGATGACCGAGTGGTCGATGACCATCTCGGCCGGCGCGAGGGGGTTGATGCGGGCGGGGTCGCCGCCGAGGTCGCGTACGGCCTCGCGCATGGTGGCCAGGTCGACCACGCACGGGACGCCGGTGAAGTCCTGCATGATGACCCGGGCCGGCGTGAACTGGATCTCCACGCTCGGTGCCGCGTTCGGGTCCCAGCCGCCCAGCGCACTGATGTGGTCGGCGGTGATGTTCGCGCCGTCCTCGGTGCGGAGGAGGTTTTCCAGCAGGATCTTCAGGCTGTACGGGAGACGTGCGGCACCCTCGACGGCATCCAGCCGGAAAATCTCGTATGACGCGCCGCCGACGCGTAGCGTGTCACGGCTGCCGAAGCTGTTCGCGGACACGGTGATTCGCCTCCTCCATCAGACAAGGGTTCAGAGCAAATCCTGCCGCACTCCCGGATCGACAAGCACGTTAGGTGAACCTAACTCGCAGGCCGCGGCGGATCTCTTGATGTCAAGATATCTCTAGAGTATCTCGACATCAAGTTAAACAGGTCCCAGCCGCCAGAACAGCAGCCCGATGATCGCCACCGACAACACGGGGGCCAGGATCTTCTGCTCGAACTTCTTGCCCGTCTTGATGCCGATCTTCCAGGGCAGCACCCATCGGACCGACAGCGGCCAGAGCACGGGACACCCTCGCTCGGTCATGCAGTCGCCGACGACGTGGATGAGGCAGCCGACCGCCACGGCCAGCCCCAGCCAGGCGTAGCCCACCTCGAGGGAGAGGAAGACGGCGAACAGTCCGGCGGTGAGCCCCACGTTGATCATGGCGGACCCGAGCTTGTTGCCCGGGATGCCGACGCCGATGGCCCGCAGGGCCAGGCCGATGAGCAGCACGACCATGATGTCGCGCCCGATCGAATAGGCGTTGGCCAGCCAGTGCGCGCCGAATCCGAGCGCCACGGCGAAGACCAGGGAGTGCGTGGCCCCGCGGTGCCCGCCGCTGAGGAAGGCCACGACCTTGGCGAGGGCCCAGGTGACGGGCCCGAACGTCTGCGCGATCGTCGCGCTCGGATGGTCGAGGTCGGGCAGCATCGCGGCCCCCGCGCAGATGATCGCCCCGGCGATGAACTCGGCGGGACTGAGGGCGGTGGCCATGATCCCGGTCTCGACGAAACGGGTGGACTCGTTCACCAACGGAAGTGCGGCGAGCGGCGGCGCCAGCCCCAGCCAGGCGATGGCCCCAGTCATCGCGTGCGTGTGCCCCATCATGATCGCGACCCTACGGCAAAGAATCTCTTTACGCGGCGAGGCGGGCCGCCAGGAGAGTGAGGTGTGCCGTGGCCGGAAGGTCATGGGGTCGCAAACGCAGACGAGGTCGTCTCCGCGGCGACAGCACCCCCCAGCCCTGCCGACGCGGAACGACCTCGTCTGCTCTGAACAACGACGCCCCTCCCGATCCTGTTCCCGTATTTCGCAACTTTTTCGTGATCTGGCTCACTCCGCCGCGAGGCTTGCGAACGACACAGTACCGATATATCTTTGACGCATCGAGAACAGATCACGATATAGGGGGAAACATGAGTTCCGCACAAGCAGCAGGCGGCCCTTGGCACGGCGCACACGAGTACAAGAGGGCCGCCCGTGAGGCGATCAAGGCCCTCACCGACGCCTTCGACGACCTGGGCCGCCGCCACCATCACGAGCACCGGCTGCGCGGCAGGAGAGGCGGGCCCGGCGGCCCGTTCCCGTTCGACTTCGGACGCGGCCCCTGGGGCGGCCCCGGCGGCCCGTGGGGGCCCGGCCACCGCGGCTTCGGACGGGGCCGCAAGGCCAAGCGGGGCGACGTACGCGCCGCGATCCTGGCCCTGCTCTCCGAGGAGCCGCGCAACGGCTACCAGATCATCCAGGAGATCGCCGAGCGCAGCGAGGGCGGCTGGAAGCCCAGCCCCGGCGCCGTCTACCCGGCGCTGCAGCAGCTCACCGACGAGGGCCTGGTCATCGCGGAGGAGAACGAGGGCCGCAAGACCTTCCGCCTCACCGAGGCGGGCCTCAACTACATCGAGGCCCACAGCGACGAGGTACGGGCCCCGTGGGACGAGATGCGCCCGGACATCGACGACAACACCGCCGATCTCTGGCATATCGCCCGACAGTCGGCATTCGCCATGATGCAAGTTCTCCAGACCGGAAACGACGCACAAATCCGCGAAGCGCGTAAGACTCTGGTTGAGACCCGGCGCAAGCTCTACCAGATCCTGGCCGACGGCGAACCGGGCGACGAGTGACCTCAACCAGGGACCCGGTGGGGAGCGAGGAGCCAGGGATGGACCACGACGACCTGCGCATCGGTGACGCCGAGCGCGAGCAGACCATGGCCGATCTGCGTGAGCACTTCGCGCAGGGGCGCCTGACCCACGAGGAGCTCGACGAGCGCCTCGACCGGACGCTGACCGCCAAGACGGCCCGTGACCTCGCCGGGGTGACGGCCGACCTGCCCGGCCGGCGTTCCGGCCGGCAGCCCCGTGAGCAGTACGCCCCGCACGAGCCCCTCCCCCAGTTCGACATGCACGACTGGCGGGCCGCGATGCACGCGCATCGCAGGCAGATGCAGTCCGTACACCACGCCCAGCGTGACATGCGGCGTGACATGCGGCGGCAGTGGTCCGGGCACCCCGGGCGGCGGCACCACGGGCCGGGGCCGGGCCCCATCCTGCCCTTCCTGTTCGTGGGGATGGTGATCGCGCTGATCGCCGGCGGCATGGGGATCTTCAAGGTCCTGCTGGTCCTGTGGCTGGCGTCGCTGCTGTTCACCCTGGTCCACCGGCGTTTCCACTACCGCGGCTGACGGACCCCCAGATCATTTTGGGCCTTGACCCGGTCAAGGGCTCAACTGATGATCTGGGCGGGTCTTCGACGCGAAGGGGAAAGCCGCATGACCGAGCAGGGCACTCCGGTCCGCCACACGAACCCGTTCGCCGCCGTCGCGGGCGCCGGCGGCCTCGTCCTGGACGTGCCGGGGTACCAGGCCGGTTTCGACCGCGACCACGAGCTCTGCGCCGAGCCGATGTGGAAGCTGGAGCGGGCCCAGGAGTTCTACGAGCCCGACGTGGCGAGCTGGCGGGCCATGATGGACGGCGACTGGGAGCGCTCCATGGCGCTGGCCGACCGCATGGCGGGGCCCGTGGCCGACTACTTCCGCCACCGCCACCCGGTCAGGCGGGTGCGGGTGGTCGAGTTCCCGATCACCGCGTACCTGCAGTGGGAGATGCACGTGCTCGCCTTACGCGCCGCGGCGGGCTCACCCTGCCGGGTGGTGCCCGCCGCGCACGTGGCGGGCTGCGAGCCCGTACCGGAACTGGTGATCTTCGATCCGTCCCTCATGTACGAGGTCCTCTACGACCGGTACGGCGGGGGCCGGGGCGGCCGGCGGATCACCGATCCCGGCGTGGTCGGCCCCTGCCTGGGGGCGGTGCGTGAGCTGTTCGCCGGGGGCGAGGACGTGCTCGACTTCCACCGCCGCGAGATCGTCCCGCTGCCCCCGCCCGTCGTCACCGACGAGATGCGGGCCGCGCTGCCCGGCTACGCGCACCGTACCGAGGAGTTCAGGGTCTGACCTCCTCGTTGACGCAGCGCAGCACGGGGAAGCGGGTCAGCGCCCCGGCGTCCAGCTCGCGCCCGGTGGCGACGTGGAACACGGCGCTCTCGCCCGGCAGCAACGTGACGAGCTGGTCGTCCACGCTCGCGCCGGGGTCG
Organism: Nonomuraea sp. NPDC050643; assembly: GCF_040654715.1. NCBI lineage: Bacteria > Bacillati > Actinomycetota > Actinomycetes > Streptosporangiales > Streptosporangiaceae > Nonomuraea > Nonomuraea sp. NPDC050643. Next base: position 177,517 of record NZ_JBFAIM010000008.1, on the reverse strand, counting down.
AGCCGGTCGGGGAAGAGGGCCAGCTCGCGCAGCACGGTCACGGCGGTGACGATCACCCGGTAGCCGTCCTCCGCCCGCTCGACGTGCGCGTCGTACGCGGCCCGCGGGAACATCATCGCCGGGTCCTCGGCGTAGCAGCTCACCACGCGGCAGCCGCCGAACCGGGCGGCGAGCAGCTCGCGGGCGGGATCGTCGGGGACGGCCACCGACGCCGGCAGCGCCACCTTGAGCACCGACCTGGGCGCGGCGTGCACGGCGACGACCTCCTTGGCCAGCGGCTCGCCGGTGAGGCTGTGGCGGGTCAGGTGCAGCTCACCCGACCAGGGCCCGGGGGCGTCGTTGACCAGGGCCAGCTCGCCGTCCTGGAGGGTGAGCAGCCGGTCGGCGAAGGCGCGGCGCAGCGCGTACCAGAGGGGTTTGCGCCGGCCGTCGCCGTCGATCGCGGACCAGGACGTGACCGGCCAGCAGTCGTTGAGCTGCCAGACGATCGTCCCCATGCAGTACGGCATCAGCGACCGGAACCGCTCGATCCCGAACGCCATCGCCCGCGCCTGGTTGAGCTGGGTCAGGTAGTGCCATTCGTCGAACGTCTCCGGCGCCGGCAGGTGCCCGCCCAGCCCGCGCAGCAGTTTGGCCTGCCCGTCCACGGCCTTCTGGTGGGAGGAGTCCGGCGTCAGCGGCTCGTCGGAGGAGGCCCGGCGCAGCGTCGCGTACGCGGGCGGCCCCTGGAACCCGAACTCGGCCACGAACCGCGGCCGGTAGCCGGCGTAGCGGGCGTAGTCCTCGCGGTTCCACACGTCCCAGATGTGGACCGTGCCCCGGGCCGGGTCGTTCGGGGGCAGGTGGGGCGCGCCGGAGTAGGGACTGCCCGGCCAGTAGGGGCGGCCGGGGTCGAGCTCGGCGACGATCGACGGGAGCAGGTCGTGGTAGAAGCCGGCGCCCCAGCTCCGCCCGCCGAGCCGCTCACGCCAGCCCCAGTCGGCGTGGCCCTCCAGGTTCTCGTTGTTGCCGCACCACAGGACCAGGCTCGGGTGCGGGGTGAGCCTGGCGACGTTCTGCCGGGCCTCGGCCTCGACCTCGGAGCGGAACGGCTCCTCCTCCGGGTAGGCGGCGCAGGCGAACGGGAAGTCCTGCCACACCAGCAGGCCCCGCTCGTCGGCCAGGTCGTAGAAGTCGTCGCTCTCGTACCGGCCGCCGCCCCACACCCGCAGCAGGTTGACCCCGGCGGCGGTGGCCTGCCCGAACCGCGCGGCCAGCCGGTCCCGGGTGATCCGGGAGGGGAAGCAGTCGTCGGGGATCCAGTTGGCGCCCCTGACGAAGACCGGCACGCCGTTGACCTTCAGCGCGAACGCCTCGCGGTCCAGCTCGACGTCCCTGAACCCGATCCGGCCGCGCCACTCCTGCTCGGCGAGGCGTACGGTCAGGTCGTACAGGGGCTGGTCGCCGTACCCGCGGGGCCACCACGGGCGCGGCTCCGGCACGCGCAGCCCGAGCACGCCCGAGCGGCCGGTGAGACGCATTTCCGCGGTGACGCCCGCGATCTCGGCGGTCAGGGTCAGCGGTTCCTCGGTCGCCCGCTCGGCCCGTACGCGCACCTCCACCGTGCCGTCGGCGCGGGCGAGCGGGCGCACCTCGGCCAGGCGGGCGCCGCTCCAGCTCTCCAGCCCGATCGGGCGCCAGATGCCGGCCGTGACCACGTTCGGGCCCCAGTCCCAGCCGAAGTTGCAGGCCATCTTGCGGATGAACGGGTAGGGCTCGTCGTAGGGGCCCGGCCGCTCCCCGAGCGCGGCCCGCCGCTCCTCGGCGTAGGCGTAGGCCGAGCCGAAGCGCGCCACCAGCTCGTTGCCGCCCTCGCGCAGCAGGTGGCGGACCGGGAAGCGGTAGGAGCGGTGCTGGTTGGCGGTGCTCCCGAGGGGCACGCCGTTCAGGATGAGCGTGGCGACCGTGTCCAGCCCGTCGCACACCAGGTCCGTACGCTCGTGCTCGTCTGGCGACCAGGTGAAGGTGGTGCGGTAGGTCCATTCCGTACGGCCGATCCAGGCCAGCCGGTGCTCGTTGCCGTCCAGGTAGGGATCGTCGATGAGCCCGGCCGCGAGCAGATCGGTGTGCACGCAGCCGGGGACGGTCGCGGGGACGCCCTTGAGGCCGGGCGACGACAGGGTCCAGCCGTCGTGCAGCGGACGGTAGGTCAAGGGGCTCTCCTTAGCAGGTCGCGAGCCGGGCGCAGGCCACGAAGTGCCCCGGTTCCGCCTCCAGCAGGCCGCCGGACGCCCCCTGCTCGTGGTAGCGGCAGACGTCCACCGGCACGGCGTCGTCCCACGCCTCGTGCAGGCGCGGCACGGCCGACAGCAGCTCGCGCGTGTACGGGTGCAGCGGGTCGCCGAAGACCCGCTCGGTCGGCCCCATCTCCACCACGCTCCCCCGGCGCAGCACCACCGTGCGCTCGGCCAGGTAGTTGCCGAGCGACAGGTCGTGGGTGATGTAGAGCACGCCGAGGCCCCTGATCTTCAGCTCGGCGAGCAGGTTGAGCACGTCGATGCGGGTGGAGGCGTCCAGCATGCTGGTGATCTCGTCGGCGACCAGCAGCTTGATGTCCAGCAGCAGCGCGCGGGCGATGAGCAGGCGCTGGAGCTGGCCACCGCTGAGCTGGTGGGGATATTTGCCGAGCACCTGGCCGGGGTTGAGCCGCACGTCGCGCAGGGCCGCCTCGACACGCTCCGCCCACTCGGGCGCGGGCGCGGCCGGGAAGTACGACTCCTTGATCATGGCGAACACGCGGTCGGCCTTGAAGACCGGGTTGAAGGAGCTGAACGGGTCCTGGAAGATGCCCTGGATGCGCCGGTAGTACTCCTTGCCGGCCCGCACCGGCAGCCCCTCGAAGGTGATCGAGCCGCTGGTGGCCGCGTTGAGCCCGAGGATCAGCCGGCCGATCGTGCTCTTGCCGCTGCCGCTCTCGCCGATCAGGGAGACGACCTCGCCGGGCACGACCTCGAAGCTCACGTCCTTCACGGCCGTGACGCTCCTGCCGCCGAAGGCGCCGATCCTGAATTCCTTGGTGACGTCCCGAAGTTCGAGCATCAGGCCTTCCAGCAGGCTACGTGGTGGTCGGGGGCGAGCTCGGCCACCGGCGGGTCCTGCGCGCACTCCTCGCCCGCGATCGGGCAGCGGTCGCGGAAGCGGCAGCCGGTGGGCGGGTTCAGCAGCGACGGCGGGCTGCCGGCGATGCCTTCGAGCCTGCGGTCGGCGTAGCGGACCCCGACCTCGGGCAGGGAGTCGAGCAGCAGCCGCGTGTACGGGTGCCGCGGCGCCTTGACGATCACGTCGGCTGGCGCCTTCTCGGCCAGCCTGCCCGCGTACATGACCATGATCGTGTCGGCGATGTGGTGGGTGAGCGCGAGGTCGTGGGTGACGAAGATCATGCTCTTGACGTAGCCGCTCTCGCGGAAGCCCAGCAGGGCGCGGGCGACGGCCTTCTGGGTGGAGACGTCGAGCGCGGAGGTGACCTCGTCGGCGATCAGCAGGGAGGGGTCGAGCAGCGTGGAGATCACCATCACCATGCGCTGCTTCATGCCGCCCGACAGCTCGATCGGGTAGCGGTCGAGCACCTCGCGCGGGAGGCCGACCTGGTCCATGCGGCGTTCGAGCTCGGCGACGTCCAGGGTGGCGCCCCTCGACCTGAGCAGTTCGGTGACCATCTTGCGGATCTTGCGGGTGGGGTTGAGCGCGCTCATGGCGTACTGCGGGATGAGGGAGACCTCGCGGAAGCGGAAGTCGTTCATGCGGCGGTCGTCGCCGATGGGCAGCTCCCGGCCGTCGAGCACGACCGTGCCGTCCACGTGGCGCATGCGGCCGTCCATGCGGATGAGGGCCTTGCCCAGCGTGCTCTTGCCGCAGCCCGACTCGCCGACCAGGCCCAGGATCTCGCCGTCGCGCATCGTGAAGGACATGCCGTCGAGCGCGCGCACGTCGCCCTTGAGCGTCCTGTAGTACACCCGGAGCTCGCTGACCTGCAGACTCATGTCTCCCTCAGTTTCGGGTTGAAGACCTCGTCGAGCCCGACGTTGGCGACGTAGAGGGCGCCCACGATGGCGGTGATGGCCGCTCCCGGGGGCACGAACCACCACCAGAGACCGAGCTGGAGCGCGCTCCACTGGTTGGCGTTCTGCAGCATCAGGCCGAGCGAGACCCCCTCGGTCGGGCCGAGGCCGATGAAGTCCAGCGAGGAGGCGATGAGGATCGAGCCGCCGAACAGCAGGATGAACGTCATGAACAGGTAGGAGCTCATGTTCGGCGCGATCTCCCTGGAGATGATCTTCCAGGTGCCCGAGCCGCTCATCCTGGCCAGGTCCACGAACTCACGGGTACGCAGCGAGAACGTCTGCGCCCTGATCGCCCGCGCCGCCCACGGCCACTGCGTCAGGCCGATGAACAGGCCCTGCACGGCCACGCTCCGGATGCCCAGGTAGGCGTTGATGATCAGCAGGACGGCCAAGGTCGGGATGACGAGGATGACGTTGGTCAGCATGTTGAGCACCTCGTCCACCACGCCGCCGCGGTAGCCGGCCACGAAGCCGACGACCATGCCGATGACCGCGGCGATGCCGCCGCCGATCACGCCGACGGCGAAGGTGGCGCGCAGGCCGTAGACGAACTGGAGAAAGACGTCCTGGCCGAACGTGGTGGTGCCGAACCAGTGCTCGGCCGAGGGCGGGGTCATGGGGCGGGTGCCGTACTCGTTGGGGGCGCCGCCGATCAGCACGGGGCCGAGCAGGCCGAGCACGAGCAGCACGAGCACGATGCCGAACCCGGTCATCAGCTTGCCGTTGCGCACCGCGAAGTAGAGCGCCTCGCGGCGCACCCCGGCCGGCTCGCGCGGAGCGACGTCCTGTAGTGCCGTCATGCCTGCGCACCCGCCATTCCCGCCCTGGTCCGCGGATCGACCACGACGTAGACGATGTCGATGATGAAGTTGGCGATCAGCACGCCGAGCACGATGAACAGGAACGTGCCCTGCAGGAGGAAGAAGTCCTTGTTCTGGATGGCCTTGAGGATCAGGCTGCCGAGGCCGGGATAGGCGAAGACGATCTCGGTGACCAGGGCGCCCGCGACCAGCACGCCCAGTTGCAGGGCCAGGCCGGTGATCTGGGGCAGGACGGCGTTGCGGAAGGCGTACCTGCGGATGAGCCGGGCGGGGGCGCCGAGCGCCGACAGGTAGTTGGAGTAGTCGGACTCCAGCTCATAGATGATCATGTTGCGCATGCCGATGGCCCAGCCGCCCAGAGCCACCAGGAACAGCGACAGGAACGGCAGCGTCCAGTGGTGCAGCAGGTCGAGCAGGAACGTCCACGACCAGTTGGGCCGCATGGAGAAGCTGTAGCCGCCGGCCACCGGGAAGAGGCCGGCCAGCACGCCCAGCGACCAGGCCAGGAGCACGGCCAGCCACATGTACGGCATGGCCGTCAGCACGTAGCCGATCGGGAGCACGGTGTTGTCGAGGAGCTTGCGGCGGGCGGCGTACGCACCGAACCGGTTGCCCACCACCCAGCTCAGCAGCACCGACGGGATGACCAGGGCCAGCGTGTACGGCACCGCCCCCGTGATCACGTCGCTGACCGGCGTCGGGAACAGCCAGATGCTGAGCCCGAAGTCGCCGCGGAACAGCGCGCCCCAGAAGTTGACGTACTGCTGCCACAGCGGCTGGTCCAGCCCGAACAGGTTGTTGTAGTAGGCCCGCATGGCCTCGACGGCCTGCGCGTTGGTGACGTTGGCCCGCGCCACCATGCTGGCGACCGGGTCGCCCGGCATGAAGCGCGGGATCATCCAGTTGACCGTGACGGCGACGAAGAAGGTCAGTCCGTAGATGAGCAGTTTCCTACCGAAATAACGACGCACGCGAATGTCTCCGTGAAGGCCCTCCGCCCCCGGGGGTCCTGGGGGCGGAGGAGCGGTTCGTCCCGGTCAGGAGCCGGAGGGCTGGAGCTGGGTGAGCGTCTCGAAGCCGCCCAGTTCGAGCCAGTTGCGCCACATGACGGCACCGGTCTTGGGCGCGCTCCCGGCCGCGGCCGGCCAGTTCTTCCACACGCTGGTGCTGGACTGCGCCCAGAGGCCGTTGTACCAGAGCGGGATGACGGGCATGTCGTCGAGATGGATCTGCTGGAGCTGCGCGGTGATCTTGGCCATGCCGGCGACGTCGTCGGTCTTGACCTGGTCGAGCTGCTGGACCAGATCCCAGGCCTTCTCGTTCTCGTAGCGGGCGAAGTTGACCGTGTTCTGCTGCTTCTGGATCGGTAGCTGGAACATGTACTCGTAGTAGGTGTAGGGGGAGTTCGACAGTTGCCGCTCGTTGTTGACGAGCAGGTCGAAGTCGCCCTTGGCGCGCTTCTCGACGAGCGCGTTGAAGTCGGGGAAGTCGGGGGTGATCTGGATGCCGGCGGTCTTGGCGCTGGCCGAGATCGACCGGGCCGACTCCATCCAGTCGGTCCAGCCGGACGGCACGATCAGGGTCAGGCTGATCTTGGAGCCGTCCTTGTTCTCGACGTACCCGTCACCGTCGCCGTCCTTGTAGCCGGCGTCCGCCAGGAGCTTCTTGGCCTTGGCGGCGTCGAAGGTGAAGCCGGACTTGGAGACCACGTTCGTGTCCACGAACTTGTCCCACTGCGGCAGCAGACCGGTCGGGCTGGCGGCCTTGACGAGGTTGCCGTACACGCCTTCGACGATCTTCTTGACGTCGATCGACGAGGCCAGCGCCTTACGGAAGGCCGCGTCGTCCATCGGCTTCTTCTTGGTGTTGGGCACCAGCCAGGCGGTGTTGGCCGACAGCATGTACGGGGGCTCGTTGTAGTACGTCGTCAGCCCGAAGTTGCCCTGCACCAGGTTGGCCACGCCGGGCAGGAAGTTGTTGCTGAGGTCCAGCCCCTTCTGCAGCAGCAGGCCCATCGCGACCTCGTTGCTCGGGGTGGCGATGTCGACGATGTAGCGCGGCTTGGGCTCCATGTTGAGCACCGTCTTGCCCCACCAGTCGTCGCGCCGCTGCAGGACCACGCGGTCCTGGTCCTTGCTCATGAACGTGTACGCGCCCGTACCGACCGGCTTGTCGTTGATGCCGTCGAGCACCTCCTTCTCCGAGCGGCCCTTCCAGATGTGCTCCGGGACCATGGAGCGGCTGTAGAGCATGAAGTCCCACTGCTGGTAGTTGGCCTTGGAGAAGGTGAACTTCACGCTCTGGTCGTCGACGGCCTCGACCGTCTTCAGCCAGTCCCACAGGTGGTGGTAGGGGATCGTCTCCATCTTGCCGAGCTCGAAGGAGTAGACGACGTCCTTGGCGGTGAACGGCTGGCCGTCGGCCCACTTGATCCCGGGACGGAGCTTGAGCTCGTAGGTGGTGTCGTCGGCCCACGCGCCGCTCTCGGCCAGCCAGGGGGTGAGCTTGGCGGCGGTCGTGTCGTAGTGGAACAGCGTCTCGTACACCAGGCCCTTGGTGCCGACGGCCGAGTCCCACTCCCTGATCGGGTTGAAGTTGGGCGGCGGGCCCCATTGGGTGCCGGTCGTGTAGAGCGTCTCGTTGCGTGGCAGCGAGTTGGGGTCGGCACTGGCCACCGCGCCCTGGCTCTGCGCTTGGGAGGCCGGCGGGGTCGGCGTGGATCCGCCGCCGGTGCAGCCCGCGGCGAGCAGGCCCGCCGCCACGAGCGGAATCAAGATCCGAGCCCGGTTACGCATCGCTTCTCTCCTTCCTCCGCGCCTGGCGCGAAGGTTCGCACGTCTGCTTGCACCCCCGACAGGGACCGGCCTCCGCGAGCTGGGAGCGCTCCCAGACATGGACGAGAACCGGCAGGATCTGCTGAACCGGATAAGTACCGCGAACGTAAATTCCGCGCGTCGGTGCCGTCAAGGGCCGTGACGCTTTCGAGACGTGGCCTGGAAACGCTCTCATGCGCCGCCGACCAACCGGTTCAACGCACGTTGATCAACTTCTGTCGCTTCCCTGCAAACCAGGACCAAGGGTCCGCCGTCCTACTTCCGTCACATTCATCCGGAAAGGACTCGACGGTGAGACTTCCCCCCACGACCGTCGCCACTATGGTGGCGACGGTGCTCGGTTTCACGGTGCTCGGCGCCGCGCTCCCGGCGCACGCCGCCGCTCCGGCCCTCCGGATCGTGAAGATCTACTACGACTCGCCCGGGCCCGACCGCCGCTCCAACAGCTCACTGAACGCCGAGTACGTGACCCTGCTCAACACCACGAAGCGGGCGATCGACCTCAAGGGATGGACCGTACGGGACAAGACCGGCTACACCTACGAGTTCGGCCCCGACCTGGTGCTCGGCCCGAAGAAGCGGATCACCCTCCGCTCGGGCCAGGGCTCCGACGGCGCCGGAAACGTCTACTGGAACCGCAAGCAGTACGTCTGGAACAACGACCAGGACACGGCCACCGTCCACAACCCGGCCGGCCGGCCCGTCGACTCCTGCGCCTACCGGGCCAGTACCAAGGCCGCGTACGTGACCTGCTGACAGCATGATGCCCCTCGGCCGGACGGCCGAGGGGCACCTCAGGACTACGGGCAGGCCGTGACGATCTCGGCGTCGCACTTGTCGACGCCGTCACCGCCGTGGGCGCTGTCCTTGCCGGCCTCGCCGAGCAGGACGTCGTCCCCCGCCAGCCCGGCGAGACGGTCGTTGCCGTTGCCGCCGCTCACCTGGTCCGTGTCGAGCCCGCCGATGAACTGGTCGTCGCCGTCGCCGAGGCTCACCCGCGAGGGCAGCAGGGTCCGGTTCCGCACGATGTCGTCACCGGGCCGCGTGATCGCCACGATGTGGGTGACGCCCTCGGCCTTGCAGACCACCTCGTTCTTGGCGACCGACGCGCAGGACGCGCCGGGGATCAGCACGTCGCCGTTGTTCCTGACGACCAGCCGGCCGTCGACCTGACCGACCAGGATGTCGTCCGCCAGGTCGCTGGTGACGATCTCCAGCACGCTGCCCGTCACGCTCACGTTGCCCGCGGCGTGCGCGGGCCCCGCAAAGACGGCCAGCGAGGCGGCCAGAGCCGCGCCCGCCGTCAGCGCGCGCACCCCGTGCCTGCGCAGGACGGTGGCCCTAGAGCGCCGCTCGGTCCCCCGTGTACTCATCGTTCCCCCTCTGTTGGTGGCAGGCCGCCACGATCGGCGGCCGAGGACGAGTACAACCCGGATGGGGCAGGGGGCTCAGTGCCGGACCGGACAATTGTTCTGTGGCTTTTTGCCTGTCGTCAGAGCCAGCCCATGCGCTGCGCGGTGCGGATGGCCTCCAGCCGGTTCTGCGCGTTGAGCTTGGTCATGGCGCTCGACAGGTAGTTGCGCACGGTGCCCTCGGTCAGGTGCAGCTCCATGGCGATCCTTGAGATCGCGGCGCCCTCCCCTGCCAGCCGGAGCGCGTCGCGCTCGCGTTCGGTCAGCGGGCTGTCGCCGGCCGCCATCGCCGCGGCGGCCAGCTCCGCGTCCAGGTAGCGCCCGCCGGACTGGACCTTGCGGATGGCCATCGCCAGCTCCTCCGCCGAGGCGTCCTTGCCGAGGAAGCCGCTGACGCCCGCCGCCATGGCCCGGCGCAGGTAGCCGGGGCGGCCCAGGCTCGTCAGGATGACGATCTTGCATTCGGAGCTGATCTGCTCGGCCGCGCTCAGCCCGTCCATGCCGGGCATCTCGATGTCGAGCACGGCGACGTCCGGCCGGTGCTCGGCGACGGCGGCCACGACCTCGTCGCCCCTGCCCACCTGGGCCACGACCTCGATGCCGTCCTCGAGGTCCAGCAGGGCCGCGATGGCGCCGCGGATCAGGTGCTCGTCGTCGGCTAGCAGCACGCGGGTGGTCATGCCGGCACCGCCGCCCGCAGCAGGTAGCCGCCCTCCCGCGTGGGCCCGGCATCGAGGGTGCCGCCGGCCGCGCGCAGCCGCTGGGCCAGCCCCGCCAGCCCGTTCGGCGCGTGCTCGCCCACCGGCCCGCTCACCCCGTCATTGGACATCTCCAGCACCCCATCTTCGATCGTGATCGTGCAGCGTTCGGCCTTGCTGTGCTTGAGCACGTTCGTCGCGCCCTCGCGGACGACCGTGGCCAGCAGCGTGCCCGTCTCCGGCGAAAGCGAGCCGGTCTCGGCGCGTACGGTGCAGCGCACGTCGGCCGCCTCCAGCACCGCCCGCACACTGGCGAGCACCTCGTCCAGATCGACGGCCCGGTAGTTCTGCACGGCGGCGCGCACCTCGCGCAGCGACCGCCTGGCCAGGTCGCGCACCTCGAACATCTCCGCCGAGGCCGCCTCCTGGTCGCCGCGCAGCGTCCACTCGGCCATGGCCGTCCTGGCCGCGACGTCGGACAGGCTCTGCCCGAGCAGGTCGTTCAGGTCGCGGGCGAAGCGCAGCCGCTCCTCGGAGACCGCCAACCTGGCCAGCGCCTCCTGCCCGTCGTAGGCGTCCCTGGCCACCCGCCAGAGCCACAGGTTGGCCAGCACCCCGCCGACGTTGATCGCGGTGAGCAGGACCTGCATCAGGAACAGCTCCGGCGCGAACCCCTCGACCAGCGTCACGAGCAGGTTGACCGGCAGAAGCGAGACGACCGACAGGACGATGATCGTGCGCCTGCGCACGAACGGCGCCAGCAGGCCGAGCCACGTCGGATACAGCCACATGAGGGGGAAGATCGACAGGAGCACGACGATGCCGCCCGTCATCGCGAGGATCGCGGTCGGCCGCTCACCCCCTCGGATGGCCGTCCTGAACGGCCGCGTCCCCATGACGTGGAAGGCCACCAGCAGCACGACGCCGGCCGCGATCACCGGCCACGGGACCCCGATCTGCCAGCGGATGAACAGGTCGTAGTAGGCGATGGCGGACAGCAGCAGCAGGGAGTCCGTGGTATAGACGATCAGCCAGCGGATCTTGTCCAGCTTCGTCGCCCGCCGGATCACGCGCCTGGTCACCCATCGGGTCGCGCGCCTGGCCGCGGAGGTGGCCGCAGGGGTGGCCGGGGCGGTGGCCGTGGTGGCCGTGGTGGTGGAAGCGGTCGCAGAGGTGGTCGTCGGGATCGTCACGCGGGCACCGCCGCGCGCAGGAGGAACTCGCCCGTGGGCGTCGGCTCCGCCGAGAACGAGCCACCGGCCGTGACGAGCCGCTCCGACAGGCCGCGCAGCCCGTTGCCGGACCCGGAGGGCCGCCCGAGCACGCCGTCGTTGCGCATCTCGAGCACGCCCGCCTCGATCGTGATCGTGCAGTGCCCGGCCGCGCTGTGCTTGAGCACGTTCGTGCCCCCTTCGCGTACGGCCCAGGCCAGCAACGCCCTGGCGACGGGCGACAGGCCGTCCACCCGGGCGTCGACCACGCACCGCATGCCCGCCGCCTCCAGCGCGGCCCGCACGCTGGCGAGCTCCTCGTCCAGATCGAGCGCCTGGTAGCCGTCGACGGCGAGCTGCACCTCGGCCAGCGCCTCGCCGGCGAGGCGGCGCACGTCGGCCATCTCGGCCGCGGCCCGGCCCTCGTCCTTGGTGGCCAGCTTGGCGGCCAGCTCGCTCTTCAGGGTGATCACCGAGAGGCTGTGCCCGAGCAGGTCGTGCAGGTCGCGGGCGAAGCGCAGCCGCTCCTCGGCCACCGCGAGCCTGGCCTTGGCCTCCTTGCCGTCGTGGGCGTCCCTGATCGTCCACCAGAGCCAGCGCCACAGCAGCATGGCGGCGATCATGCCGACGGCGCTGATCGACTGGGTGAGCAGGATGCCCTCCCAGGGGCGCCCGGTGAGGACCGTCGCCACGCCGGTGACCAGCCCGAGCACGGTCACCGTCAGGCAGACGGTCGCGGGCGGCGGCAGATAGAGCGCGGCGGCCGACAGCCACAGCATCCCGATCTCCACCCAGGAGGGCATGTCGGAGATCTGGGGCGGCAGGAGCGCCAGCGTTCCCGCCGCGAACAGGCCGGCGAGCAGCGCCAGGCGCGACGGGCGGCGCGGGCGGCGGTCGTAGGCCTCCCGGAGCATGAAGGGGAAGAGGCCGAAGAAGCCGAGCTGGCAGACGATGACGGCGGCCGCGTGCGGCAGGGAGATCGCGCCCATGGACCAGTGCAGGACCGCGATCGACAGGAACATGACGCCGAGGAGCGCCATCATGGCGTCCATCCAGTAGAGCAGGACGTTTCTGGCCATCTCTGGACGGGTCGCCATCACACCCCTCCCCGCTGCTCGGACACCCTCGTCGGTCCCCGAATCCTATATTCAGGGTGGAGTACGCCAAAGAATTCGCGATACGTCCGGCCTTGGGGTGACTCCGCGCAGTGACAGCCAGGCCAGCCCGTGGTGGGCGGCGTAGGCGGTGAGCTTGCGGGCGTCGGGCTCGCTCAGGGCGTCCTCGCCCACCAGCACCGGGGTCAGCGCGATGCGGCGCCACGCCTGGGCGGGGTCGGGCAGGCCGTGGGCCCGCGCGATCTGGTCCCTGGCCGCCTGCACGGCCGTGGCCATCGGGCCGAGGCGGCTGCCCTCGACGGGGGCCAGCAGGTTGACGGTGCCGATGTCGGCGCCCTCCTCGCGGGTGGCGCGCAGCATCGCCAGGTCTCCCGATCCCAGCCCGTACGACCTCAGCCGCAGCGTGAAACTGACCCGCAGCCGCCGTTCGAGCTGCATGGCCCGGATGGCGCGCGCCCGGCGCAGCACCACGGCGCGCTCGGCGCTGTCGCGGACCTCGAAGTCGATGGCGTCGGCGTCGAACGCCCCGACCACCCGGCGGTAGGCGGCGGCCAAGCCGCCCGGCCGGATGCAGGTCGCGGCCAGTTCTCGGCCGCCGGGCCCACCGAACACGGGAGCGGCGTCACCGCCCAGCGCCCTGAGCCGGCCGATCCGGTTGGCCACCGGATTCCTGCCGGGATCGAGCAACCCGGTCCGGTAAGGGTCGGCGCTCCGATCCCGCGAACCACTCCCGTAGAGATCGGCGCTCCGATCCGGCGAGCCCGTCCCGCCGATCGCGGGGGACGTGGCGGGCAGGCCGGTCCACTTGGGTGCGCAGCCGTCGCCGCCCGCGACGAGGTGGCCGAGCGCGAACCTGCGGATGTCGGTGCGGCGGGACACGGCGGGCAGGTCGAAGCCCGGCTCGCGGGCGGTGTCGACGAACCCGACGAAGACCGGGGGCCGCACCGTCACCACGGGCGAGGAGGCGACGACGGGAGGGCGGGCGACCGGCGGCAGGGCCGCCGGGACGGCGCCCGCGGGGAGCATGCGGATCGCCGCGACGGTGCCGGCGGCGAGCGCGAGCGCCCCGAGAACGGCGAGCGGACGCGGGAGCATACCGGGCTCCCTCTTGTGCCGAGGCATAGGCCACCCCAGGTGGTCGGTCGGCTACGTTAAGGCACGGCGGGTGAACGCTAGCAAGCTTCCGCGGCGCGGCGCGGGCGTTTTCCGGTGCGCGTCCGATGTGTGCGGATAATGTGGTCATGAAGCTGCGGATCTTCACCGAGCCCCAGCAGGGCGCGACATATGACGACCTGCTCACCGTCGCCCAGGCCACCGAACGGCTGGGTTTTGATGCTTTCTTCCGTTCTGACCACTATCAGCGCATCGGCCCCGGCGACCCGGGTCCCGGCTCGACCGACGCGTGGATCACGCTCGCCGGGCTGGCCAGGGAGACCTCGCGGATCCGGCTGGGCACGCTGGTGACCGCCGCGACGTTCCGGCTGCCGGGGCCGCTGGCGATCAGCGTGGCCACGGTCGACCAGATGAGCGCGGGCCGGGTCGAGCTGGGCTTCGGCACCGGCTGGTTCGACGGGGAGCACTCCGCGTACGGCATCCCGTTCCCGCCGGTGGGCGAGCGGTTCGGCCGGTTCGAGGAGCAGCTCGAGATCATCACGGGCCTGTGGACCGCGGACAAGGGCTACTCCTTCGAGGGCCGCTACTACCGGCTGGCCGACTCCCCCGCGCTGCCCAAGCCGGCGCAGCGCCCCCGGCCGCCGTTGATCATCGGTGGGATCGGGGCCAAGCGCACGCCGAGGCTGGCGGCGACGTACGCCGACGAGTACAACGTGCCGTTCCACACCCCGGACGACACGGGGCAGGCGTTCGGCAGGGTGCGGGAGGCGTGCGAGACGACCGGGCGTACCGTGCGGTTGTCAGTGGCGCAGACGACCGTCGTCGGGCGCGACGAGGCGGAGGTCGCGCGGCGCGCGGCCGCCATCGACCAGGACCCGGCCAACCTGCGTGCCGGCGGCCTGGCCGGCACCCCGGCCGAGGTGCTGGACAAGCTCGGGAAGTTCGCCGAGCTGGGCACGGAGACGGCCTACCTGCAGATCATGGACCTGTCCGACCTCGAACACCTGGAGCTGATCGCGGCCGAGGTCCTCCCGCACCTGCCGTAATAGGTTGGCGGTGCTTCGTGGGGTTACGGCACACTTGGGGCGTGCTGCTGACGATCACGACCACCGCGACACCCGCCACCGACCTGGGCTTTCTCCTGCACAAGCATCCCGAGCGCGTGCAGGAGTTCAGCCAGTCGTTCGGCACGGCCACGGTGTTCTATCCGGAGGCGGGCGCGGAGCGCTGCACGGCGGCGCTCATGCTCGAGGTGGACCCGATCGCGCTGGTCAGGTCGCGCGGCAAGAACTCCCCCGACTTCAGCCTGTCGCAGTACGTCAACGACCGCCCCTACGCGGCCTCCTCGTTGCTGGCCGTGGCGCTGGCCGACGTGTTCCGCACCGCGCGGGCGGGCCGCTGCAAGGCCCGGCCCGAGCTGCCCGGCACGCCGCTGCCGCTGGAGCTGCTGCTGCCGGCGCTGCCCTGCCGGGGCGGTCCCGACCTGGCGCGGCGGTTGTTCGAGCCGCTCGGCTGGGAGGTGGACGCGGGGCCGGTGCCGCTCGACGAGGGCTTTCCCGAGTGGGGCGAGTCGCGCTATGTCCGGCTCGTCCTGCGCGGCACGTGCCGCCTGTCCGACGCCCTCAACCACCTGTACGTGCTGCTCCCCGTCCTCGACGACGGCAAGCACTACTGGGTCGCCCCCGACGAGGTGGACAAGCTGATCAGGGCGGGCGAGGGCTGGCTGCACGGGCACCCGGAGCGCGGCCTGATCACCCGCCGCTACCTGGGACGGCGCTGGGCGCTGGCCCGCACAGCGCTGGCCCGGCTGGCCGAGCTGGGCGACGAGACCGAGGAGGAGCTGGAGCCCGCGGTCGAGCCCATCGTCGAAGAGCCCGCTGCTGAGGGACCCGCTGCTGAGGGGCCCGTCGTCGAAAGGTCCGCTGTCGAGGAGCCCATCGTCGAGGGGCCTGCTGTCGAGGAGCCCGCCGTCGAGGAGCTCGTCGTTGAGGAGAAGGCCACGCCGCTCAACCTCAGGCGGCGCGAGGCCGTGCTCGCCAAGCTGGCGGAGCTCGGCGCGACCAGCGTGATCGATCTGGGCTGCGGCAGGGGTGAGCTGGTCGGCGCGCTGCTGTCCCAGCCCCGGTTCGCCAGGGTCGGCGGCATGGACGTCTCGCCGATGGCGCTCACCATCGCCGCCCGCAAGCTGCGCCTCGACCGCATGCCCGACGCCAAGCGCGCCCGGCTCACCCTGTTCCAGGGCGCGCTCACCTACACCGACAGACGGCTGTCCGGCTACGACGCCGCCGTCCTCATGGAGGTGATCGAGCACGTCGACCCGCCCCGCCTGG
Source organism: Nonomuraea sp. NPDC050643 (assembly GCF_040654715.1). Classification (NCBI taxonomy): domain Bacteria; kingdom Bacillati; phylum Actinomycetota; class Actinomycetes; order Streptosporangiales; family Streptosporangiaceae; genus Nonomuraea; species Nonomuraea sp. NPDC050643. Next base: position 161,883 of record NZ_JBFAIM010000008.1, on the reverse strand, counting down.
CCGCGCTCGAGCAGGTCGTGTTCGGCCACGCGCAGCCCCGGCACGTCCTGGTCACCACCCCCAACATCGAGCACAACGTCCGCTACGAGTTCCTGACCGGCCTGCGCCACCCCGACCACCGCTTCGAGTGGACCAGGGCCGAGTTCGCCGCGTGGGCCACCCGGGTGGCCGGCCGGTACGGCTACCAGGTCGCCTTCACCCCGGTCGGCGACGACGACCCCGAGGTCGGCCCGCCCACCCAGATGGGAGTGTTCACCCGTGATCAGCGTTCCTGAGCTCTCCCTCGTGGTGCTCGTCGGCGTGTCCGGCAGCGGCAAGTCCACGTTCGCCCGCAGGCACTTCAAGCCCACGCAGGTCATCTCCTCCGACTTCTGCCGCGGCCTGGTCGCCGACGACGAGAACGACCAGGCGGCCACCCCGGCCGCGTTCGACCTGCTGCACCACATCGTCGGCGTGCGCCTGGCCAGGGGCCTGCTCACCGTGGTCGACGCCACCAACGTCCAGTACGCCGCCCGCAGGAGCCTCATCGACCTGGCCAAGAAGCACGACGTGCTGGCCGACGCCATCGTCCTCGACGTGCCGGAGGAGGTGGCCATCGAGCGCAACGCCATCCGCCCCGAGCGCGACTTCGGCCCCGGCGTGGTGATCAGGCAGCGCAAGGACCTGCGCCGCTCGCTCGGGAAGATCTCGAACGACGGGTTCCGCCGGGTGCACGTGCTCCGGGGCACCGAGGAGATCGACGCCGCCGAGATCACGTACGAGAGGGCGTGGACCGACAAGACGGAGCTGACCGGCCCGTTCGACATCATCGGCGACGTGCACGGCTGCCGCGCGGAGCTGGAGTCGCTGCTGCGCGAGCTCGGCTGGGAGGGGACTCGGCACCCGGAGGGCCGTATCGCGGTGTTCGTCGGCGACCTGGTGGACCGCGGTCCCGACACGCCCGGCGTGCTGCGCCTGGTCATGGAGATGGTCGAGGCCGGCACCGCCATCTGCGTGGCCGGCAACCACGAGCAGAAGCTGGTGCGCGCGCTCAACGGCCGCAAGGTCAAGGTCGCGCACGGCCTCCAGGAGTCGCTGGACCAGCTCGCCGCGCAGCCGCCGGAGTTCGTGGAGCGGGCCAAGGCGTTCATGGACGGCCTGATCAGCCACTACCGGCTCGACGGCGGCCGGCTGGTCGTCGCGCACGCCGGGCTCAAGGAGGCCTACCACGGCCGCGCCTCGGGCCGCGTACGCTCCTTCGCCCTCTACGGCGACACCACCGGCGAGACCGACGAGTACGGCCTGCCGGTCCGCTACCCGTGGGCCGACGACTACCGCGGCCGCGCCATGGTCGTCTACGGCCACACGCCCACGACCAGGCCGGAGTGGGTCAACAACACGATCTGCCTCGACACCGGCGCGGTGTTCGGGGGCCACCTGACCGCGCTGCGCTACCCGGAGCGCCAGATCGTCCAGGTCGCCGCCGAGAAGGTCTGGTACGAGCCCGCCAAGCCGCTGGCCTCCGCCGTCCGCGATCCGGGCATGCTCGACATCGGCGACGTGACCGGCACCCGGCACCTCGACACCAGGTTCGGCACCAGGGTCAAGGTGATGGAGGAGAACGCGGCCGCCGCGCTCGAGGTCATGAGCCGGTTCGCGGTGGACCCGCGCTGGCTGGTCTACCTGCCGCCGACCATGGCCCCGCCGGAGGCCTCCCGGCTCGACGGCTACCTGGAGCACCCGCACGAGGCGTTCGAGGAGTTCGCCGCGGCCGGGGTGCGCGAGGTCGTGTGCGAGGAGAAGCACATGGGCTCGCGCGCCGTCGCCGTGCTGGCCAGGACACCGGAGGCGGCCGCGGCCAGGTTCGGGGTGAGCGACGGGAGCGCGGGCGCGATCTACACGCGCACGGGCCGGCCGTTCTTCGACGACACCGCGCCGCTGGTCGAGCGGCTGCGCGAGGCGTGCGGGCCGCTCTGGGCCGAGCTGGACTCCGACTGGGTGGTGCTCGACTGCGAGCTGCTGCCCTGGTCGGCGAAGGCGGGCGAGCTGATCAAGTCGCAGTACGCCTCCGTCGGGGCGGCGGCCCGCGCGGCCCTGCCCGAGGCGGTCTCGGCTCTTGAAGCGGCGGCCGGGCGCGGGCTGGGTGTGGGCGATCTGTTGGACCGCACCCGACGCCGCTCCTTCAACGCTGCCCTTTTCCGCGACGCTTACGCACGCTACTGCTGGCCGGTCGACGGCCTGGACGGGATCCGGCTGGCGCCGTTCCAGATCCTGGCCTGCGAGGGGCGGGCCACGGCGCTGGAGCCGCACGCCTGGCATCTGTCCACGCTGGCGCTGCTCGACTCGCCGCTGATCACCCGGACCCGGCACGTCTTCGTCGACCTGGACTCGCCCGGATCCAGGGCCGAGGCGACCGCCTGGTGGGAGTCGATGACGGCGGACGGCGGGGAGGGCATGGTGGTCAAGCCCGCCGCGTACACGCCGGGGCGGGTGCAGCCCGGGGTCAAGGTGCGCGGGCGCGAATACCTGCGTATCATCTACGGCCCCGACTACACCGAGTCCCTCGACGTGCTGCGCCGCCGCTTCCTCGGCAAGAAGCGCTCGATGGCGCTGCGCGAATACGCGCTCGGCCTGGAGGCGCTGTCGCGGCTGGCGGACGGCGAGGCGGGCTGGCGGGTGCACGAGGCGGTGTTCGCCGTGCTCGCCCTGGAGTCCGAGCCCGTGGATCCCCGGCTCTGACGGGAATACGTGGCTGACCTGCGGGTAGTTCCCCGATCACTCGGGGGAGGACCTGCATGGCTAGTCAGTACACCCATCGTGAGCACCTGGGCCACGTCGTGTTCATCACGGCGGCGGCGGCCATCGGGGGGTTCCTGTTCGGCTACGACAGCTCCGTCATCAACGGCGCGGTGGTCGGGATCCAGAAGCACTTCGCGGTGGGCCCGGTCGAGACCGGGTTCGTGGTGGCCATCGCCCTCCTGGGCTCCGCTCTGGGGGCCTGGGCGGGCGGAGGGCTGGCGGACCGGTGGGGGCGTACCCGGTCGATGCAGGTCGCGGCGATCCTGTTCGCGATCAGCTCGATCGGGCAGATGCTGCCGTTCGCGATCTGGGATCTGGCGTTCTGGCGGGTGGTCGCGGGCTTCGCCATCGGCATGGCGTCGGTGCTCGGGCCCGCGTACATCGCCGAGGTGGCCCCGCCCGCCTACCGGGGGCGGCTGGGCTCGTTCCAGCAGTTGGCCATCGTGCTCGGCATCGCGGTCTCGCAACTGGTCAACTATGTGATCGCGCGGCTGGCCGGCGGCGATGTGAACAACGACCTGCTGGGGCTGGAGGCGTGGCAGTGGATGCTGGGCGCCTGCGTCGTGCCGGCGCTGCTCTATCTCCTCTTCGCCCTGAACATCCCCGAGTCGCCCCGCTACCTGATCATGTCCGGTCGGACCAGGCAGGCGCGCGTGGTGCTGGCCGAGGTCGAGGGCGACGACGTGGACCTCGACGCCCGCGTCTCGGAGATCCAGCACGTGCTGCGCACCGAGCGTGTTCCGGGGCTGAAGGACCTGCGCGGGCCCGCGCTGGGGCTGCTGCCGATCGTGTGGATCGGCATCGTGCTCTCGGTCTTCCAGCAGTTCGTGGGTATCAACGTGATCTTCTACTACTCGTCCGTGCTGTGGCAGTCGGTCGGCATCAACCAGAGCGACTCCCTGCTGATCAGCTTCTCCAGCTCGATCATCAACATCATCGGCACGTTCATCGCGATCGCCCTGGTGGACCGGATCGGCCGCAGGCCGCTGTTGCAGATCGGCTCGGCCGGCATGGCGATCTCGCTGGCCACCGCGGCGTGGGCGTTCAGCGCCGGCCGGGGCGCGGGCGAGTCGGTCACGCTGCCCGACCCGCAGGGCCCGATCGCGCTCGTCGCGGCCAACGTGTTCGTGCTGTTCTTCGCCCTGTCATGGGGTGTGGTGGTCTGGGTGCTGCTGGGCGAGATGTTCCCGAACCGCATCCGTGCCGCCGCCCTGGGCGTGGCCGCGGCGGCCCAGTGGATCGCCAACTGGGCGATCACGGTGTCGTTCCCGGCGCTGGCGGCGTGGAACCTGCCGCTCACGTACGCCATGTACGCGCTCTTCGCGCTCCTGTCATTCTTCTTCGTGACCAGGTGGGTCAGGGAGACCAAGGGCCGCAAACTCGAAGACATGGGCTAATCTCCGGCACGTGCTCAACGACGTTCTCGGCCCCTCGCTCGACGTGCTCTTCTGCGGCATCAACCCCGGCCTGATGTCCGAGGCCACCGGACACCACTTCGCCCGTCCCGGCAACCGTTTCTGGCCGGCGCTGCACCTGTCCGGCTTCACCCCGCGCCGGCTCGCGCCCGCCGAACAGGACCTGCTCCCCTCGTACGGGCTGGGCATCACGAACATCGTGCCCCGCCCGAGCGCGAAAGCGTCGGAGCTGACCCGGCAGGAGCTGGCCGACGGCGGCGCCGCGCTGGCGGCGAAGGTGGCCGGGCTCGGCCCGAAGGTCCTGGCCGTGCTCGGCGTCTCCGCCTACCGCACGGCCTTCGGACGCCCCAAGGCCCGGATCGGCCCGCAGGAGGAGCTCGTGGGCGGGGCCAGGGTGTGGGTGCTGCCCAATCCCAGCGGGCTGAACGCCCACTGGACCCTGGCCACCATCGCCGACGAGCTGGGCCGCCTGCGGGCCTCCCTCTAGGGCGCTGCTCTCCTCGCGGGCCTTACTTCGCGGCGAAGTTCTGGGTCCAGTAGATCTGGCCCTTCGAGTTCTTGGCCGCGCCGACCCCGATGAGGTTGTACTTGCAGTTCATGATGTTGGCCTTGTGACCGGAGCTGTTCATCCAGGCGGTGACCACCGCAGCGGGGGTCGGCTGCCCCATCGCGATGTTCTCGGCCCAACCGGAACCCCCGGTGAAGCCGGCCGCCCGGATGCGGTCCATGAAGCTGCGGCCGTCCTGCGAGGTGTGGCTGAAGTAGTTCTTCGCGGCCATGTCGGAAGAGTGGCCGAAGGCGGCCGCACGGAGCTGCGGGTCGTGCTTGAGCGGCTGGCAGCCGCCCTTGGCGCGCTCGGCGTTGGTCAGCCGCACGACCTCGTTCTCCTCGGTCGTGCCGACGCTCCCGGACGACGGGGGCGGCGTGGTGGCACTGGAGGTGGGCGTAGGCGTGGGCGTCGCGGACGACGTGGGCCTGGAGCTGGGCGTGGGCGTGGGCCTGCCGGTGCCGTTGCCGGGCGTGCCACTGCCCGGGGTGCACGTCAGCTTGGACGCCTTGGACTTGACCGAGCGGCTGCGGTAGTCGGTGGCGACCGCGTAATAGGTGCCCGGCTCGCACGGGAGCGTCAGGGAGATACGGCCGTTCCTGCTGGCCCCGCTCTTGACGACGGGGTCGGCGCCGGGGACGGCACGCTTTATACGGATGCGCAGGAGCGCTGAATTAGAGCAGCCACGGCGGGCGGCGGAAGATTCGATCTTCAAGGTGTCGCCGACGCTCGGCTTGGCCACGCTCACGCGACACCGGGCCGCTTCCGTAGCCGCGGCAGCCTGCGCCGCGCTCACGGGCACGGCGATCGCTGCCAGGCTGACGGCTGCGGCGAGTACCCCAAGGGGTCTACGCATAGGGGGTTTCCTCCAGTTGCGGTAGACGCTGGATGGCACCGCATTCTGTCGGGACCGATACTGATTTGTCATCAAAATCGGGACATTCACCTAAGGCGAATGTAAACCAGAGTGACTCCAGAGGCGTCTGCGCAGGCAGCGGCGCCGGCCCGAAACCCCTAGGGACAGGCCTCACAGCCCCCCGGACGGCGCCGGCACGAGCACGACCACCGAGATCGCCGGCACCGAGATCGCCGGCATCGCCCTCACGGCACGCCTGAACCGCGCACCCATGGTGATCGTCTCAAAGGCGTGAAACGGGGTTGGCTCATCGCTCTGACACTGACGCTCACGGCCTGCGGCGGCACCGCCGTGCACCGGTCCACGGCGACCACTTCCGCTCCGGCGCGGTCCATCCAGCCGAAGGCCGAACCGCCCTCCACCGGCCCCTCCACCGGCCCCTCCACCGGCCCCTCCACGGGCCCCTCCACCGACCCCGCCGTCGGCCCCTCCGCCGGCCCTGTCGCCGCATGGTCGCGGGAGGGCGGCCTGATGGCGCCCGGCCTCCCCGCCGTCCGCCCGCCGCTGCTGGTCGTCTACGGCGACGGCCGCGCCATCGCCGGCGCCACGCACGAGCTCCGGCTGCCACCCACCGAGGTGAAAGCCCTGGTCCAGGCCCTGGATCAGGACCTGACCGGCCGACCCCCCACCGCCTCGCCCAAGCCTGGCACGTCAAAGGTCCTCGACTCGCCCACCACGGTCCTCGCCGTCGACAGCGGCAACGGGATGCGCGAGGTCCGCGTGCCGAACCTGGACGGCGCCCCGGCCGGTTACGACCCCGCGCTCGCCGGCGCCCGCGACCGCCTCGCCCACCTGGCCGGCCGCGTCACCGCCGAGGGCCGCCCCTACGCGCCCGACCGCGTACGGCTCCACGCCGAACCCCTCACGTCCCCGGCGAAGACCCCGAAGCCCTGGCCGCAGGGCGTCCCGGACGTCGTGCGGGAGGGCTCAGCGGGCACGTCAGGGAGCACGGACTACAAGGGCGTCAGGGCGCGTACGATCGCCCGGCTGATCCCCCATGACGGCTCCTGGCACGTCTATCGCTCGCCGTCCGGCCGGCCGATCGCGCTCGCCTGGCGCTTCCTCCTGCCGCACGAGCGCCAGGTCACTCCTTGACCAGCAGCGCCACGCACTCCACGTGGTGGGTCATCGGAAAGGCGTCGAAGGCCCGCAGGTCGGCCAGCGGATAGCCGCGCTCGCCGAACCAGGCCAGGTCCCGGGAGAGGGTGGCCGGGTCACAGGAGACGTACACGATGCGCGAGGCGTCCAGTGAGGCGAGCCGCTCCACCACCTCGCGCCCCAGCCCTGCCCGCGGCGGGTCCACCACCACGAGGTCGGCACGTTCGATCTGGAAGCGGTCGAGGGCCTCCTCCACGCGCCCCCGCTCCACCCGGGCCTGCGGCAGGTCGCGGAGGTTGGCGCGGGCATCGCGTACGGCCGCCGCCTCCGACTCCATCCCGAACACCGCCCCCTCGGGCCCCACGGCCTCCGCCAGGCCGGCCGCGAACAGCCCGACCCCGCAGTAGAGGTCGAGCGCCCACTCCCCGGGCTCCGGCGCCGCGTAGGCCAGCACCGCGTCGAGCAGCGTCTCGGCGGCCCCCGGGTGCACCTGCCAGAAGCCGCTGCCCGCCACCCGGAACTCCCGGTCGCCCACCTGCTCGTGCAGCACGCCGGACCCGCGCCTCGGCACCGTGCGGCCCTTGCCCTGGTCGAGCAGGACCGAGGCGGATGCCTCCAGGTCCGGCACGGTGACGCTGCGCCGCGGCCTGGGCGCCACCACCACGGCCCGGTCGCCGCCGGAGGAGGCGATGACCTCGACCCCGGACGCGCCCGGCCACCGGTGCTCCTCCGCCCCGACCGCCTCCACCTCGGGATGGGCGATCAGGCAGGCGTCCACGATCTCGATGTCGTGCGAGCGGTGCCTGCGGAAGCCCAGCTCGCCGGAGGGCGTCGCGGCGAACTGCACCCGCGTACGCCAGCCGAGCCCGTCTTTGACCCCCGGGACCTCCTCGACCACGACCTCGCGCTCGATGCCCGCCAGCCGGCGGAGCTGCTCCGCCACGACCTGCGCCTTGAGCCGCCGCTGCGACTCCGGCGTGGCGTGCTGCCAGTCGCAGCCGCCGCAGCGCCCCGGCCCGGCGTAGGGGCAGGGCGGGACCACGCGATCGGGCGACGCCTCGAGGATCTCGACGGCGTCGGCTCGCAGGAAACGGGTCGTCTCCTCGGTGACGTCGGCGATCACCCGCTCGCCTGGCAAGGCGTGCCGTACGAACACCACGCGCCCCTCATGGCGCGCCACACACCAGCCGCCATGCGCGACCGGACCTACCGTCAGCTCGAGAGATGCCTGTTCCACACCGACACCCTATGCCCCAACCGGATGGCCACTTTCCCGACTTGATCCACTACTCTAGGTGATCGTGGACAGGTCGCGGGTGGTCCGGCGGCGGCTCGGCTTCGGGGGGACGCTGCTGGCCACGCTGTTCGCCTGCGCCTCGCTCACGCCGTCGCTGCTCCCCCGCCCATGGCTCTACCAAGGCGTGATGGGCGCGGTCACCGGCATCCTCGGCTACGCCGTGGGCGCCGCCCTGGGCGCGATGGGCCGGGCCGCGATCTCCTACCGGCTCCCCGAGCGGGCCCGCCGGATCGCCTGGCGGATCCTGCTCGGCGGATGCGCGGCGCTGGCGGCGGTGACGCTCTGGTACAGCTACGACTGGCAGCGCGACCTGCGCGCGCTCATGGGCATGGACACCCGGATCACCTGGTTCCCGCCGGTGATCCTGGCCGTGGCCGCGGCCCTCTTCACGGCGGCCCTCCTGCTCGCCCGGCTCGTACGCCTGGCCGGCCGCCGCCTCAACACCTGGCTCGACCGGTTCGTCCCCGCCTACGTCGGCCACGCCGTCGGCGCCTTCGTCGTCGGCGGGCTCGTCGCGGTGTTCGCCAACGACGTGCTGTTCAACGGGTTCGTGGCCGGGATGAGCGACGTCTCGTCGGTCACGAACGAGGGCACGCATCCCGGGGTGCGCCGGCCCGCCTCGGCGTACGTGTCGGGCGGCCCCGGCTCGCTCGTCGGCTGGGAGTCGCTGGGGCGGGAGGGCCGCCGGTTCACCGGCACCGCCGCCACCCCGGCGCGGCTGGCCGCCTTCTCCGGGCGGCCCGCCGCCGAGCCCATCAGGGTCTACGTCGGCCTCGACGCCGCCTCCTCGCCACGCGACCAGGCGGCCCTGGCGGTGCGGGAGCTGGAACGCACCGGCGCGTTCGGCCGGCCCGTGCTGGCCGTGCTCGGCACCACCGGCACCGGCTGGGTGGACCGGCGCATCGCCGACACCCTCGAGTACATGTACAACGGCCGCTCCGCCATGGTCGCCCTGCAGTACTCCTACCTGCCGAGCTGGGTGTCGTTCATGGTCGACAGGGACAAGGCGGCGGCCACGGGGCGGGCGCTGTTCGACGCGGTCCACGACCGGTGGTCCCGGCTGCCCGCCGGGGCGCGACCGCGGCTGATGTTGTCGGGCGAGAGCCTGGGGTCGTACGAGCTGGAGGAGTCCTTCCGCGACCTGGACGACCTGGCGGCCCGGACGGACGGCGCGCTGTTCGTGGGCCCGCCGAATACCAACCGCGTCTGGCACCGCCTCGTCACCGGCCGCGACCCCGGCAGCCCCGTGTGGCGGCCCGTCTACCGGGCGGGCAGGACCGCCAGGTTCGCCCAGCACCCCGACGACCTCGGCCGTCCGCCCGGCCCGTGGCCGCACCCTCGCGTGGTCTATCTGCAGAACGCCTCCGACCCGGTGGTGTGGTGGTCGCCCCGGCTGATCTACCGGCGGCCGGCGTGGCTGGAGGGCCAGCGGGGGCCCGACGTGAACCCGCAGATGAACTGGTTCCCGCTGGTGACGTTCTGGCAGGTGCTGGTGGACATGACGGCCTCGCTGGACGTGCCGCTCGGGCACGGGCACCGCTACGGCGCCAACATCGTGGACGGCTGGGCCGCCGTCGCCGCGCCGCCCGGCTGGAGCGCGCTCGACACCGACCGGCTGCGGGCCCTGCTCAGCTAGTTTTGATCTGCCCCTCTTCCTCCTTGGCCGTCTGGTGCCAGGGCCGGCGCACCGCCCCGGGCGCGAACGGCTCCGGCCTGCCCTGGAGCCGGTCGGAGGAGTGGAGCTGCCACGGCACGCTGGTCACCATGACGCCGGGCTTGAACAGCAGGCGCGCCTTCAGCCGCAGCGCGCTCTGGTTGTGCAGCAGGTGCTCCCACCAGTGGCCGACCACGTACTCGGGGATGAACACGGTCACCACGTCGCGCGGCGAGCGCCTGCGCAGCGTCTTGACGTAGTCGAGGATCGGCTGCGTGATCTCGCGGTAGGGGGAGTCGAGCATCTTGAGCGGCACCGGAATGCCCCGCCGTTCCCATTCCTCCTGCAGTCTGCGCGCGTCCTCGCCCTCCACCCCGACGGTGATGGCCTCGAGCTTGGACGGGCGGGTGGCGCGGGCGTACGCGAGCGCGCGCATGGTCGGCTTGTGGATCTTCGAGACCAGCACGATCGCGTGGTTGCGGGCGGGCAGCATGGCCGGCTCGTAGTCCTCGGTGATCTCCAGCTCGGCCGCCACGTTGTCGTAGTGGCGCCTGATGCCCTTCATCATGAGGAACAGGATCGGCATCGCGATGCACACGATCCACGCCCCGACCAGGAACTTCGTCAGCAGCACGACCACCAGCACCAGCCCGGTCATGATCGCGCCGAAGAAGTTGATGACGCGGGAGCGGTGCATCTGGTGGCGGACCCTGAGGTCGGTCTCGGTCTTCAGGTGGCGGGTCCAGTGGATGACCATGCCGGTCTGGCTGAGGGTGAAGGAGACGAAGACGCCGACGATGTACAGGTTCAGCAGGCGGCTGACGTCGGCCTGGAACCCCCACAGCAGCAGGCAGGCGCCGAGCGCCAGGATGATGATGCCGTTGGAGAAGGCCAGCCGGTCGCCGCGGGTGTGCAACTGGCGCGGCAGGTAACGGTCCTGCGCCAGGATCGAGCCGAGGACGGGGAAGCCGTTGAAGGCGGTGTTCGCCGCCAGGAACAGGATCAGCGCCGTCACCCCCGAGATGACCACGAACGGCAGCGACCCGCCGCCGAACACCGCGTCGGCCACCTGCGAGATGATCGGCTGCTGGTAGTAGCCGGGGCCGACGGGCGTGCCGTCCGGCCTGAGCAGGTCGCGGGCGACCACGGACGGCTCGGCCATCTTGACCCCGGAGGCCAGGGCGAGCGCGATGATGCCGCCGAACATGGTGATCGCGACCAGGCCCATCATCAGCAGCGTGGTGGCGGCGTTCTTGCTCTTGGGCTTCCTGAAGGCGGGCACGCCGTTGCTGATGGCCTCGACACCGGTCAGGGCGGCGCAGCCGGAGGAGAACGCGCGCAGGATCAGGAAGGCTGCGGCGAAGGTCGTGAGGTTGACCTGCTCGGGTTCGATCGTGAAGTGGGCGCTCGGCGCCTGGATGTCGTCGTGCAGCAGCAACAGCCGGAACCCACCCCAGAGGATCAAGCCCAGGACGGAGATCATGAACGCGTACGTGGGGATGGCGAAGGCGGCGCCGGACTCGCGGATGCCGCGCAGGTTGACCACGGTGAGCAGGATGACGATGACGATGGCGACGGTGGGCTTGTGCTGGCCCACGAACGGGATCGTGGCGCCGACGTAGTCGACGCCGTTGGCGACGGACACCGCCACGGTCAGCACGTAGTCGACCATGAGGGCGCTGGCGACGGTGAGCCCGGCGTTCTTGCCGAGGTTGGTGGTCGCGACCTCGTAGTCGCCGCCGCCGCTCGGATAGGCGTGCACGTTCTGCCGGTACGACGCCACGACCGTGAGCATGACCACCACGACCGCGATGGCGACCCAGGGGCTGTAGGCGTAGAACGAGACGCCGGCCAGCGACAGGATGACCAGGATCTCCTGGGGTGCGTACGCCACGGAGGAGAGCGCGTCGCTCGCGAAGACCGGCAGGGCGATCCGTTTGGGGAGGAGTTGCTCGTGGAGCTGCCCGCTACGCAGGGCACGTCCCACGAGCAAGCGTTTGACAAGATCCGTTACCTTCGCCACGTAACGAGATGCTAGCCCCAGGCAGACGCGCTAAACGCGGCACTCCCCCGTCGGGCCATACTGGTGTCGAGCAACGGGCCGACCGCGACCATGCGGGGGGAAATGCATATAGTGATCATGGGGTGTGGCCGGGTCGGATCGACCCTCGCGCACATCCTCGAAGACAGCGGCCATTCCGTCGCCATCATCGACCGCGACCCGCAGGCGTTTCGCCGGCTGCGCGCGGGTTTCCGCGGGCGGCGGGTGACGGGCGTGGGCTTCGATCGCGACGTGCTGACCGAGGCCGGCATCGAGTCCGCGGCCGCGTACGTGGCGGTCTCCAGCGGCGACAACTCCAACATCATCTCGGCCCGCGTGGCACGGGAGACGTTCGGCGTCGACAATGTGGTGGCCCGCATCTACGACCCCCGCCGGGCCGAGGTCTACCAGCGGCTGGGCATCCCCACGGTGGCGACCGTGCGCTGGACCGCCGACCAGATCATGCGCCGCATCCTGCCGGAGGGCGCCGAGCCGCTCTGGCGCGACCCCACCGGCACCGTCGTCCTGGCGGAGGTCGCCGCCAACGCCGCCTGGATCGGCACCCGGGTCGTCGACCTCGAACACCGCGCCCGCACCCGCGCGGCCTTCATCAACCGCATGGGCGAGGCCGTCACCATCACCGACGACACGGTGGTGCAGGAGGGCGACATCCTGCACGTCATCGCGGCCGAGAACGACATGGACCGGATCAACAAGGTGCTCGCCGCGGCGCCGGAAGAGGACGAGTGATGCGCGTCGCCATCGCCGGAGCGGGCGCCGTAGGCCGCTCCATCGCGGCCGAGCTCCTGGAGAACGGCCACGAGGTCCTCCTCATCGACATCGACCCGCGCGCCATCAAGATCGACAGCGTGCCCCGGGCCGAATGGCTCCTCGCCGACGCCTGCGAGATCGCCTCCCTCGACGAGGCCGGCCTCAACAACTGCCACGTCGTGGTCGCCTCCTCCGGCGACGACAAGGTCAACCTGGTCGTGTCCCTGCTGGCCAAGACCGAATACGGCGTGCCGCGCGTGGTGGCCCGCATCAACCACCCCAACAACGAGTGGCTGTTCAACGAGTCGTGGGGCGTCGACGTGGCCGTCTCGACCCCGCGCCTGCTGAGCGCCCTGGTGGAGGAGGCGGTCAGCGTCGGCGACCTGGTCCGCCTGATGACGTTCCGCCAGGGCCAGGCGAACCTGGTCGAGCTCACCCTGGCCGACGACGCGCCGGTGGTGGGCCAGCGAGCCGGCTCGGTGCCGTGGCCGGTGGACTCGGCGCTGGTGGCGATCCTCCGAGAGGGCCGCGTCCTGGTCCCGACGGCGGACGACCCTTTGGAGGCCGGCGACGAGCTCCTGTTCGTGGCGAGCCAGGAGGTAGAACAAGAACTCGCCCACCTCCTGTCCCAACACTGACCCGAGCGTTCCGGGGTCTCCAGGGGCCACAACGCACGCTCCTCGCATCGAGGGGCGTGCCCTTGGACCCCCTGCTCGCCGCGCCCGGGGACACCCATCGGGCTCGGGGCTCCAGCCCCGAGCCCGCCTGCGAGGAGCCTCCCGGCCCAAGCCTGAACAACGCGGAACCGAGCCCTACCCCAGAAAGCAAAGTTCACCTCACATTCACCCGCCTCCCCGGATGCCCGTCCGCCACCGGGTAAGGGGAAGGTCATGCGGTACAACGTGCTGGCCTGCGACTACGACGAGACCCTGGCCGAACTCGGCCACGTGCCCGAGGAGAGCATCGAGGCACTGGAGCGACTGTCCCGCTCGGGCGTCAAGCTGCTGCTGGTCACCGGCCGCGAGCTCGACGACCTGCTGTCCGTCTTCCCGCACCCCGGCCTGTTCGACCTCGTCGTGACCGAGAACGGCGGCCTCCTGTACGACCCCGCCCAGCGCACGAGCGACGCCCTGGCCGACCCTCCTCCCGGCGAGCTGGTGGACCGGCTGCGGGAGGAGGGCGTCACCCCGCTCGGCGTCGGCCGGGTGCTGATCGCCACGCGTGAGCCGCACGACGTCCAGGTCCTGTCCGCGATCCGCGACCTGGGCCTGGAGCTGCAGGTCATCTTCAACAAGGGCGCGGTCATGGTGCTGCCGCCCGGCGTGAACAAGGCCACCGGGCTGGAGGCCGCCCTCGACCGGCTGGCCCTGTCGGCGCGCGGCGTGGTCGCGGTCGGCGACGGGGAGAACGACCACGCGTTCCTGACCGCCGCCGAATGCGGCGCCGCCGTGGCCAACGCCCTGCCCGCGCTCAAGGAGGCCGCCGACCTGCGCCTGAACGGAGCGGCCGGGCACGGCGTGGCCGAGCTGGCCGCAATGATGCTGACGGGCGACCTGGACGAGGTGGAGATCCCGCGCCGCCACGTCCTGCTCGGCCACGAAGGCGGCGAGAACGGCAGGGACGGTGAGGAGGCGCGCCTCCCCCCGTACGGCGTCGGCCTGCTCGTGGCCGGCCCCTCGGGCAGCGGCAAGTCCACGGCCACCACCGCGCTGCTCGAACGGCTCATCGGCGCGGGCTACCAGTGCGTCATCGTGGACCCGGAAGGCGACTACGCCGAATATCCGGGCGTCACCGTCCTGGGCGACCCGGACCGGGTGCCGGGCGTGGACGAGGTCGTCCACGTGCTGGAGCAGCCCAGGAGCAGCGTCGTGATCAACCTGATCGGCCTGCAGCTCCGCGACCGCCCCACCTACTTCGCCGAGCTGCTGCCCCGGCTGACCGGCCTGCGCGCCAAGCTCGGGCACCCCCACTGGCTCCTCATCGACGAGGCCCACCACCTGATGCCCGCCGAGGTACGGCACATTCCCCTCAAACAGCCCGGCGACGTGGGCGCGCTGCTGATGATCACCGTGCACCCCGAGGCGCTGAGCCCGGCCGCGCTGGAGCTGGTGACCGCCACGATCGCGGTGGGCAAGGAGCCGGCCGGCACCCTGGCCGCCGTCGCCGAGGCCCGGGGCGAGGAGGCCCCCACGCTGCAGCCGTCCATCGACGGCGACATCGCCCTGTGGCACGTCGGGGACGTGACCGCGCTGCGCCTCACGCTGGCGCCGGCCCGCGTCGAACGCACCCGCCACCGGCGCAAATACGCGGCGGGCACCATGGCCAGGGACAAGAGCTTCTACTTCACCGGCCCCGAGCAGCGGCTACGGCTGCGGGCCAGGAACCTGCACACCTTCGTCGAGCTGGCGGAGGGCGTCGACGACGACACCTGGCTGTACCACCTGCGCAGGGGCGACTACTCGGCGTGGATCCGCGACAGCCTCGGCGACGCCGACCTGGCCGACGACGTGGCGACCGCGGAGCGGCAGGCCGACCACCTCAGCCCGGAGGAGAGCAGGCGGCGCGTGGCCGACCCCATCGGCGACCGCTACACCCTGCCCGCCGAACCCACCGCCTTCGACCCCGACCACCAGGACCGCTGACCCACCCGTCCGACCTCAAGCCGGCCGCACACGACCAGACCCTTACGCCCGGCCAGAGCCTTGAAGCCACGCAGAGCCTTGAAGCCACGCAGAGCCTCAAGGCCGCACAGAGCCTTGCGGTCGACCGGGGCCTTGCGGTCACGCAGAGCCTTGCGGTCAGGCGGGTGCGACCGGGGGCTTGATCGGTGTGCGGCCGCGGCCGAGCAGCCACAGCATGGCCGCGAGCGCCGCCACCTGCAGCGGCCAGCCCATCGCGATCTTGGCGACGCCGAGCGCCGCCACCGCCTCGTCGCCGCCACCGAACAGGTAGACCGGCCCCTGCACCGCCACCCGCACCGCGCACGGCAGCATGAGCAGCCAGGTCAGCCGCGTGCAGAGCCGGACGATGCCGGGATCCTTGTGCCAGCCCGTCGGGTCGCCCGTGACCGAGCCGATGAGGAAGCCCACGACCGGCCACCTGGTGACGATGGAGATCAGCATCGCCACCATGTAGCCCGCGTTGTAGAGGATGCCGGGCAGGAAGTAGTCTTTCGCGTCGCCCGTGCGGCTGGCGAAGAACGCGCCGATGGCGATGCCGATCAGGCTGTTGATCACGAACTGCGGCGTGGAGCGCTGGACGATCCGGACCACCAGCAGCAGCACCGCCAGCGAGATGCTGACGATGAGCGACAACTTCAGGTCTTCCGTGGTGATCCAGGACACCGTGAACGCGATCGTCGGGATCGCCGCCTCGATGATGCCGCGCACACCGCCGAACGCCTTGGCGAGCTGCGCTCGCACCGCCGCCTCCACGGTGTCGTGGGCGACCTCTTCTGCCTCGGCACTCACCGAATCAACTCCCTGGGCGCAGCTCGTAACGAGGATTGAACATCACCTTGCGCCCGTCCTGCATGCTGACCAGCCCCTCGGCCTTGACCGTGCGGCCGGGCTCGATGCCCGCGATCTTGCGACGGCCGAGCCAGACGAGGTCGATCACGTCGGACCCGTCGTAGAGCTCGGCCTCGAGAGCCGGGGCGCCGCCTCTCGGACGCAGTGTCACCGTACGTAGCGTACCGGCCACGCAGAAGCGCCGGCGCCCGCCACACGAGACGATGGGGGTCGCACCGACCTCGTCGGCGTCTTCACGCAGTTCCTGGGCCTCGATCTCGGACTGGGGGGATGCCAGCCGACTGAAGAACCCACGCAATCCCCCGCGTTTGGGGGGCTCTGCCGTACTCATGATGACTCAGCCTATGTGATGTCAGCCCTTAGCGAATCTCGCTGATTTCCGGTCCTCGTTTGAACGGGTTGAGGCCGGGCCGCTCGCCCGCCGCCTCGCCCGTCTGCTCGTTGGGCCGGCGCAGCGGGATCGGCTCCTCCCGGGCCATCGGCTCGTCGCCGCGGACGACCACGACGTCCTTGATGAAGTCGACGAACGCCTCCGACAGCGCCTCGTCGGCCGCCGCCTTGCCGGAGATCACCCCGAGCAGGAACCAGCGCGGCCCGTCGATGCCGACGTAGCGGGCCGGCCTGGGCTGGCCTTCGACCTGCATCTCGCCGGTCAGCTCACTGCCGAACGGCCCCTCCCGCTCCTCCAGGTGCTTGGCCTGGCTCAGGATCTTGGTCTTGACCTCGTCCCACAGGCCCGAACTGCGCGGTGCGGCCAGGGCCTGCAACTGCAGCGAGCTCTCCTCGTACAGGACGACGACCCCCACATGCTGGTCTCCGACCGAGGCCAGCCGGACGTCGAAGTCCGGGTTGTGGGGCAGCCGCAGGCCGCCCAGGTCGATCCTGTCGCTCTCCGGGTGGGGCTCGTCGGCGTCCCACGGGCCGGAATCGCGCGTTGGTGCGGCCGACTCCTGCTCGGCCACCTGATCCGGCTGCTCACGACGACGACGTCGGAACACGTTCCTCACTCTCCCTGCTCGTCGGACCGCTTGCCGGCCCCATTGTGCGTCGGGCCACTGTCAGGCCCCTTACTGCCCACTCTTCAGCGTCCACTCGATCCGAAGCCGTTGACGCCGCGTACGGACCCGGGCAGGCTCTCCGCCTCGGCGAAGAGCGCGCGCTCGACCCGCTGGATCACGAGCTGCGCGACGCGGTCGCCCCGCTCGAGGCGGAACGGCTCCTTGGTGTCGGTGTTGATCAGCGTCACCCGGATCTCGCCCCGGTAGCCGGCGTCGACCGTGCCGGGGGCGTTGACCATGGTGATGCCGTGCCTGGCCGCCAGCCCCGACCGCGGATGTACGAACGCCGCATAGCCGTCGGGCAGCGCGATCGCCACCCCGGTGCGGATCACGGCCCGCTCACCGGGCATCAGCTCGATGCCCTCGGCCGCGTAGAGGTCGGCGCCCGCGTCTCCCGGGTGGGCGTAGGACGGCATCGGCAGCTCGGTGTCGAGCCGCTGGATGAGGACCTCTACGTCGCTCAAGGGTTCACCTCGTAATCCTGGTGTTCGGCGGCGATGGCCGCCAGGTCGCCGTGCTTGGCGAAGTGTTCCATGTTCACCTCGATGAACAGTGCTGCCGCGCGGACGGCGACCGGTCCGTCTGGAGCACCCATGCGCCCCTCAGCCTCAAGGTACGCCTTCCTGCCCGAGATGCCGGTGCACCAGGCGCGCAGGTGGAGTGTCGTGCCGACGGGAACGGGGAGCAGATAGTCGGTCTCCAGCCGTCCCGTCACATACGGCTTGTGGAACAGGTAGACGGACATTCCGAGAACCTCGTCCATGGCGGCCGCCAGCACACCGCCGTGGGCCAGCCGGGGCGCTCCCTGATGCGCCTCCCCCACCGTGAACTCGGCCTCGACGGTGGCGCCGTCGGGTGTCCTGGCCTCGAGGTGCAGGCCGGTCGGATGCCGGGCGCCGCACCCGAAGCACTGACTGTAGTGGGAGCCCAGGTCGGCGCCCGCCTGCGGCGCGTCGGGGTGCCTCGCGGGCATGGAGGAGCCCGGAGGCGGGGTGGTGAGGGAGGAACGAGTCACGGGTGACGAGGTTACTCGGTGTCCTCGCCGTTCCCGTCGGCAGCGGCCTCATCGCGGGCCGGGGACGGCCTCCTCCCGCCACCTGACCCGCCACCCTCGCCGCGCGCCCTGAGGAATCCGCCGCTCCTGGCGGCCACCCGGCCCGCCGTCGTGCGCCCCGTCGTGCGCCCCGCCATGTGCCCCGCCATGTGCCCCCGTGTGCGCCCCGGCATGACCCGGTCGCTCACCCTCCGCACCACGAGGTCCGGCATCGCGGCCGGGCCACTGGTCGTCATCGTCACGCGGCCCGGCGTCACGGCCGGGCCACTCGCCCCCCGGCCCGCCGCTCTCTCCAGAGCCGGAGGGAAACGGTGGATAGGGTGGGGGCCCGCCGGGCGGCGCCGCGTCATGGCCCGGCGGTAGCTCGGGCCGTTTGTGGCGGAGCTCCGGTATCGCCCGGTAGATCACCGCCGCCACCGGAACGGCCACGGCGGCCCCCGCGATGCCCGCCAGGATGCCCCCGATGGCCAGCACCAGGATGATCGCCAGCGGATGGAAGTTGAGCGCGCGGCCCACGATCAGCGGCTGCAGCACGTGGTTCTCGAGCTGCTGCTCCACGATGAGGATGCCGAGGAAGATCAGCGCGTAGACGATGCCCTTGGCGCCCAGGGTGACCAGGGTCGCGACCGTGCCGGCGAAGAAGATGCCGACGATGGGGATGAAGCTGGCGAAGAAGATCAGCACGGCCAGCGGCGCCCACAGCGGCACTCCCATCCCGGCCAGCACGATGCCCATGATCACGCCGTGCACGGCGGCCACCGCCACCGTGCCCTGGACGTAGTGGGAGAGCGTGGCCCACGCGGCCCGCCCGGCCCGGTCGACGCGCGGCGACACCCGCCCGAACCCCCTCAGGAACCACGACCAGATCCGGTCGCCGTCCTTGAGCAGGAAGAACGTCACGAACAGCAGCAGCACCAGGGACGCGAGCACCTCGAAGGCCACCGCGCCGGCCGAGAGCACGGTGCTGGTGATGGCCGTGCGCTGGGTGTTGACCATGGTCGCGATCTCGTCGACATAGCCGGTGATCTGCGCTTCCTTGAGGTGCAGCGGCCCGGTGATCAGCCACTCCTGCACCGACCTGGCGGTCTCCTGCACCTGTTTGACCAGGTTGGGGAACTCTTCGCCGGCCCGCGCCCCGACCAGCCAGCCCGTGCCGGCGAGCACGGTGAGGGCCACCAGCATGGTGATCCAGGTGGCGTAGATGGGCCGCATGCCGGCGCTGCGCAGGCTGTTGGTCAGCGGGTAGAGCAGCGCCGTCAGCAGCAGCGCGATCGCCACGGGCAGCGCCACGAACGTCAGCCGGGCGATCACCTGGGCGAAGAAGTAGACGACCACGCCGACCAGGATCAGGCACGCGCACCACGCGGCCGTCTTGGCCAGCACGGGTGGCACGAGCTTGGTAGATCGGTCGGGCAGCACGTGTTCAAGACTGGCATGTCCCGGCCGCAGATGCGCGCGGATAACCGCCCGGGCAGCTCAGAGCGTAACGATCCCCCCGCGCACAACGGGCCGCTGCGCGGGGTGCACCTCTTGCGCAACAGGCCTCCGCGCGCGCTTCACCCCTTGCACAACGGGCCTGTGCAAGGGGTGAAGCCCGTGTCACCGTCGTGCTCATGAAGGCTGTGGTGGTCCTCACCGTGCTCGCGTCGCTCGTCGGCGCCCCCGCCCCCGCGTACGCCTCCCGCGCCGGCCTGGCGCTGGAGGTGCTCTCCAGCCGTCCCGACCAGGTCAGCGGCGGCGACGCCCTGGTCAGGGTCCGCCAGACCCGGGGCGCGGGCCTCAGGGTGCTGCGCAACGGCCAGGACGTCACCTCGGCCTTCGAGCGGACCGGCGACGGGCTCACCGGCCTGGTGACCGGCCTGGCGGAGGGGGACAACACGATCACGGCGGTGGCGTGGCCGTACCGGGAGAGCCTGAGGGTGCGCAACCACTCCATAGCGGGACCGATCTTCTCGGGGGAGCACCAGTACCCGTTCCTGTGCAAGACCGAGCGCAGCGGTCTGGGCCCGCCGGCCGTGGACAACCAGGACGGCCAGGGCATGCGCGTCGCGGGCGGCTGGAGCAGGGACTGCTTCGCCGCCACGGTCGAAGACCGCCTCTACCGGTCCACGGACGGCACGTACAAGCCCATGCCCGCCGGACGCCCCGCAGACCTGGCCACGGCCACGCTGCTGGACGGCCGCACGGTCGACTTCGTGGTACGCCGGGAGCGCGGCGTCATCAACCGCTTCCTGTACTCGATCGCCATGATCGAGGGTGCCTGGAACGGCCGGCTGATCTACCGCTTCGACGGCGGCGTGGCGATCGGCCACGACCAGGGCACGCTCGGCGGCAGCGCCCTCGACCCGTACGGCCTGGGCAGGGGCTACGCGATCCTGCACTCCTCGGGCACCCGCACCTCCACCCACTACAACCTGATCCTGGGCGGCGAGACGGCCCTCATGGTCAAGGAGCGCTTCATCGAGCGGCACGGCCCGCCGCTCTACACGGTGGGGGTGGGCGGCTCGGGCGGCGCCATCCAGCAGTACATCTACGGCCAGAACCACGGGACCAGGGTGATCGACGCGGCCGTCCCGCAGTACTCCTATCCGGACATGGTCACCCAGACCATTCACGTGGGCGACTGCGAGCTGCTCGAACGCTACATGGACCACGATCCCCGCTGGGCCCGGTGGGACGACAGGACGGCCCTGATCGGCATGAACGCCAGCGACACCGTGGCGAACCCGTACACCGGCCGGCCGGGCTCCGACGAGTGCGTCAACGGCTGGCGCGGCCTGACCCCGCTGACCATGAACCCGCTCTGGACCTCCAACAACGACCCCGAGTGGCAGCGCATGGACCCTCCGGGCGTCAAGGAAACCGTCCAGTGGACGCACTGGGACGACCTGCGCAAGGTCTACGGCGTGGACGAGCGCGGCCACGCCCGCTCGACGTGGGACAACGTGGGCGTCCAGTACGGGCTCGGGGCGCTGACCTCCGGCGTGATCACCCCTGAGGAGTTCCTGGACGTCAACGCCAAGGCCGGCTCGTGGAAGGAGGCGGCCGACATGGTCCAGGAGGGCTGCCCGTTCGTGCCCTCCGCCTGCCCCGCCGACCTCGATCCGTGGAGCTCCCGCAACGCCGACCTGGGCGACCCGGCCCCGAGGCGTACGGGAGACCCCGTCGCGATCAGGAACGTGCGGCGCAGCGGCCTGGTGTTCGGCGGCGACATCGACCTGCCGGTCATCGACTGGCGGCACTACCTGGAGGATCAGCTCGACATGCACAACGCGCACCAGTCGTTCGCCTCCAGGAAGCGCATGCTCGACCACGACGGCCAGGCCGGCAACCAGGTCATCTGGTTCACCGACGCCCGCCCCGACGGGCCGAGGTTCGACCAGACGCCGGAGGCGCTGCGGGTGATCGACGCCTGGATGGCCAACATCCGGAGGAACCCGGCCCGGGGCGTCGTCGGCAACAGGCCGCCCGACGCCGTGGACCGCTGCTTCGCCACCGACGGCACCCAGCTCGCCGCCGGACCGCGCGTCTGGGACGGCGTCCTCGACCGCCGCGCCCCCGGCGCCTGCACCCGGCGCTTCCCGCTCTACTCGACCTCCAGGATCGTGGCGGGCGGCCCCATCGAGGGCGGCGTCTACCAGTGCCGCCTGCAGCCGGTCGCCAAGGCCGTCGCCCGCGGCCTGTACGGCTCCTGGCGCCCCGCCCAGGACCAGATCGCCAGGCTGAAGCAGATCTTCCCTACGGGAGTGTGCGACTACTGACCGGCAGTTCCCTCATCGTGCGCAGGGGCGAGGCGAACACCCACAGGAACGCCAGGCAGGAACCGGCAGCGGCGGCCAGCAGCGTGTTCCTGACCCCGACCGTCTCGCCCAGCACGCCCCCGAGCAGCCCGCCGAGCGGCATCGTGCCCCAGACGAGGAAACGGATGGTGGCGTTCATCCGGCCGAGCAGCGGCTCCGGCGTGATGGCCTGACGGAAGCTGAGCTGGGTGATGTTGAAGATCACCGTGCCCGCCCCGAAGCAGAACTCGTACAGGGCGAACAATCCGAGCCGCCAGTCGGCCTGCGCCCACGGCGCCACGAACATCAGCGGCATGGGCAGCCCGATGGCCAGCCAGATCGTCGGCCCCTGCCCGAGCCACGCGGCGACCCGCCGGGTGACCAGCGCGCCGGTGACGCCGCCGGCCCCGCTCGCGGCCAGCAGCAGCCCGATGGTGCCCGCGGGCAGGGCGAGCTCCCTGGCCAGCAGCAGCAGGATCGCCGGCTGGGCCATGGTGGCGAACAGGTTCACGGTGGCCGCGCAGCCCGCGATGCGGCGCAGCAGCCGGTGCCCGAGCACGAACCGGACGCCTTCCGCGATCTCCGTCACCAGGTGGGAGCCGCCACGCTCGGGACGGGCCTCCAGGCTGCGGATGGTCGCCAGGCACAGCGCCGACCAGGCGTACCCCACGACCGTGACGACGAGCGCGAACGGCGCGGTGAGGAGCTGGACCAGATAGCCGCCGACGCCGGGCCCGCCGAGCTGCGCGACCGTGCGCACACCCTCCAGCATCGAGTTCCCCTCGACCAGCCGCTCACGCGCCACGAGGTACGGCAGGCAGCTCTGGTACGCCGCGGCGAAGAACACGGCGAACACCCCGAGCACCAGCGCCACCGCGTAGAGCTGGTAGATCGTCAGCACGCCCAGCCACCACGCCACCGGCACGGACGCCAGCGCCACGGCCCGCGCCCAGTCGGCGACCACCATGACCAGGCGCTTGGGCAACCGGTCGACGATCGCGCCCGCCGGCAGCCCGATCACCACGAACGCCAGCGTCTGGCAGGCCGTCAGCAGGCCCACCTCGAACGCGGACGCGTGCAGTGCCGACACCGCGACCAGGGGCAGGGCCAGGTGGAGGAGCTGGGTGCCCACCTGACTGGCGCTGGTGGCGAGGAACAGGCCGCGGAAGTCCCGCTCGCGTAAGAGGCTCACGCGAACGAGCATCCATGACCGATTGGGAAAAATCAACCGGCGATAGGGTGTCCTGCCATGGGCACCATCCGCCGCCCCGCGACCGAGGCAGAGGCCCGTGCGCTGGCCTCGTCCATACGGCTGCGCATCCTGCGGCTCTGCCTCGACCAGGCGTTCACCAACAAAGAGATCGCCGGCCGCCTCGACGCCAACCCCGCCACCACGCTCCACCACGTGCGCAAACTGGTCGAGACCGGCTTCCTGGCCGCCGAGCCGAGCCGCCCAGGCCCGCGCGGCTCCACCGAGATCCCCTACCGGACCACCGGAAAGTCCTGGGAGATGGACGTCCGCGAGAGCGGGGTGAGCGGCGGCAACGCCGCCGCCCTCGACGCCTTCCTGGAGGAGATCAAGCTCGCCGGCCTCGAAGAGGGCAACTTCACCCGGCTGGGGCTCCGGCTCACCGCCGACGGGCGCGCCGAACTGCGCCGGCGACTGCAGGAGGTGTTCGACGACTTCCGCGACCGGCAGCCGCCACCGGACGGCGAGGCCTACTCGCTGTTCGTCGTCATCCACCGAGACGTCAGCCGAGACGTCAGCCGCGATGTCAGCCCGGACGTCGGCCGCGACACCGGCCGGGACGCCTGACCAGCCTGACCAGCAGGGCGTCCCGGCCTCTGGCGCGTCATGACGTCATGACGTCATGACGCGCCGGCCTCAGCCGAGGCTGACCTCGACCTTCAGCGCGTCACCGTATTCCAGGACGAACTCCTCGACATTGCCCGCCGCGCACAGGTCGTCCTGCGCCTGCCGCACGAGCTCGACCTCGGGCGCCCACACGGTCAGCCGGGAGACCTCGGCGCGCATCGACACCTTGGCCTCCGACTTGGCCTTGCGGATCTGGCCGAGCACCTCGGAGGCCACGGCCAGCACCGCCGGGTCGCCGGTCCCGCGCTCGGCGGCGGGCCAGGAGGAGCGGTGCACCGAGCCCTCGCGCCACCACGACCACACCTCCTCGGTCACGAAGGGCAGGAACGGCGCGAACAGCCGCAGCAGCACATCGAGAGCCTGCCGCAGCGCCGCGTGCGCCGAGGCGGAGGCGGCCCCCGACTCGTAGGCACGGGCCTTGACCAGCTCGAGGTAGTCGTCGCAGAACGCCCAGAAGAAGCGCTCCACGACCTCGATCGCCCGGGTGTGGTCGTAGGCGCCGAACGCCTCCGACGCCTCGCGCACGGTGTCGGCCAGCGCCGCCAGCATCGCCCGGTCGAGCGGCTCGCTCACCGTGCCGTCGCCGCCGGCCAGCCCCAGCACGAACTTGGAGGCGTTGAGGATCTTGATGGCCAGCCGCCGCCCGACCTTGAGCTGACCCGCGTCGAACGCGGTGTCCACGCCGTAGCGCCCGTTGGCCGCCCAGTAGCGCACCGCGTCGGAGCCGTGCTGCTCGAGCAGGTCGAGCGGGGTGACCACGTTGCCCTTCGACTTGGACATCTTCTTGCGGTCGGGGTCGAGGATCCACCCCGAGATCGCCACGTCGCTCCACGGCAACGAGCCGAACTCGGCGTGCGACCTGACCACGGTCGAGAACAGCCAGGTGCGGATGATCTCGTGTGCCTGCGGCCGCAGGTCGTAGGGGAAGACCCGCCGGTAGAGGTCGTCGTCGCTCCCCCAGCGGCCCGCGATCTGCGGCGTCAGCGACGAGGTGGCCCAGGTGTCCATGACGTCGGGGTCGGCCATGAACCCGCCGGGCGCGCCGCGCTGCTCCTCGGTGTAGCCGGGCGGCACGTCGGAGGACGGGTCGACCGGCAGCATCTCCTCGGTGGGCAGGATCGGCGCGTCGTGGACGGGCTGCCCCGACTCGTCGATCGGATACCACACCGGGAAGGGCACGCCGAAGAAGCGCTGGCGCGAGATCAGCCAGTCGCTGGTGAGCCCCTCGACCCAGTTGTCGTAGCGCACCCGCATATGCGGCGGATGCCAGGCCAGCTCACGCCCGCGGGCCAGCAGCCGCCGCCGCAGCTCCTCGTCACGCCCGCCGTTGCGGATGTACCACTGGCGGGTGGTGACGATCTCGAGCGGCTTGTCGCCCTTCTCGTAGAACTTCACCGTGCGCTGCACGGGCCGGGGCTCGCCCTCCAGGTCGCCGGACTCGCGCAGCAGCTCCACGATCCGCTCACGCGCGCTGTGCACGGTCTTGCCGGCCAGCTCCTTGTACGGCTCCGCGTCCACGCCGTCCGGCGGCTCGGGCAGCAGCCGCCCGTCCCAGCCGATGATCGGCCGGGTCGGCAGGTGCAGCTCCCGCCACCACGTGACGTCGGTGATGTCGCCGAACGTGCAGATCATCGCGATGCCCGTGCCCTTGTCGGGCTCGGCCAGGCGGTGGGCCAGCACCGGCACCTCGACGCCGAACAACGGCGTCAGCACCGACGTGCCGAACAGCGCCTGGTAGCGCTCGTCGTCGGGGTGCGCGACCAGCGCCACGCACGCCGGGATGAGCTCGGGCCTGGTCGTCTCGATCCAGACCGGGCCCTGCTCGCCGTAGAAGGAGATCTTGTGGAAGGCGCCGGGCCACTCCCGGTCCTCCAGCTCGGCCTGGGCCACGGCGGTGCGGAACGACACGTCCCAGAGCGTCGGCGCCTCGGACAGGTAGGCCTCGCCGCGCAGCAGGTTGCGCAGGAACGCGCGCTGCGACACCGTCCGCGACTCGTCGCTGATCGTGGTGTAGAGCAGCGACCAGTCCACCGACAGGCCGACCCGCCGCCAGACCTCCTCGAACGCCTGCTCGTCGAGGGCGGTCAGCTTGTGGCACAGCTCCACGAAGTTGCGCCGCGAGATCGAGATCTCACGTTTGCCGGGCTTCTCCGGTGGAACGAACTCCGGGTCATAGGGCAGCGACGGGTCACAGCGCACGCCGTAGACGTTCTGCACCCGGCGCTCGGTGGGCAGGCCGTTGTCGTCCCAGCCGATGGGATAGAACACCGCCTTGCCGATCATGCGCTGGTAGCGGGCCATGATGTCGGTGTGGGTGAAGGAGAAGACGTGACCGACGTGGAGCGAGCCCGACACGGTGGGCGGCGGGGTGTCGATGGCGTAGACCTGCTCGCGCGGCCTGGAGCGGTCGAAGCGGTAGGTGCCGTCGTTCTCCCAGCGAGCTACCCATACCTGCTCCAAGCCATCGAGGGTCGGCTTTTCCGGCATGGCGGCATGGCGTAGTCGCTGTTGAGTCATGCCTCCTTATGGTACGGCTTCGCCGGCCCGGCAAGCGGTAGAGACTAGTGTTCGTTACAAAGGGGAAGGGAGATCGGCATGGCGGAGGACAAGCCCGATGTCGCCTGGCGTGTCATAGGTGGTCTGGTCGGTCTGGTCACGGCCTGGGCGGCCCGCAAGATCCTTGGATACGCCTGGGTGAAGGCCACCGGCAAGGAGCCGCCCATCGACAGCGATTCGCCCGAGGTGAGCCTGGGTGAGGCGATCGGCTATGCCGTCGTCATGGGCGTGGGCATGTCGGTGGCGCAGATCGTGGTCAACCGGACCGCCAAGAAGCGTTATGACGCGTGGAAGGCTCTGAAGCAGGTGACTCCAGGGCAGTGAGAAACTCGCTCGCCCAGCGGTCCACGTCGTAGGTGGCGACCCGGCGGCGCATCGTGCGCATCCGCCGGGCCAGCTCGTGCGGCGTGGCCCGCATCGCCGCCAGCATCTGGCGCTTGACGTCCTCCACGTCGTACGGATTGACCAGGTAGGCCTGCCGCAGCTCGTCGGCGGCCCCGGCGAACTCGCTCAGCACCAGCGCCCCGTGCAGGTCGTGGTGGCAGGAGACGTACTCCTTGGCCACCAGGTTCATCCCGTCCCTCAGCGGCGTCACGACCATCACGTCCGCCGCGAGATAGAGCGCGGCCAGCTCCTGGTGGTCGTAGGACTGGTGGAAATACCAGACCGGCTGGTAGCCGAGCTGCGCGTGCTCCCCGTTGATGCGCCCGACCTGCAGCTCGATGTCGTCGCGCAGCTTGCGGTATTCGTCCACCCGCTCCCGGCTCGGCGTGGCGATCTGCACGAACGAGGCCTCGCCCGGCCGCAGCCGCCCGTCGTGGAGCAGCTCGCCGAACGCCTCCAGCCGCTGCCCGATGCCCTTGGTGTAGTCGAGCCGGTCCACGCCGAGCAGCACGTGCTCGGGGTCGCCCAGCTCCACCCTGATCTCCTTGGCGCGGGCCACGATGTGCGGCTCGCGTACGAGCGAGTCGAGCTGCGCGAAGTCCACAGAGATCGGGAACGCCTGCGTGGTCACGATCCGGTCGTCGAGGAAGATCTCGTTCCCCTTGTACGGCAGCCCGAGCAGCCGCCGGCACAGCCTGCGGAAGTTCGAGGCCCCGCCGGGTAGCTGGAAGCCCACCAGATCGGCCCCGAGCAGCCCCTCGACCAGCTCCTTGCGCCACGGCAGCCGCCAGAACAGCTCGATCGGCGGGAACGGGATGTGCAGGAAGAACCCGATCCGCAGGTCGGGCCTGAGCCTGCGCAGCATCGCGGGCACGAGCTGGAGCTGGTAGTCCTGCACCCAGACCACCGCGCCCTCGTCGGCCGCCTGCGCGGCGGCCTCGGCGAAGCGCTGGTTGACCTCCTTGTAGGCCTCCCACATCTTCCTGTCGAACACCGGCGGCGCCACCACGTCGTGGTAGAGCGGCCACAGGGTGGCGTTGGAGAATCCCTCGTAGTACAGCTCGACCTCATCGGCCGACAGGGGGATCGGGATGAGGCTCATCCCGTCCTGCTCGAACGGCTCGAGCACCTCGTCCGGCGCACCGTGCCAACCGGCCCAGGCTCCGTGACGGCGCTGCATCACCGGCGCGATCGCCGTGACGAGCCCGCCAGGACTCCTGCGCCACGAGGCCGTTCCGTCAGGATCGACCGTCCGGTCCACCGGCAACCGGTTCGCGACGATCAGAAACGAGCTACGGCCAGTCACGCAGTCCTCCCTATGGGGTCATGTGTCAGAAATGCCGCCTAGCGCACGGCTCACAGCGGCCGCCACCGACTCCGGCCCCGCATGGGGAATGATCGCGGCGATGTGAGAGTCGGGCCTGATGAGCCATGCCTCGTCCGGCCCGGCGCCGAGCCTGTCAGCGAGCGAGCCGGTCCCCTCCATCTCCGCGAGCCCGCGTACGGCGAGCGGCGCCGTAGTGACCTTGCCCAGGACCTGCACAAACAAACTCGAATCGCACATATCGCCCAATAGAACGAGGAATCCGTCCCGGCAGAAGTTCCGCAGCCGGCCCTCGGGAAGAGGCACGTCAGGCAGGATCACGCCGGGCGCGGGCACGCACGGCGCCCCCTTGGGCGGACGGCCCAGGAAGGGGCGCGACGGCTCGGGCGTGGTGAGCGGCGAGTCCACGTACCAGTACGGCTCGGCGAACCGCCCCGAGTCCACCTCCGTGACCCGGCCGCCCTCCAGCACCGCGCGCCTGCGCATCCGCTCCTCCACGGTCGCCGGCGCGATGAAGCGCATGGTGGCGGCGGTCACCTCGAGGTTCTCCCGCGCGGCCGCGTGCCGCTCGGCGTGGTACGACTCCAGCAGCCCCTCCTCCGCCCACCCGTTGAGCACGAAGGCCAGCTTCCAGGCCGCGTTCTCGGCGTCGGGCACCCCGGAGTTGAGCCCCCGCGCCCCGAACGGCGCCACCAGGTGGGCGCAGTCGCCCGCCAGCAGCACCCGGCCGACGCGCATTCGGGAGGCCAGGCGCGAGTGGAAGCGGTAGGTGCTGTGCCAGAGCAGCTCGTACGGCCGGTCGCCGATGATCTGCCGGACCTTGCGCGCGAGGTCGGCGTCCGTCGGGATGAAGTCGGGCGCGATCTGCCAGTCGATCCTGAACGTGCCCTCCGGGCAGGGATGGATGAGCACCTGCCGGCCCGGGTTCCAGACGGGGTCGAAGTAGAAGCGGCGCTCGTCCGCCCACTCCGGCAGGTCGGCCTTGATGTCGCAGATCAGGAACTGGTCGTCGAACGTCTCCCCGCCGAACGTGACGCCGAGCGACCCGCGTACCGCCTGGGCCCTGGCGCCCGCGCAGGCCAGCACGTAGGGGGCGCGCAGCAGCCGGCGGCCGCAGTGCACGGTGACGCCGGAGGCGTCCTGGGTCAGGCCGGTCACCTCGTGCTCCCAGCGCACCTCGATGAGCGGCTGCGCGGCGATGGCCTCGTCGAGGATCTGCTCGGTGCGGGTCTGCGAGATGTTCACGCAGGCCGGCAGCGACCCCTCGCGCTCGAACGACCAGGAGAACAGCTCACGGTCGCGGTAGTACGTACGGGCGGTCGTCCAGGCCAGGCCCTCCTCGGCGATCTTGCCGGCGCCCGCGGCGGCCCAGATGTCGAGCACGTCGCGCTGCTGGCAGATGGACTTCGACCCGACGCTCCCCCGCCCGGTCCGCTGGTCGAGCACCAGCACCTGGACACCCCAGCGGGCCAGCAGCAGCGCGGCGCTCTGCCCGACCGGGCCCGCGCCGATGACGATGACCTGCGTCTCGTTCATGACTGCAGCTCGTCCCAGACCTCCCGGTCGCGCTCGGCGGTCCAGATCCGCGGCCGTTCCACCCCATGGAGCTCGTCCCAGAGCCTGGAGACGTTGAACGGCAGGCAGTGCTCGAAGATCGGCCAATGGCCGCAACGCGGCTCCAGCACCCGGTGCGTCCGCTCGAACGCCTCCTTCAGCGACCCCGCCGCGCCCACCTCGCGCAGCATCACGGACAGGAAGTCGCGTGTCTGCCCGATGGCCGCCGCCACGCCCTTCTCACCCCTGGCCACCGCTCCCCTGCCGCCGATAAGCGTCCGCGCCCCGAACGAGGCCACCCGGTCGAGCGTGGAGGTGGACCAGTCGCGGTGGAAGGCGTCGCCGGTGTAGAGGGCGGCCTGCGACTCGACCAGGTCGCCGGCGAACAGGATGCCCTGTTTCGGCAGCCAGGCCACCAGGTCGCCCTCGGTGTGGCCGCGGCCGCAGTGCTGCAGCACCAGGTCGCCGCGCTCGCCGCCCAGGTCGATGGTGAACCTGTCGCTGAACGTCGCGGTCGGCCACGTCAGGCCCGGGATCGAGGCGGGCTCCTTGAACAGGCGCGGCATCCTGGCGTACTCGCTGGCCCAGTCCTGCTCGCCGCGCTCGGCGACGAGCTCGCGGGTCTTCTCGTGCGCCACGATCACGTCCGCGCCGAACGCCGAGGCGCCCAGCACCCTGACCGCGTGGTAGTGCGACAGCACCAGGTATCTGATCGGCTTGTCCGTGTGCCCGCGCAGCGTGGCCAGCCACTCGCGGGCGGCCACCGGCGTGGCCAGCGCCTCGAAGCAGACGAGGAAGTCTTCCCCCTCGATCGCGCCCACGTTCGGGTCGCCTTCGGCCGTGAGCGCGTAGACGCCCTCCGCCGGCACCTCCAGCGACTGCCGCTTCTCGCCGAGATCCGCCGACGAGGCGAACGGCTTGACCATCGCTCCTCCTCCGCTCGGGCGTGGTTTCTGCCCTCACGCATGCCCACGACGCCGGAGATCAGACGCTCTCAGGGCTCCCCCGCCCACTGCTCAGGCACGGTGTCGTCCTCTTGACAGGGAAGGCCGGATGGTGATGTGTTTACCGAACATTCGGTCAGTTGACAAGGGAGACCTGCGTTGGAGAGCGCGCGTCGCATGATGGACGCCGACACCGCCTCCGCCGCCCTGGGCATCGAGCTGACAGAGCTGGGCGAGGGCCGGGCGGTGTGCCGGATGACCGTGACCGAGCAGATGGTCAACGGCCACGACCTGTGTCACGGCGGCTACGTGTTCCTGCTGGCCGACACGGCGTTCGCGTGCGCGTGCAACACCTACGGGCCGGTGACGGTGGCGGCCGGGGCGGAGGTCACCTTCGTCGCCCCCGCCCGCGCGGGCGACGTGCTGGTGGCCGAGGCGTCCGAGCGGACCCGCTACGGCCGCAGCGGCATCTACGACGTCACCGTACGCCGGCCGGACGGCCGGGTGGTCGCGGAGTTCCGCGGCCGCAGCAGGGAAATGAGATGAGATGAGACTCGGCCATCCCCCCGCGCCGCAGGAACTCGACCCGATCGAGCGGGCCTCCCGCGACGAGCTCATGGCGCTCCAGCTCGACCGGCTCCAGTGGACGCTGCGCCACGCCTACGACAACGTCCCGCTCTACCGGCGCAAGTTCGACGCCGCGGGCGTGCACCCGGGCGACTGCAAGGAGCTCGGCGACCTGGCGAAGTTCCCCTTCACCACGAAGCAGGACCTGCGCGAGTCCTACCCGTTCGGCATGTTCGCCGTGCCGCGCGAGCGCGTGGCCAGGATCCACGCCTCCAGCGGCACCACCGGCCAGCCCACGGTGGTGGGCTACACCAGGAAGGACATCGACGTCTGGGCGGAGGTGATGGCCCGCTCGATCCGCGCCTCCGGCGGGCGGCCCGGCGACATCGTGCACGTGGCCTACGGCTACGGCCTGTTCACCGGGGGCCTGGGCGCGCACTACGGGGCCGAGCGGCTGGGCTGCACGGTGGTGCCGGTGTCGGGCGGCATGACGCCCCGGCAGGTGCGGCTGATCACGGACTTCCGGCCGGACATCATCATGGTGACGCCGTCGTACATGCTGGCGCTGCTGGACGAGTTCGCCGCGCAGGGCCTGGACCCGCGGGCGTCGTCGCTGCGGGTCGGGATCTTCGGCGCCGAGCCGTGGACCGAGCGCATGCGCCAGGAGATCGAGGAGCGCTTCGACCTGCACGCCGTCGACATCTACGGCCTGTCGGAGGTGATGGGGCCCGGCGTGGCGAACGAGTGCGTCGAGAGCAAGGACGGCCTGCACGTCTGGGAGGATCACTTCTACCCCGAGACCGTCGACCCGCTCACCGAGGCCCCCGCGGACGAGGGCGAGCTGGTCTTCACCAGCCTCACCAAGGACGCCATGCCGGTCATCCGCTACCGCACCCGCGACCTGACGAGGCTGCTGCCGGGCACCGCGCGGCCGGCGTTCCGCCGCATGGTCAAGGTGACCGGCCGCACCGACGACATGATCATCCTGCGGGGCGTGAACGTGTTCCCGACCCAGATCGAGGAGCTCGTGCTGCGCACGGAGGGCCTGTCACCCCACTTCCAGCTCCACCTGACCCGGCCGGAGCGGCTCGACGTGATGACGGTCAGGGTCGAGGCGCGCCCCGGTTACGGCGGCGGCCGGCCGGAGGCGGGCGAGGCGCTGCGCAGGGCGGTCAAGGACGGCGTCGGCGTCAGCGTGGAGGTCGAGGTGGTGGACCCGGAGACCCTGGAACGGTCGGTCGGCAAGCTCAAACGCGTCATCGACGAGCGGGATGATTGACGGCATGGCCGCCTCGATCCCCACCCGGCGGCGCAGGCGCGGGCACGATCCCGAGTCCGTGCTGTCCATCGCCGTGGGCGTCTTCAACGAGCGCGGCTACGACGGCACGAGCATGGAAGACCTGGCCAGGGCGCTCGGCGTGACCAAGTCGGCCATCTACTACCACGTGCCGGGCAAGGAGCAGCTCCTTGCCCGGGCGCTGGACCGGGCCCTGGACGGGCTGTTCGAGATGGTCGCCGACGAGCGCGCCTCGGCGGGCCCGGCCATCGACCGGCTGGAATGGGTCGTGCGGCAGAGCGTGCGGATCCTCGTGGAGCGGCTGCCGTACGTGACGCTGCTGCTGCGGGTGCGCGGCAACAGCGGCACCGAGCAGGCGGCGCTGGAGCGGCGGCGGGAGTTCGACAGGTTCGTCAGTCACCTGGTCAAGGAGGCCGTGTCGGAGGGCGGTATCCGGGCCGACGTCGACCCCGCGCTGGTCACGCGGCTGCTGTTCGGCTCGGTGAACTCGATCACGGAGTGGTACCAACCGGCGCGCGGCGGGTCGGCGGACGACCTGGCCGACGCGCTGCTCACGATGACCTTCGGCGGGCTGAGGGTCGCCTAGGGGTCGAGCTCGTCGCGCGGGCGGGGCTCGACGGTCTCGCGCCGCTCGCCCTGGGGCAGCGGCCGCTTGCCGCGCAGGTCGTTGCGTACGGCCTCGCCGAGCTTCTTCGTCGCCATCCGGTTGAGCGCGCCGCCCGCGACCGCACCGGTCAGGAAGGGACCGAGCGTGGTCAGGTGGCGGCCGAGCGTGCGCAGGAGACGGTTGCGGAGTGCCGTCTTGGTGGCCGCGCCCAGCGCGAGCGTCACGGAGGTGGGAGTGAGGGGGTCGATGCCGCGCTGCTTGGCCCAGGCGGCCGTGAAGGCGACGGCACGCTGGGTGCCGGAGCCCTGGACGCGTACGCCGTAGACCTCGTGCAGTTCGGCCAGCAGCTTGACCTCGATGGCGGCGACGACGATGGTCTCGGCGACGAGCTGGGCGGGGGCGGAGAGCAGGAGGGGTGGCGCGGCGAATTCGGCCGCGGCCAATGCTCCGCCGATCGCGCCGACCGTCATCGTGGCCTTCTGGGCGGTCCGCACCAGATCGTCGGCGAGCGCTTCGCCGGTCAGGCCGTGATGATGCTCGGCGAGGGTGTGCAGATCCCGGATCGGGATGCGCGGCGCGATGTTGAGGAAGACGTCGGCCAGCCAGCGTCCCCGGCCCGCGCCGGTCGCCCGCGCCCTTTTGGCCCCCGCCGACAGTGCCTGGGCTAGTCGGCCGAGCAGCCTGCGCCGCTCGGCCGGCTCGAGCTCACCGGGCGCGGTGAGTCTGCCTACGAGTTCGCCGACCTCACGATCGGGGTCGGCGATCTCACTGCCTGGTTGCCGGTCTTTCTCTGGTACGGCCACGCGATGCCTCCGTGTCTCATGGTCGCGATCGCTCAGGGTTCGTTCCTCGCTCTCTCACCCCGAGCTCTTTCGCTCCAGGAATTAGGCGGCGCACTCCCGGCAGACCTGCTGGCCGTTCTTCTCAGAGGCCAGTTGGCTGCGGTGGTGCACCAGGAAGCAGCGTGAGCAGGTGAACTCGTCGGCCTGACGGGGGATCACCCGCAGGGACAGCTCTTCGTTCGACAGGTCCGCACCGGGCAGTTCGAGCGACTCGGCCAGGTCGGTCTCATCGATGTCGATGCTGCCAGACGACTTGTCGGTGCGCCGCGCCTGGAGTTCCTGAAGGCTGTCCTCCCCCAGGTCGTCATCTGTCTTGCGCGGGCTGTCGTAGTCGGTAGCCATTGTGCTTACTCCATCCCCCTCATCTATATGTCTTCGCGCTCATCGCGCGTCTTCTAACGTCCGGGAAGCCCATCTTGTGCCCGTTCCGTCGGGGAGATTTCCCATCGGTACCCCGGAGGAACGGACGACGAACCTCCCAACACGTCAGGGCCTGCTGCCGACGGCAATGGTTAGCCAAATATGGCGAAACCCACAGCCTTGGCGTCATGCACCACCGTGTTCGACGGCACATCCAACCACATGTGCGGCAAGAACGAGACGCCCCCGGTGCATCAACACGCGGACGAACACGCCGAAGCAACACGCGGGTCAGCGCCTCGGGAGCCTAATGGTCACGACCAGTCCTCCACCATCACGCGGCACGGCGGACACATTTCCGCCGTGTGCCTGGACCACCGCACGGACGATGGACAGCCCGAGCCCCGCTCCCTTGGCCGATTCCACGCGATCCGCATGGAGCCTCCTGAACGGCTCGAACAGGCTGTTCACCTCGTACGCCGGGACGTGCTGTCCCGTGTTGGCCACCTGAACAACCAAGGCACCGTCCACCATTCCCGTCCGGATCCAGACTTTTCCGTTTTCGGGAATGTTGTACTTGACCGCGTTCTCGAGCAGGTTGCTCACCGAGCGCTCCAGGAGCACGGGATCGCCTACGGTAGGCGCGCTGACCAGTTCGGTGGTAACCGTTACGCCGTGCTCCTCCGCGAACGGCGCGACCTGTTCCACGGCGGTCTGGGCGACGTCCTGAACGTCGAGCGGTTTGCGTACGGCGAGTTCGCGTTCGCTCCTGGCGAGCAGCAGCAATCCTTCTATGAGCTTCTCGTTACGCGCGTTGACCTCGAGCAGGGTACGGCCGAGCGCTTTGAGATCCTCCGACGCCTCGGGATCGGACAAGGCGATCTCCAGGACCGTCCTGTTGATGGTGAGGGGGGTGCGCAACTCGTGGGAGGCGTTGGCCACGAACCTGCGCTGGGTGTCGAAGGCGATGTTGAGCCGGGTGAGCATGGCGTCGAAGGTGTCGGCCAGCTCCTTCAGCTCGTCGTTGGGGCCCTCCAGGGCGATGCGCTGGTGGGCCAGCGTGCTCTCCGACAGCTTGCGGGCCGTGGTGGTCATCTGGGCGACGGGCCGCAGCGCCCGGTCGGCCACGAAATAGCCGATGATCAGCGCCAGGATGCCGACGCCCAGCAGGGCGAGGAAGGCGTTCTGCAGGAGCACGTCACGCGCCTTGACGACGGTGGTGTTCTTGGCCTCTTCCCACTGCGCCAGCATGACCGTCGTGTCGATCGGGTCGATGCCCCGCGTCCTGAGCTCCGGCCAGACGTCGACGATCGCGTTGCCCACGATGGAGTACATCGAGAACAGCAGCACGGCCGCCGCCGCGAAGACCATGCCTCCGTAGGTGAGCGTGAGCCGCCACCGGATGCTGACCTTTCCGGGAAGGTCCCTTACCCGCTCCATTGCCCTGCGTTGCACCGGCGCCGGCCCCAGGGGCGGCGGACCGTCCCAGGCGGGCGGCCCGATGGGCGGAGGAGGTTCCTGCACGCGCGTCGCCTTCCTGGACGAGTGCGGGCTGATCATCGGATGCGTGGGGCCCGCCTCGCGGTCTGACCGTTCCGTCACAATTTGTACCCAACCCCGGGCACAGTCTCGATCACCTGAGGCTCGCCCAGCTTCTTCCGCAGCGTCATCATGGTCACCCTGACCACGTTCGTGAAGGGATCGATGTTCTCGTCCCACGCCTTGTCCAGCAGGTCCTCCTGGCTGACGACGGCGCCTTCGGCGCGCATCAGCTCCTCGAGCACCGCGAACTCCTTCTTGGTCAGCACGATCTCCTTGCCGTCGCGCTCCACCAGCCGCTTGCCCGGGTCGAGCCGGATGCCGCCCCGCTCGAGCACGGGCGGCAGGGCGGGAGCGGAGCGGCGGCCGAGGGCCCGCACCCTGGCGACCAGCTCGATGAACACGAACGGCTTGGCCAGGTAGTCGTCGGCGCCCAGGCCGAGGCCCTCCACCTTGTCGTCCACGTCGCCCGACGCGGTCAGCATGAGGATGCGCGAGGCGGTCCGCTGCTCCACCAGCCGGCGGCACACCTCGTCGCCGTGCACGACCGGAAGGTCACGGTCGAGCACGATCACGTCGTAGTCGATGTAGGAGGTCCGCTCGAGGGCGCCGCCACCGTCGTAGGCGACGTCGACCGCCATGGCCTCGCGCCGCAACCCGGTCGCGATCGCGTCGGCGAGCACCCGCTCATCCTCTACCACCAGCACTCGCACGCCGGTACACCTCTCTCCGATTCTGGTCACTCATTCTGTCCATAGCCCCGATAAGCGCACGGTAAGGCATGTTCAGGGGTTGGTGACCCCCTGGGCCAGGGAGAGCTCCGCGAAATTCATGTTTCGGAGGGCGACAAGCCGGGGTATGCCTGCGGGACACCCATTGCCCGGACTTCATCCGCCGATGGGGAAACTTCGCCCCCGCACGAATCGAACCCCTAGAGAGTAGGTGAGATGGGCGAGTTCACGACCACGATCGAACACCGCCTCGACCAGGCTTATAAGGGCCTTCGGGAGGCCCGTAGCGTCGGCGACGACTACCTCGCCGACACCCTCACCGCCG
Organism: Nonomuraea sp. NPDC050643; assembly: GCF_040654715.1. Taxonomy (NCBI): domain Bacteria; kingdom Bacillati; phylum Actinomycetota; class Actinomycetes; order Streptosporangiales; family Streptosporangiaceae; genus Nonomuraea; species Nonomuraea sp. NPDC050643. The sequence goes on along the minus strand of NZ_JBFAIM010000008.1, from coordinate 125,039 downwards.
AGATCGAGGACCTGCGCCGCCTGGCCGACGATCACGGCATCCCGTTGCCCCGCTAGTCATGCGAAACGGCCGGAGCGAGGGCTCCGGCCGTTTCGGCACCTCCCGGCCGCCGATCAACTTCCGATCGGGCCGTGATCAAGGCTCCGGTCAGGCGTCGCGTTCGGGGTTCAGCCCGGCCAGCAGGTCGTGCAGTTCCTCGTACAGGCCGGGAGCCGCGCACAGCGCGAACTCCGGGCTGACCGGCCTGCCGTGCAGCCCGCCGAGCCTGGCCCCCGACTCGGTGGCCACGAGGCCCGCCGCGGCGAAGTCCCACTGGTTGACGCCGCGCTCGTAGTAGGCGTCCACCCGGCCCGCCGCGAGCGAGCACATGTCCACGGCGCACGAGCCGCCTCGCCTGATGTCGCGCACCCGCGGCAGCACCGCGGCCACGACCTGGCCCTGGACGGCGCGCCTGACCGCCGAGTAGCCGAAACCGGTCGACACGAGCGCCTGCGCCAGCGGCACGCCGGTGTTGCAGCGCAGCGGCTGGGCACCGAGCCAGGCGCCCTCGCCCAGCGCCGCGGTGTAGACCTCGCCCCGGGCCGGCACGTTGACGGCCCCGGCCACGATCCGGCCGTTCACCTCGACGGCGATCGACACCGCCCAGTCGGGGAGCCCGTAGAGGAAGTTGACGGTGCCGTCGATCGGATCGACGATCCAGCGTACGTCCGACTCGCCCGGCTCCTCCCCTCCCTCTTCCCCGAGGATCCGGTCGCCGGGCCTGGCGGCCAGGATCCGCTCGCGGATGAGCTCCTCCGACGCCTTGTCGAGCGTGGTGACCACGTCGGTGGGGCTGGACTTGGTCTCGACCTCCTCCGACATCGTGGGCCGCTTGGCGAGGAGCATGTCCCCCGCCTCGCGGGCGATGTCGTCGGCCAGCCGCAGGAAGTCCGGCATCAGGCCACCGAGTCCGGGCGCTTCCAGTCCTGGCCGAGCACGTGCTGGGCCAGGAAGGCGAGGACGGTCTCGTACCAGGCGACGGCGTTGCCGGGCTTGAGGATCCAGTGGTTCTCGTCGGGGAAGTACAGGAACTTCGACTCCACCTCGGTGCGCCGCAGGTCCCACCACAGCCGCAGGGCCTCGCCGATCGGCACGCGGTAGTCCTTGTCGCCGTGGATGACGAGCAGCGGAGTGGTGATCTTGTCGAGCGATTGGTGCGGGGACAGCAGGGAGTAGCGCTCGCCGCCGGGCTCGCCGAACTCGCGCTGCCAGTACATGGAGGCGTCGGTGGTGCCGGCGAACTGGTCGAGGTTCCAGAGTGAGGCGTGGGTGACGATGGCCTTGTAGCGGTCGGTGTGACCGGCGAGCCAGTTGGCCATGTAGCCGCCGAACGAGCCGCCCATCGCGGCGATGCGCTCCTCGTCGATGTCGTCCCTGGCCAGCGCGACGTCCACGATCGCGTCGAGGTCGGCCTGGGTGCGCGGGCCCCAGTCGCCCCAGCCGCGGTCGATCATCTCCTGGCCGTAACCGGTGGACATGCAGGGGTCGGGCATGAGGACGGCGTAGCCGTGCGCGGCCATGATCCAGCACTGCCAGCGCCACTGCCAGTCGTTGGAGGAGGCGATCGGGCCGCCGTGGATGAACACCACGAACGGCACGGGATTGTCGGCGGAGGCGCCCTCCGGCAGCGCGAGCCAGCCGCGGACGGTGGCGCCGTCGTCGGCGGTGGCGGAGATCTCGGTGAGCGTGCCGGGCACCTCGGGGCGGGGCGCGGGCGAGGGCAGGTCGGTGATCTCGCCGCCGGCCACGTCGATCCGGGCCGGGCCGGGCGCGAGGTCGACGGCGCTGCGCAGGGCGTAGACGAAGCGGCCGTCGGGGGACGGGCTGACCCCGGCGTACGCGGCGTCGTCCCCGGTGAGCCGGGCCACGTCCCCGTCCAGCGGGACGCGGAAGACCGGGCGGCGGCCCTGGTGGTCGGCCACGAGGTAGACGGCCGAGGAGTCGGGGGCCCAGTCGAGGTCCGCGGGGAACAGGTCGGGGGCGTACGCGCGGCCCTGGCCGGTGGCCAGGTCGGCGATCCACAGCTCGCTGCGCGCCGAGACGTCGAGCCCGGTCACCCGCTCGCGCGCGCAGGCGATCCTGACGCCGTCGGGCGAGACCGCCATCGGGCCGCCGAAGTCGTAGCCCTCCTCGCTGAGCACCACCCGGCGCTCGCCGGTGGCCACGTCGATGGCCACCAGGTCGGTACGGGACTCGCCCTTCGGCAGGTAGGTGCGCCACGTGGCGATCACGGTGCCGCCGTCGGGGGACAGCTCGAACCCGCCCTCGCGCAGCGCGTCACCCGCGTCGGGCGTCAGGTCGCGCACGTCCTCGAGGCGGTCGGCGCCGAGCCTGGCCGCGAACAGGCGCGGGCGGCCGGGGCCGAGGTCGTGGTCCCAGTAGCGCACCGGGTAGCCCTCGTGCAGGATGGCGCTGATCCCGGCGTCCTTGCGGGCCTTGCGCTTGTCCTCCTCCGCGGCCTCCTCGCCGTCGAGCACGTCGGAGACGAACACGACCACGTCGCCCGCGGTGCGCACGCCGCCGATGCCACCGGGGCGGGTGGCCACCTGGCGGGCCTCGCCGCCCGCGCGGGGCAGCAGCCACAGCGAGGGGATCTCGTCGGTGGAGTCCTTGACGGTCGGATCGGGGCGGGCGGAGGTGAACAGCACGTCGCCGGCGGCGGTGAAGACCGCGGCGGACTCGCCCTTGGCCGACCTGGTCAGCCGGTACGGCTCGCCGTCCACGGGGATCGCCCAGAGCGCGGTGCCGAACGACTTGCCGTCGGGGTTGAGGGACTGGACCGTCGAGATCAGCCTGGCCCCGTCGGGCGAGAGCCGCAGCGAGAGAACCCGGGCGATGGACACATAGTCACGTATGTCGTTGAATGCGCTCACTCGATCGAACCTACCTCGCGGACGGGACCATCAGCATCCCTGAATAAGGTGGTCACGTGGGAAACTACGACGCCTTGCTGGTCCTGTCGTTCGGCGGGCCGGAGGGCCCGGACGACGTGCTGCCGTTCCTGGAGAACGTCGTGCGTGGCCGTGGTGTGCCGCGTGAGCGGCTGCTCGAGGTGGCCGAGCACTACCAGAGCTTCGGCGGGGTCAGCCCGATCAACCGGCAGAACCGCGACCTGGTCGAGGCGCTGCGTCCCGTGGCCGGCGTGCCGGTCTACTGGGGCAACCGCAACTGGCACCCGTTCGGCGAGGACACCGTGCGCCAGATGCGGGCCGACGGGGTCGAAAAGGCGGCCGTGTTCGCCACCTCGGCGTTCGCGGGCTACTCGAGCTGCCGCCAATACTACGAGGACATCGCCAGGATCTCCGTCGAGGACGGCCCCGAGCTGGTCAAGCTGCGGCACTACGGCGACCACCCCGGTTTCGTGGCCGCGATGGCCGACCACACCCGGGCGGCGCTCGAGCGGCTCGGCCGCGACGACGCGCGGCTGGTGTTCACCGCCCACAGCATCCCGGTCTCCATGGCCGAGACGGCGGGCCCGTCCGGCGGGCTCTACGAGGCGCAGCTCCGCAGGAGCGCGGAGCTGGTCAGCCGGGCGCTGGGCCGGAGCGAGCCGTGGGACCTGGTGTGGCAGTCGCGCAGCGGGCCGCCGCAGGTGCCGTGGCTGGAGCCCGACGTCTGCGACCACCTGCGCAAGATCGAGGCCCCGGCCGTCGTGCTGGTGCCGATCGGGTTCGTCTCCGACCACATGGAGGTCGTCTACGACCTCGACACCGAGGCCAGGGCCATGGCGGCCGAGCTGGGCCTGCCCCTGGAGCGGGCGGCGACGGCGGGCACGCACCCGCGGTTCGTGGAGCTGGTGCGTGAGCTGATGGAGGAGCCCGAGCCCGTGCCCTGCGCGCTCACGTGCTGCCCGCCTCCGCGCCGGCGGCCTCAGGCGTAAAGGCTCAGGCGTACGATCTCAGGCGTACGTCTTCGCGTACGCCTGGGCGATGCCCATGACCTTGTTCACGTAGTCCCACGAGTGGTTGTAGAACCAGATCGCCTTGCGCAGCCTCTCGCCGCCCTGCCCGGCCTTGTTGGCGCACAGGTAGTTGGCCGCGCCGGGCACCGCGTCGTACGGGCTCCAGATGTCCTTCTTGCCGTCCCCGTCGCCGTCCACGCCGTAGTGCTTCCAGGTGGCGGGCATGAACTGCATGGGCCCGAGCGCGCCCGCGCTGGAGGGCCCGTTGTTGCGCCCGTGGCTGCTCTCCACCTGCCCGATCGCGGCCAGCACCGTCCAGGACAGCCCGGGGCAGCGGGTGGCGGCGGCCTTGTACAGCTCGAGGTAGCTGCCCGGCCGGCCGACGTTGACCTGCTGCGGCTGTTGCTGCGGCTGCTGGGGCTGCTGCCGCTTCGCCGCGCGCGCGGCCGCGTCGAGCATGACGACCTGGGCCTTCTTGCCGAGCAGCCTGCGCACCCCCGACTCGCTGATCTTGCCCGGCTTGCCGTGCAGGAGCACCGCGACCCCGGGGGCGAAGCCCAGCGACCTGCCGAGGTCCGCGCTCACCAGCCCGTCCACGCCCTTGAGCCCGAGCGAGGCCGAGGCCGCGACGCGCAGCCTGGGGCCGCCGTCCACCTGGTACACCGCGCCCAGGATCATCCCGAATCTGCGCATCGTCGCGGCGTCGGCGACCAGTTCGCCCCTGGCCAGCGCGCTCCACACGGCGGGCTGGTCGGCGACCGGCTGCGGGGTCCAGGAGCGGAAGTCGGCCGGGTCCACGGCCAGCAGGTTCAGCCCGGTGCCCGACACCTTGACCGCGCCCGCGTCCACCACGGCCACCTTCTGCACGTGCTTGAGCTCGCCGAGGCGGAACCTGGTCTGCTTGGGCACGGCGCCCGCGGCGACCGCCAGCACGCGCGGCGGCGTCGCGGTGACCCCGGGGCCGCCCTCGCCGAAGTCCTTGACCGGTTCGGCCGTGGGCACGATCTGGTCGAGGCGCGGGGCGGGCGACTGCTGCGGGCGCTGCTGCCTGCGTACGGGCTCATGCGCGGTTTCGACCAGGTCATCGCCCAAGATCACGACGAGCCCGCCGGCCGCGACCGTGACCGTGAGCACGGCGATGACCATGAGCATGACCGCACGGAACGAGGGAAGACCGGACACTCGGGACACGTTAACTCACGGCGGCGATAAAGCACTTGCCATCCGGACATACGGTGCGCAATGGTTAGCTGCTTGAGTAAGGGGGAAACAGCGTGGTCGGGCCTTACCGGGGGTTGTTCGAAAGGCCCGGAGTCAAAGCGTTCGTACTGGCCGGTCTGATCGGCCGGATGCCGATGTCCATGATGGGCATCGGGGTGATCCTGCTCATCTCCACGCTCACCGACAACTACGCCACCGCCGGCGCGGTCGCCGCCACCTCCAACGTCGCCTTCGCCCTGGCCGCCCCCGTGTCGGGCCGGCTCGCCGACAGGTTCGGGCAGGGGCGGGTGATCGCGCCGTTCGCCGTCGTCAACGCGCTGGCGCTGGCGGGCCTCATGCTGCTCGCCGGTTCGGGGCTGCCCGAGTGGACCCTGTACGCCTCGGGTCTCGTCGTGGGCGCCACCTCGCTGTCGATCGGCTCGATGGTGCGGGCCCGCTGGTCGGCCCTCTACGGCGGCTCCGGCAGGCTGCACGCCGCCTTCGCGTTCGAGTCCGTGGCCGACGAGATCGTCTTCGTCACCGGGCCGGCGCTGGTCACGGTGCTGGCGACGGCCGTGAACCCGTACGCGGGGCTGATCGTGGCCCTGGTCTGCATGCTGTTCGGGTGCCTGGTGCTGGCCTCGCTGCGGCGTACCCAGCCGCCCGTCCAGCAGGTCAGGTCGTCGGCGGGCACGCCCATCCTCATCCCCGGCGTCGCGCTGCTGGCCGGCGTCTTCCTGGCGATGGGCACGATCTTCGGGTCCGTCGACCTGATCACGGTGGCGTTCGCCGACGAGCACGGGGTGAAGGGCGCCTCCGGGTTCCTGCTGGCCTCGTTCGCGGGCGGGTCGATGGTGTCGGGGCTCTGGTTCGGGTCGCGCAACTGGCGGATCCCGCTGCGGACGCGGTTCGTGCGCGCACTGGCCCTGTTCGTGGTCGGGCTGGTGCCGATCATGTTCATCACCGACCCGTGGATCATGGCGGGAGCGCTGTTCCTGGCCGGGTTCGCCATCTCGCCGACGCTCATCACGGGCTTCTCGCTGACCGAGCGGCTGGTGCCGCCGTCCCTGCTCACCGAGGGTATGGCGTGGATCTCGACCGCCATCGGGTTCGGCGTGGCGGCCGGCGCGGCGGTGGGCGGCCGGCTCACCGAGACGTACGGAGCGAGCAGCGCGTACGCCTTCTCCGTGGCCGCGGCCGTCGTCGCCGTCGCGGTGGGCATCGGAGGTTCGGGTTTGCTGAGACTTCCCGAAGCGCCTTCACCTGCGGAGAGCTGATCCGCTACCGTCGGGACATCCCTCGCAACGCCCATCACACTGGAAGCATTAGCTATGTCCCGACAAGTCAGTTCACTCCTTGCCATCGCGGCTGTTTGCCTCACCCTTGCCCCGGCACCCGCGTTCGCCCAGGCGCCGAAGAAGGCGCCCGTCGACTGCGAGCAGGTCAAGTGCATCGCGCTGACCTTTGACGACGGACCCGGCAAATACGCGGGCACGCTGCTCGACACGTTGAAGAAGTACGACGCCAAGGCGACGTTCTTCCTCGAAGGCCAATACGTGAAGAGCCGTCCCTCCTTCGTCAAGCGCATGGCCACCGAGGGCCACGAGCTCGGCAACCACAGCTACAGCCACCCCGACTTCACCAAGAGCGAGGCGGCGACGATCAAGAGCGAGATCCAGAAGACCCAGGACGCGGTGAAGAAGGCGGCTGGGGTCGAGCCCAAGCTGCTGCGCCCGCCGTACGGAATGGCGGACCTGCAGGTCTCCGACATCGCCGCCGAGTTCGGGATGCCGATGATCCTGTGGACCGCCGGTTCGCAGGACTGGAGCACCAAGAACGTCGAGGCCATCCAGAAGCAGACCCTGGCCGTGGCCAAGCCGAACGGCATCATCCTCATGCACGACTGGGTGAAGCAGACCGTGGACGGCATGCCCTCGCTCATCAAGACGCTGAAGAACAAGGGCTTCCACCTGGTGACGGTGTCCGAGGTGGTCAAGGGTGAGAACCTGGAGCCCGGCGACATCTTCCCTGTTCCCGAGGGCTGGGAGAAGTGAGTATCGTTCGCGTTTGACGGAACGAAGCTCTGGAGGGTGCTCGTGGCCTTCGTCAACTGGGCGCGCAACCAGTCGGGCACCCCGGCCGAGGTGCGTACGCCGGTCTCCGTGGAGGACGTCGTACACGCCGTACGGGACGCCGCCGCCTCGGCGCGGCGGGTCCGCATGGTCGGCACGGGCCACTCCTTCACCGGGGTGGCCCTCACCGACGGCATCATGCTGCGCCCCGGCGGGCTGACCGGGATCAGGTCCTGCTCGGACGACCGCGTCACCGTGCTGGCGGGCACGCCGCTGCGGGTGCTGAACGAACTGCTCGACGAGCGCGGCCTGGCCCTGTCGAACATGGGCGACATCACCGACCAGACCGTCGCGGGCGCCATCCAGACCGGCACCCACGGCACCGGCCGCGACAGCGGCGGCCTCGCCGACCAGGTCGTCGAGCTGGAGCTGGTGCTCGCGGACGGCTCCGTGGCCACGCTCGCACCCGGCGAGGACCTCTTCGACGCCGCGCGGGTCGGGCTGGGCGCGCTCGGGATCCTGACGGCGGTGACGTTCCGGGTGGAGCCCGCGTTCCTGCTGCACCACCGGCGGCGCAGGCTGACGCTCGGCGAGATCCTCGGCTCGCTCGACGAGCTGACCTCCGCGAACGAGCACCTGGACTTCTTCTGGCTGCCGCACACCGACGCCTGCCTGGTCAAGACCAACAACCGGAACCCGGGGCCGGCCCGGCCGCCGGGCGCGTTCCGGCACTGGCTGGACAACGTGTTCCTGGAGAACACGGTCTTCGGCGCCGCCTGCGCGGTCGGGGGCCGCTTTCCCGACCTGGTCCCGCGGATCAACGCGGTCAGCGCGGCGGCGCTGGCGGACTCGGAGGCCGTGGACGTCTCGTACAAGGTGTTCACGGCGCGGCGGGACGTGCGCTTCCTCGAGATGGAGTACGCGGTCCCGCGCGAACGCCTCGCCCAGGCCCTGCGCGAGACCCGTGACCTGGTCGAGCGCATGGACTGGAAGATCACCTTCCCGGTCGAGGTGCGGGTCACGCCGCCCAGCGACGCGTGGCTGTCCACGGCGTACGGGCGGCCGTCGGCGTACGTCGCCTGCCACATCTACCGGCCGACGCCCAACCCCGCCTACTTCGAGGGCGTCGAGGACATCATGACCCGCCTGGACGGGCGTCCCCACTGGGGCAAGCTGCACACCAGGGACGCCGCCTACCTGGGCAAGGTGTATCCGCGCTTCGCGGACTTCCTGGCCCTGCGCGACCGCCTGGACCCGCGCCGCCTGTTCACCAACGACCACCTGGACCTGGTGCTCGGCTGATCGGGCGGCTAGTCGGGGGGCGGGACGCTCTCAAGTTCGGGCTGCCCGGTCGGCGCGGGCGGCGTCTCGTCCACCACGTCGGGCTGCTCCTGCGCCGGCGGCGGCTCGCTCGACGGCCGCACCTCGTCCGCCGGCGTGGGCGTCGGCGTCGGTGTGGCCTTCGTCGTCCTGGTCGGCGTGGGTGTCGGCGTGGGGGTGGGCGTCTGTTCCCGCGTCGTCTGCGGCGTGTACGCGGGCGTCTCGCCGTCGTCGCTCTCCCGCTGGACGGGCGCCTTGTCCTCCTCGCCCCGCTTGTCCTCTCCCTCCTCCTTGACCGCCTTCTTGGGCGCGGTGCCGGTGACCTGCTCGTGCACGGTCCGCTGGGCCACGGCCTGGTAGGCGAGGATGCCGCCCATGCTGACCGCGAACACGATCGCCGCGGCCGCCGCCAGCTTCACCCATGACAATCCGCGCCGCGGCTCCCCGACGGCGGGCATGACCAGCGTGGCCTCCTGCCCGCCCGGAGTCGCGTGCGCGGCGACCGCCAGCAGGCCCTCCTCCGGAGGCGCCGGCTCGGCCCGGCCGGTCAGCGTATGCTGTTTGACCCGCTCGCCCGTCTCCTTGAGATAGTGCGTGTACACGGCGGTGGCCACGGTGCCGGCGACGCTGACCACCGCGGCGCCGATCACCGTTCCCGCCACGCCCAGATAGGAGGCGGCGACGGCAGAGGTCACCGCGGCCAGGGCGCTACCAAGGATCTGCGGCACGCTCAGCTCGAACCTGCGCTGCTCGCCGCTCATCCCGTGGATCAGTCCCCTCTCGTCCTGTGTTCGGTAAAGACCTGTCTCGTGAATAGACGCGAGTGCGTGTCCTGTTGTTCCTGTGACCTGTGTGACAGGCACCCTTGTAACTCGTGCCCCGACGACTCGGCCTGCCCTCCGTTTACCTCGCCGCGGCCGTGGCAACGGCCGCCACGACCGCCGTCCCTCTGGCCATGACGCCCGCCTCAGGACTCTCCCGGCGCCCCGCCCTCACCGAACCCGCCCGGCCCTACATCGTCACGGCCCGTAGCCGGGTGGCCGCCCGAGAACTCGTCGGCGAGGTGCGGTGGCGGGTACGGCGCTACTACGCCGCCGCCCTGCCCGGATTCGCCACCTTCCTCACCGCCGCCGAACTGGCCGACCTGAGAGCCGACTCCCGGGTGAGCACGATCGAACCGGATCGCCAGATCCATCCCATGCCGTCCAGGAGACCGGCAGGACCGCCCGGGGTCGCGGCGACCGGGGCCGGCGCCACCGTGTACGTCGTGGACAGCGGCGTCGAGACCGGCCGGGCCGAGTTCGGCGACCGCGCGTGGCGCGCCTTCGACGCCACCGGCGGCACCGGGCACGACTGCGGCGGCCAGGGCACGCGGACCGCCGCCCGCGTCCACGCCGTCGCGCCCAAGGCCCGGCTCGCCTCGGTACGGGTGCTCGGCTGCGGCGGCTCGGGCACGCTGGCCGACGTGCTGGCCGGGCTCGACTGGATCCGCAGGCACGCGCGCGGGCCGGCCGTGGCCAACCTGTCCTTCGACGGCGCCGGCTCCCCCGCGCTCGGCCTGGCCGCGCGCTCGCTCATACGGGGGGGTGTGTTCGTGGTAGGGGCCGCCGACACCGGGGGCTGCCAGGTCGCTCCTGACGGGCAGGCGTTCTCCGCGTACGCGCCGCACCTGTCGGGCATCGCGGCCCGCCACCTGGAGCTCCACCCATCGGCCGGTCCGGCCACTCTCGCGTCCCGGCTCGGCTGCACGGCGTCACCTGGCGCGATTCGCCAGAATCCATCGAGGGCCTTTAACCTCCACATACGCAATGGTGGGCTCTAGAGCCATGGATTCTCCAAATGTGACCGGCGTCACATCACCCCTGGGCTATCCCAGGAAGGCGATGTTCGGACATGCCGGGTACGGTGCTGGCAGGCAACCGGCACACGCGAGAGACTCAAGGGTCCGGGGGAAGAATGGCGACGCTGACGAAGGGACTCGCATGCAGGAGCTCCGACTCGTCGCGGTGAGTGAGGACGGCACCTACCTCGTGCTGGCTACTGCCGGGCGTGGTACGCGCTTCACGCTTCCCGTGGACGACCGGCTCCGTGCTGCCGTCCGCGGCAACTTCTCCCGTCTCGGCCAGTACGAGATCGAAGTGGAGAGTCCGTTGCGCCCCAAGGAGATCCAGGCCCGCATCCGAGCCGGAGAGACGGCGGAAGAGATCGCCGCGACCGCCGGGATCCCGGTCGAGCGAGTCCGCTGGTTCGAGGGGCCGGTGCTGCAGGAGCGGGAATACGTCGCTCAGCAGGCGCAGCGCGTGGCCGTCCGCATGCCGGGCGAATCCGCGCCAGGACCGACTCTCGGTGATCTCGTGGCGGAGCGGCTGACCAGGCGCGGCGTGCCCACGGACGAGATCGACTGGGATTCCGCCAAGCGTGACGACGGCCTGTGGCGGGTCAAGCTCGGCTACGTGTGGAACGGTCACACCCGCCACGCCGAGTGGCTCTTCGACCCGCGCAAGCGGCACGTGACGGCGCACGACGACGAGGCGATGCGGCTGTCGGCGGCCGACTTCGACCCGGATCCGACGGTGGTGGAGGACACCACGGTGACGCCGTTCGCGCCGCGGGTGGCCAAGCTGCAGCCGGTGCCGCCGCTGTCGGGCGACGCGCTGCCGTTCCCCTCGGTCATCCGGCGTGAGCCGGAGGAGCCGGCCGTCGGCTACCACCCGCCGGCCAGGGGGTCCGAGACGGCCTACACCCGCACGCCGGAGACGCCCGTCCCCTTCGACCGCGACCCCGGCCTCCGCCAGGACCCCACCCGCGACCTTCGCCCCGACCCCACCCGCGACTACCGCCAGGACCCGACCCGCGACTACCGCCAGGACGCGGGCCGCGACTACCGCCACGACCCGACCAGGGACCTGCGCCAGGACCCGGGCCGAGACCCGGGCCGAGACTCAAGCCGGGACCCAGGTCGTGACCCAGGCCGGGACACAAGCCGTGACCCGGGCCGAGACCCGGGCCGAGACCTGGGCCGTGACACAGGCCGGGACCACCGCCAAGACCCGGCTCGCGACCCGCGCCAAGACCCCGCCCGGGAGGCGGGCCTGCGGCCCGATTCCGGCCGCGAGACCGGTCAGCGCCAGGACCCGGTCCTTCCACCGGACCTCGCCAGAGAGGTCGGGCTGCGGCAGGACCCCGTAAGGGAAAGCGAGCCCCGGCAGGAACCGCCGTCACGCGACCCCTTCCGGTCCGAACCGCCCGCCCGCGAAACCGGCTATGCCCGCCCCGGCGACACCACGTCCCGCCGCGGCGGGTCTTCGCCATGGCTGCCCGACTTCGGCTCGGGCCGTCCGGCCGAGCGCGAGAGCGACTCCATCTACGCCCCGGCCACCCCTGCCTCCACCCGCCCTCCGGCCCCAGAACCGACCACCGGCGACCGGACCCCACAGGCTCCCACCACCGCCGACCAGCCCGCGACGGCACAACCGCCCACCGCGGCGCAGACTGCCACGCCCACCGTGACGCAGCCCGCCGTGCCTCAGCCGTCTGTGTCCCAGCCGTCTGTGTCCCAGCCGTCCGCCGCTGGGCAGTCCGCAGCCGGGCAGTCGCCCGCAGCGGCACCGACCCCCGCGCCGGAACAGCCGACCCCGGTATCGGCCCAGACCCCTGCAGCCGCCCAGACCCCTGCATCGGTCCAGCCCACTGCCCAGGACCAAATGGCTGCGCAGGACCAAACGGCTGCGCAGGACCAAACGGCCGTGCAGAGCCAAAGCGCTGCCCAGGGCCAGGCCGTGGCGCAGAGCGATGCCACCGCCCAGGGACAGACGGCGCAGCCGACCTCTGGGGTGTCGTCTGTCACCAGCGACCCGCGGCCCGAAACGAGCCCCCAGGCCATCGCCCACCCGGGCACCTCCACCACGCCGGACGCTGCCACGGCACCGGCGACCACCGAAGAGCTCGACGCCACCTCCACCCCGCGTGCGGAGGCCGTGGTCAGCCCCGTAGCGGCCACCGAGCCCACTCCTGCGGCGCAATCCTCGGCGCAGGCCGACGCGACCGTCACGACACCCGCCGTCACGACACCCGCCGTCGCGGAGCCGTCCGCCGCGCCCGGCCCCATCGCCGAGCCACCCGTCACGGACAGCGTCACTCCCGCCCCGGTCCAGAGCACCGCCGCCTCGGAGCCGGTCCAAGACAGCGCGCTCTCGGTCCAGGACAGCGTCACCACGGAACCGGAAGCCGTCTCCTCGCCCGCCGAGGCTTCGTCGCCCATCTCCGAGACGGCCCCTGCGTCGAGCAGCACCATCGGCCGGGTCCCGGACACCGACACCGCCTCGGCCCCCGTCGAGGAGCCCGCAGCCGCGACCGAAGCCAAGGTCGAGGCCACCGCCCAGCCCGAGGCGGTGGACGCCCCTGCCGCGAAGACGGAGGCACCCGCCGCAGCGGCGACCGAGCCCTCAGAGCCCGAGACCGCCACCGTCGAGGCTGCGGCACCCGAGACCGTCGAGGCCCCAACAGCCGCGACCGCTCAAGCCCAAACACCGGAAGCCACCACCGAGACTCAGGCCCCCAAGGCCGAGGCCACCCAGGCTCCGCAAGCACCCGAAGTCACCATCGCCAAGGTGGAGACGTCCGAGACCAAGGCTCCCGAGGCTGCGGAGACCACCACGGCCGAGGCTCTGACGTCTAAGCCCGAGACGACTGAGGCTCAGGCGGCCAAGGCAGAGACGCCTCCGGCTACGGCTCCCGAGGCTGAGACGGCTGAGGTCAAGACGTCCTCACCTGAGCCGACGACCGACACGGTGGGCACAAAGGCCGACACAAAGGCGGAGGCTCAGGCCGTACCGGAGGCCGAGGCGGAGCCGGAGCCGGAGCCGGTCAAGGAGAGCAAGGCTCCTGCGCCCGCACCCAAGCCCAAGCCCGCGGTGCCCGCGGCGCGGGGCAAGGGTGAGGCGAAGGAGGACCCTGCGGCGCCTGTGCCGTCGGCCCCTCCCGCCCCGGCCGCCCGTCAGGCGCGCAAGGGTTCGCGGGGTCGCCGGGCATCGGTCCCGACCTGGGACGAGATCATGTTCGGCGCCCGCCGCCAGGACTGACCCGAAACCCGCTCCGGGACCCCGCGGCAAGGGCCGGCGGCCGGCACACCCCTCCTGCCGGCTCCACGCCCCCGCCACCACGCCGCGCACCGCCGAAGGCCCCTCACCCATGCCCTCACCCGGCATATGAACCACCCCAAAGCCTCCACGCGCCCACCCTGCCCGGCACCTGAACCCGCCCCAAGGCCGCCCACTCCCGCCCCCAACGCAGGGACCCGCCACAAGGCTCCACGCGTCCGCCGTGCCCGGCACACGAACCCCCGGCCCAAGGCCCCACACTCATCCTCAGCCCGGCACATGGATCCGCGACCCAAGGCTCCGCACGCATGCTCAGCCCCAGCGCGCCGAAGCAACGACCGCAGGCCCCCGTCCGGCGGGTGCTCCCACGCCACACCCCCGGCCGCGCGTTCCCGGCCCATAGCCCTTGCGCCCGGATACCGTGCCCGGGCTCTGGGTGTGCGTTTCGGTGCCGTCCGTCGCGCCGGCGCCTCACCTCGTGCCCGCGTGACCCTGCGCGCACCGGTGCCGCTCGTCGCCCTTGTTCCCGGTGAACGGCGCATGACCGCCGCCCCGGGCCGGACGGTTCAGTCCTCGGAGTGGTCCGAGGGGTGGCGGTCGAGGAAGGGGGCCAGCCATTCCGGGGTCACCTCGGACGGGAAGTCCACCGCCTGGGCCTCTGACACGTCGATGGCCGAGTAGCCGCCCTTGCCCGCCCCGACCCCGGCGATCAGCGTGAGCACCCCGGCGTTCCGCTGGAACCAGGTCTGCCGCAGCCGCCATCCCACCACGGCCCGGCGTTCGACCACGGCCTGGGAGCGCCTCAGCGACCCCGACCGCACCGACAGCCGCACCCCGTCGTAGCCGTGCCCGAGCGAGGCGTACCGGTCGAGGCCGAGCGGCACCCCGACGCCCGCCAGCAGCAGGGACAGCACCAGGAGGATCCACCACACCGTCCCGGCCGTCATCCACACCGCCACCCCGCTCACCGCCGCCGCCGCGAGCCAGGGGACGACCGCCCGGAACAGGCGCCTGTTGCGGGCCACGGGCGGGTGGGGGCGCAGTTCGGCGCGGTAGGGGCCGATCGCGTCGGTGGTCACCTCGAAGGCCACCGCACGCGGTACGTCGGGCAGGAGCTGCCCCCGCGTCTGCGAGTCGCCGAGCCCCGTCACGATGGCCCAGGCACGGGTGACGCGGGCCCACCGCTCGACCAGGCCGTCCACGATCTCGTAGCCGCGTACGCGCTGCGACTCCAGCGACACGCTGCGCCGGTTGATCAGCCCGCGCTCCGCCACCAGGTAGCCGTCACGGCGCTTGAGCACGAAGTCCCAGTTGAAGATCGCGTACATCAGCCCGCCCGTGAACGGCATCGCCAGCACGAGCAGCACCACCACCGCCAGCAGGAGGTAGGGGCGGTCCCAGATCCACTCCCCCACGCTCCACGCGGCGTCCTGGCTGACCCCCAGCTCGTCGCCCCACTGGAAGGCCAGCCCCACCGCGCCGCCGACGAACGCGAACGGCGTGAGCAGGTAGGCCCCCGACAGCGGCCCGTAGAGCAGCCATTTGCGGGGCACCCTGATGATCGGCTGCTCCTTGGGCGCGGCCGGGGAGACGGCGGCCTCCGGCAGGTCCGCCTCGGGCCGGGGCGCGCGGCGCAGGAGCACCGACTTGAGCCGTTCGGCCTCCTCCAGGGTGACCCCGCTGAGCTTGGCCTCCTCGTTGCCGCCGCTCGCGCCCGTGTCGATCTTGAGCACGGCCAGGCCGAGCAGCCGGTGCATGGGAGGCGTGGAGACGTCGACGCCGCGGATGCGCTCCATGGGGATCGTGCGGATGGATCGGCTGATCAGTGAGCGCTTGGTCTCCAGGCGGTCGCCGACGATCTCGTAGGTGAAGGTGGCCCATCTGACGACCGCGATCACGATGGAGGCCATCACCCCCACCGCCGCCCATCCGTACGAGCTGGGCGAGAAGCCGCCCACGAACATGACGCCGACCAGGGGGAGGAGGAGGGAGGGCAGCGTGCGTACGGGCTCGATGAGCAGCACCTTGGGGCTGAGCCGCAACGGCGCCCGCCCTCCGCCGCCGGGCATGCCGGGCGGCGGGCCGTAACCCGGCATGGGAGGGGGCGGCGGCCCATGGCCGGGAGGGGGCGGTGGCCCGTAGCCGGGAGGAGGGGGCGGTGGGTTCTCAGGAGGAGGTGCGGGGGTGTCTTCTGGCCGCGCCGGGTGGACGGCCTCGGCCGGGGGAGTGTGTCCGGCACCGGAGTCGGCGGGACGGGGAGCCGGCTCCTCCGGCGGGGAGGGCGCCGGGTCGTCCGGGCGGGGACCGGTCATGTCGCGTCGTCTCTGAGCTCTTCCGCCCGGTGCGCCAGCCGCTCGGCGAGCCCCGCCGCCACCTGGAAGTCAAGGCCCTTGATCGTCGAGGAGCCCGCGTGGGACGCCGTGCGGATCTCGAGCGTGGCCAGCCCGAGCATCCGCTCGAACCACCCTTGCCCCTTGTCGACCGTCTGGATGCGGCTCACGGGCACGAACACCCACTCCCTGGTCAGGAACCCCGACCTGGCGTAGACGACGTCCCCTGAGAGCTCCCAGCGATGTACGGCGTACCGCACGAACGGCTCGGCCACCAGGAACGGCACCGTCACCACCGCGACCCCCACGGGCAGCAGCCACGGGTCGGCCGCCAGCCATCGGGGCACCCATGACCAGTCGCTTCCGCCCACCCACCGCGACACCAGCAGCGAGCCGCCCACGAAGAACACCAGGGCGACCAGCGACTCGAGCAACCACAGGCGGACGGCTTTGGGCGAAACGCGGTTCGCCGGATCGCGCAGCGGGCCTGTAGACGTCACAAGCCCAAGCTTAGGGCGCGCGGCGCGGAGGTGATCGGCCAGCGGGGCGGTAAAGATCCCCCGGACGTCCCGGCGTGTCTGCCGCCACCGGGATCGGGGCTGGTGCCATGCTCGGTGGCGGCCGGCCGCAGGCTGTCGAGCTTGGCCACGTCGGCGGCGCCACGTTCGGGGCCAGCCAGGCCCGGCCGGCGCGAAACCGCACCACAGCGCGCGTGCCTCACGCGACGTGGCAGCCGCCTTCGCGTACCCCCGCACCAGGGCTCCCCGCGCCCCGAGCGCCCATGGCGCACCCGCCGTACGCTCACGTGCCCGAGCCCTTAGCACAGGTCGCGCGTGGAAAGGCACGTACCCGGAGCGCGGGCCGCGGGTGGAACGCGGCGTGACGGGTCGCGTCCGTACGGTATTTGTGCCCTCTACCGGTTCGGGGGAGCTGGCGCACCTGGTTTTTGCGGGTGGCCGTTGACCGAAACCCTGCCCGATTTGTCAGGGTAAGCAGGCCGATCGGAGCCCGGCTCCCGCCGTGGTGAAGCGGCAGGCCAGGGAGGGTTCCCCGGTACGAGCGATTTCGGTGACCGTGCGTGCGCCGCAGGTCATCCTTGTGTCCAAGCTCACTCCCCAGATGCCGTGATTCTTGCCGATTTCGGATCCTTTACCGAGCACCGACCATCGGGAAACGGTCTGCGCACCGCCGAGAGCCGCGTAGCATCGTCCGGCATGGGGCTGTGTAACACGGCATCACGTGTGCGACGGATCGCTGTCAGTGTGACAGCGGTGACCGCCGCGTTCGCCTTGTCGGGTTGCGGCAGCTTTATCGGCAGGTCACAAGCGAAGGACATCTCGGAGATCAACGTCTCCAGTCCGAAGCTGCGCGAGGGCAAACCGCTGCCTCGCGAATACTCCTGCCGCGGCGACCAGAGCAGCCCGCCGCTGCGCTGGTCGAGCCAGCCACTGTCGGAGGCCAAGTCGATCGCGATCGTGGTCGACGGCCACACAACCTCGGATTCGGCCGTGCACTGGGTGCTCTACAACATCCCGGCCACCACGACCGAGCTGGGCGCCAACGCGGCCGCCGATCCCCCGGAAGGGACCGGCCAGGCGACGGTGACCGGCGGCAAGGCCGGCTACCAGGCCCCTTGCCCGCAGTCCGGCAACTACCGCTTCAGCGTCTACATGCTGGACGGCAAGGTCGATCCCAAGAAGGGCTCCCTCCCCGAGATCTTGAAGCAGATCGCGGATCAGACCATCGCGCGAGGCCGGCTCACGGCGGTGAACGTCGAGTGACCGGACGAACACGACAGGTAGTGCAGGTGTACCAATTCTTCACGTAGGGTGTGACAACTCTCATAGTGGTCCGACACAATCAGATCCAATTGTTAGGCACTGGTGATCAAAGGGGGCAGATCGCGTCGATGGCCGCGCGATCTCATCGGTGCCAGAAGGAGGCCATGGCTTTGAGGGTGGTGCAATGATCGCGGTCGTAGTGAGCTTGGTCGCTGTCGTGCTCCTCGTGCTCGTCGTCGTGGCACTGGGCATGCGTTCGATGAATCGCCGGGAGAGCTCGCTTCCTCCGGAACGGCTGAAGGAGATGGCCGAGAAGGAGGAGATGACCCATGCTCGCTCCACGGACGAGTTCGCGGCGCATGAGCCGCGAATGGCCAATTTCAGCCCTGACTTCAGCCCCTTTGACGAGCCCAAGCCGAAGCCGGTCCGCACCGGACAGCGTGGCAGGCGGGGTGTCGACGAGTGGGGCAACCCCAACTCCGACGATGACGACGAGGAGTTCTGGGCCAACATCCGCAGTGACGCGGAGGAGGGTGGCTTCGGCGCGGGTGGCACCGTAGCCGCCAGGAAGGGCGCCTCCCGCCCCGTTCAGCGTGAGCGGCCCGCCGAGGGCGAGCCCGAGCGCCCCGCCGCGAAACGCGCCAAGCCGCAGCCCGTGGCCGCGGCCGACCCCAACGCCGCCACCGTCCAGGCCCCTCTTCCGCAGCGCCAGCCCTCCGCGGCCGCCGCGACGGCCAACCTCGCCGATCTGGTCGAGCCCGCCAAGCGCGTCACCCCGCCGACCCCGGCCGAGATGGCCGACCAGCGCACGATGACGTTCGCGGCGCCGACGGCCGACGTGATGAGCATCCTCGGCGCGGGCGCCCAGCCGGTGCCCGCCCCCACGCGCCCGGAGCCGGCCCCCGTGCCGCGGCCCGCCTCCGTGTCCTCCAACAGCCTGTCGTCCAATGGCGTGTCCTCCAACAGGCCCGCCGGCGGCTCCTATCCGGCCTCTCCCGCCGCCAATGGCAGTGGCTCCTTCCCGGTGTCCGGGGGCTCCTACCCGGGCGGTGGCAACGGCTCCTACGCCCCGGCGGCGAGCAGCGGCGCGTTCCCCGCGGTGAGCGCCAACTCCAGCGCCAACTCCAGCGGCAACTTCCCGGCCGCCCAGCCCGCTCCCCTCCACGGAGCGCCGACGAGCGACCCGTTCCCCGCCTACAACGGCGTGGCCGACCCGCTCGAGACGACCTGGACCAACCCGCCCGCGACGCCGGCCGGCGCCTGGCCCACTCCGCCCGACATCCTCGACGACCCCACTCCCGCTTCGGCCTCCGACCCCTACGCCTCCGCGAGCTCGTGGCCGGCGTTCGAGCAGCCCGCCGGGCGCACGTCCTACCCCGCCTCCTACGAGGTGCGCTCCGGGTGGGCCGTGGCCGACGACTCCGACCCGCTCACCGGGCCCTCCCCCGCCACCGGCACGCCGACCGTGCCTGGCCGGGCGGTCTCGTCCTACGACGACGTCCTGTCGACCTCGACCCCGGTGCCGGCCGCTCCTCCGTCGTCGTCGCCGTTCGGGCCGGGAGCCTACGAGACGGGCGACATCACGATGGCTCCCGCGGCCCTGTGGCCCGAGCCGCCGTCGAGCAACGGCTCCCAGAGCGGTGCCTGGCCCGCGCAGGGCGGTCAGCCGCAGGGCAACGGGGCCGCCAACGGCGGCAACCACCGCCGCGCCCCGGAGCAGGACTTCCCGCACGACTACTACAGATGATCTCCAGCGCCCATTAATGCGTAAAACCCATGTGACACGCCCTTAAAGCAGGGTCGACGGAGCAATAGGGTTTGCTCCATGTTCCGCGACACGCAGAGTAGCCGGATCGGCACCCTCCGATATGATGTGCCGGCCTCGCTCGTGGTTTTCCTCGTCGCGGTGCCCCTCTCGCTGGGCATCGCGATGGCGTCCGGGGCGCCGCTGGCCGCCGGTCTGATCGCCGCCGTGGTGGGCGGGATCGTGGCGGGCGCCCTCGGTGGCTCCGCAGTCCAGGTGAGCGGCCCCGCCGCCGGTTTGTCGCTGGTGGTCGTGGATCTCGTGCACACCTACGGGTGGCGGGCCACCTGCATGATCACCCTGCTGGCCGGGGCCGTACAGCTCGTGCTCGGGGTGTTCAAGGCGGCCAGGGCGGCGCTGGCGGTGTCGCCGGCCGTCATCCACGGCATGCTGGCCGCGGTCGGCGTGATCATCGCCCTGGCCCAGCTCCACGTCGTGCTGGGCGGCAGCTCGCAGCGCTCGGCCATCGCCAACATCCTGGAGCTGCCGGGTCAGATCGCCGACCTGCACGGCCACAAGGTCGCCGTCGGGCTGCTCACGATCACCGTGCTGGCGCTGTGGACGCGCATGCCCAAGCGGGTCAAGGCGGTGCCGGCGCCGCTGGCGGCGCTGCTCGTGGCGGCGGTGACGGCGTGGGCGTTCGGCTGGGACGTGACGCGGGTGGATCTGTCCAACAGCGTCACGGAGTGGGCCTTCCCGGTGCTGCCGCAGGGCGACTGGCATCTGGTGGTGGCGGCGGTGCTGCTGGTGGCGCTGCTGGCCGGGTGCGAGTCGCTGCTGTGCTCGGTGGCGATCGACGGCATGCACGGAGGCCGCCGCGCCGACCTCGACCAGGAGCTGACCGGTCAGGGCGTGGCGAACATGGTCACCGGCGCGCTCGGCGGCCTGCCGGTGGCCGGGGTGATCGTGCGGAGCACGGCGAACGTGCAGGCGGGCGCGCGTACCCGCTGGTCGGCGATCCTGCACGGGGTGTGGGTGCTGATGTTCGCGCTCGGCTTCGGCTGGTCGATCCAGCTCATCCCGCTGGAGGCACTGGCGGCGCTGCTGGTGTTCATCGGCGTGCAGATGGTGAACCTGGGTCACGTCAGGAAGGTGCACGGGCACGGCGAGGTGCCGGTGTACGTGGTGACGATGATCACCGTGATCCTGCTCGGCCTGGCCGAGGGGGTGCTGGCGGGCCTCGCCCTGGCCGCGCTGCTCGCTCTGCGCCGCCTGACCTGGGTGACGGTGCTCAAGCGCGAGGACCGCGACGGGCGGCTGCACGTGACGATCTCGGGGTCGCTGACGTTCCTCGGGGTGCCGAGGCTGACGAACGAGCTGCGGGCGATCCCCGCGGGCACCGCCGTGGACCTCGACCTGAACATCGACTTCATGGACAACGGCGCCTTCGAGGCGATCCACTCCTGGCGGCTGGACCACGAGCGGATGGGCGGCACGGTCGACATCGACGAGCTGCACGACGAGTGGTACGCGCTGGCGGCCAGCGGGGCGCGCATGTTCCCGGCCAAGTCGCCGCCCAAGGCGCCGGACCGCTGGTGGCTGCCGTGGGCGCACCGGCGCCGCCGCCCCGCCCGCCCCACGGTGCCGCAGGAGAGCGGCGTGGACGGGCCGGCGGAGTGCCTGCTGACGGCGGGCGCGCGCGAATACCACCGGCGTACGGCGCCGCTGGTGCGCCCCATCTTCACCGAGCTGGCCCGCAAGCAGCAGCCGACGCACCTGTTCATCACGTGCGCCGACTCCCGGATCATGCCCAGTCTGATCACGGCGAGCGGCCCGGGTGACCTGTTCACGGTGCGCAACATCGGCAACCTGGTGCCCCGCAGGGGGACGGAGCCGCACGACGACTCGGTGGTGGCGGCGATCGAGTACGCGACGCAGGTGCTGGGCGTGAACACGATCACGGTGTGCGGCCACTCGGGCTGCGGGGCGATGGCCGGGGTGCTGAGCGGTGGGGTGCAGGCGGGCAGCCTGCCGGGGCTGCGCAGGTGGCTGCGGCACGGTGACCACAGCCTGGCCACGTTCATCGAGACCGAGGGCGACCGGTTGCACAGCGGGGCGCTCGACGTGCTGTGCCGGGTCAACGTGCAGCAGCAGCTCGAGAACCTGCGGACGTACCGGAAGGTCGACGAGCAGGTGAGGGCGGGCAAGCTGGAGCTGGTGGGACTGTTCTTCGACATCGGCTCCGCGCGGGTGCACATGGTGCCGCCGCTGCGGCCGACGGTCGCCGTCAAGGAGCTCGAGCGCCGGGTGATGAGCGGCGAGAGCCCGGTGGAGGGCGCGTTCTGAGTATTCCTGCGCAGACCGGGCGGTGGGGGCGGGGTTAGGGTCGCGGTGCCAGCGAGGTTCTCCAATGCCCATGGCGCTCCTCGCGACGCCGGTCTCGACTCCCAGGGGCCGGAGGGGCGGAGGTGCCCCGGTGTCGAGCTATGTCCCCGTCGCAGGGGCCGCCGATGGTAGCGAGACAGCCGGGGGTCAGCACCTTCGCCCCTCACCGAATTGCCATTCTTTGTCACCCAATTTCGGCATATAGCGGACGCGATAAAGTCCAACTCTGACCCGTTATGTGGTTGTGAGAGATAAATGCCGTAGTGACAAAAGACAAGGGGACTGGGCCGCGATTTACCTGTGTGGTCAAGTGACGAACTGGTAAAAGGGAGTTCAAGCACCGCCGTTCGTGTCCCACCCGCAAATGATCGGCCGGCCGGAAGCCGCCACGATTCCCCCTTCCTCCCCGGACGGCGCGCACCCCGACCAAGGACCTGTCATGATCACATCTGATCTCCTGATCGGTGCGTTGCTCGGCGGCACGGTCATCGCCGTCATGGCCGTGCTGGCGGGCGCCCTCATCCGGCAGATCGCCGCCAAGCGCGCGGCGGCCCGCATCGCCGACATCGCCCGGCAGACGGCGCTCGCCGCCGAGCAGCGGGCCGAGGCCGCGCTGAAGAAGGCCGAGG
Organism: Nonomuraea sp. NPDC050643; assembly: GCF_040654715.1. Classification (NCBI taxonomy): domain Bacteria; kingdom Bacillati; phylum Actinomycetota; class Actinomycetes; order Streptosporangiales; family Streptosporangiaceae; genus Nonomuraea; species Nonomuraea sp. NPDC050643. The sequence goes on along the minus strand of NZ_JBFAIM010000008.1, from coordinate 102,539 downwards.
CCGCCCAGCGCCAGGCCGAGGCCAACGGGCAATGGTACGAAGCGGTCGTCGGCGAGTTCGGCCGCCTGATCGACCGGTTACGAGCGGTGGCCGACGTCGAGGCCGGCTATCCCGGCGTGGAGAATCCGGGCCTGCTGCACCCGTTCCTGGCCGGCACCCCCGTGGCCGCCCACTGCGACGAGGCCGAGAACCTGCTCCGCGCGAGGGCGGCGGCCATGCGCAGCGACGTGTCCGCGGCGGCCCGCGCGGGCGTGCGCGGCGTCACCGACACCGCCCAGGCGGCCCTCACCAGACTCCAGATCAAGATCGACGAGGAGCTGAGCGTCCACACCGACATCGGCCCCTACCACCAGGGGCTGATCGAGATCGACCACGCCGCCACCCAGGCCCTGCACAGCCTGCAGCGGCTGCGCATCCTGGCGGGCTCGTGGCCGGGCATCCAGCGCGACGACTGCACCTTCCGGGAGATCGTCGAGAGCGCCAGGGGGCGGATCGGCCCCTACCTGCGGGTGGACTACGCCTACCAGCCCGACCCCGGGGAGGTCTGGGTCGAGGGTCGCGTCGTGGAGCCCGTCATCGTCGCCCTGGCCGAACTGCTGGACAACGCCACCAGCTACTCCGACGACCGGGTCGACGTCTACGTACAGGAGGTTCAGGCCGGCTACCGCGTCGTGGTGGAGGACCGCGGGCTGGGCATGAACTCCTTCCAGCGGGCCGAGGCCGAGGAGCAGCTCACCCGGCACGCGCACATGGAGGCGGCCACGCTCAAGGACGAGCGCCGGCTCGGGTTCGCCGTGGTGGGGCGGCTGGCGTACGACTACGGGTTCCACGTGGACGTCAGCGCCCCCTCCAGCAGCTACGGCGTCAAGGCCGTCTGCCTGGTGCCCACGCGGCTGCTGGCGCAGGCGCGGACCGGCGACGTCCGCACCGAACCCGAGGCCCCGCCGCCCCCTCCGCCCGACATTCCCCCCGTGGAAGACCCGGCCCCGCCGGAGACGACGATCACCACGGCGGCCGGCCTGCCCAAACGCCGGGCACACCAGCCGGCACCCGCACCGGCCGCGCGGCCGGTCCAGCGTCCCATCACCGACACCGTTCCCGCCGACGGTGAGGACGCCGGCATGGAGTCGCTCTTCGAGGCGCTGCGCGCCGGATACGCCGACAGCGACACCGATCAAGGACGGTCTCAACCATGACCACCCAGCCCACCGCCGACACGATCGACATGACCGGCACCCTCAACCGGCTGGTCAACGACCACGACGCCATCGTCAACGCGATGCTGTTCACCACCGACGGGCTGCTGCTGGCCCGCTCGGAGCGCCTCAGCCAGGAGGAGGGCGAGCGCACGGCCGCGATGATGGCCGGCCTGCAGTCGCTGCAGCGGCAGCTCGCCGGGTTCTGCGGCATGCCGCCCGAGCAGCAGTTGTCGGCGCCGTGGCGGCACATGATCAGTGACCTGACCGATGTGACCGTGCTGCTGTTCGCGGCCGGGGAGCGTACCGGGCTGGCCGTGTCGGTCCGCGGGGGCTCCACGACCGGGCCGGTCGGCGTGGCCATCCAGGCCATCATGAAGACGATCAGGGGGTTGCAGCCGGTGCTGGGCGCCCGGGAGCGGGGCAAGCGGCCGTGAGCGACTCGGGGCAGCGGCGGGCGGGTGTGGTGCGCTCGCACGCCGCCACCGGTGGCAGCGCCGGGCGTTCCCCGCTGGACGAGGCCACCCTCCTCATCGCCGATCCCGAGCGGCCGCTGACCGGCCTGTCCCCCCATGCCCACCGCACGATGGTGCTGTGCCTGCCGGGCGTGCTGTCGGTGGCCGAGGTGGCCCACCATCTGCGGCTGCCCGGCGCGGTCGTCAAGGTCATCGTCGCCGAGCTGATCGACGGCGGCCACGTGACCGCTCGCGCGCCTTATGCGCCCACCGCCGGACATTTCGATGTCGAATTCCTCCAGCAGGTGTTGGATGCCCTACACAAACTCTGATCGTTATGTGCCGGCCGCGGCCCGCCCGGTGAAGATTGTCGTACTCGGACCGTTCGCAGTGGGTAAAACCACTTTTATCGGCACCGTGTCGGAAATCCGGCCGATGCGCACAGAAGAACAAATGACCCAAGCGGGGCAACTCGTGGACGACCTGGACGACCTACGCGACAAAAGCACCACAACCGTCGCCATGGACTTCGGCCGTCTCACCCTCACCGCAGACATCGTGCTCTATCTGTTCGGCGCCCCGGGTCAGCAGCGGTTCAGCGGGATGGTCCGCTGCCTCATGGAAGGCGCCCTGGGCGGACTGGTCCTGGTCGACACCCGCCGCGTCGACCAGAGCTTCCCCGCCATCGACCTGCTGGAGGAGGCGGGCCTGCCCTACACGGTCGCCGTCAACCACTTCGACGGCGCCCCCCGCTACGCCGAGGCCGACCTGCGCGACAGCCTCAGCCTGCCGCGCCACCGCGCCCTGGTCGACCTGGACGCCCGCGAGCTCCGCTCCGCCAAGCAGGGCCTGATCGCCCTCGTCGCCGCCATCCTCACGCAGTCCCGCCTGGAGCCCGCCCGATGATGCCATCCTCCGCCGCCTCGGTCCGCCTGTACGGCGACGCGTTCGCCATCCGCCCCGAGCACGCCTACCGGGCGCTGCGGGCCGCGGGTCCCATCGCCTGGGCCGAGATCGCCGAAGGGGTGCACGCGCTCGTCGTCACCAGCCGGCACGCGGCCCGTGACCTGCTCAACGACGTGGCCACGTACAGCAAGGACAGCAGGCTGTGGGGCGACCTCGCCAAGGGGCGCGTGCCGCAGGACAGCCCGGTCCTCGCCCTGATGGCCTTCCGCCCCAGCCTCCTGTACGCCGACGGCGAGCAGCACGCCCGGCTGCGCCGCCCCATGGACGACTGCCTGGCCCGGATCAACCTGCACCACCTGCACGACCGCACCCGCTTCCACGCCGCGCGCCTCATCGCGGACTTCGCCGACGACGGCCACGCCGACCTGATGTGCCAGTACGCCGACCCGCTGCCGCTGCGGGTCTTCACCGACCTGCTCGGCTGCCCTCCGCCCCTGGTCGAGCGCATGCTCACGGCCTGCCAAGGCATGATCAACGCCGGCCCGCAGGCCGAGCAGGCGGCGGCCGACCTGGCCCAGTGCCTGGCCGAGATCATCCACATGAAGAGCACCAAGCCCGGCGACGACTGCACGTCCTGGATGCTGGCGCACCCCGCCCGGCTCAAGCACGAGGAGATCCTGCACCAGCTCGTCGTCCTCATCGGCGCCGGAACCGTGCCCACGGCCGCCTGGATCGCCTCCACGGTGCGGCTGCTGCTGACCGACGACGGCTACGCCGGCGACCTGGCCGGCGGGGCGGTCACCGTGCGCCGGGCCATGGAGCAGGTGCTGTGGACGCACTCCCCCATGGCCAACTTCTCCGTCCACTACGCCCGCCACGACACCGCCCTGTACGGCGTGCCCATCCCCGCCGGCGTACCGATCCTGATCAGCCACGCCGCCACCGGAACCGACCCCGCACTCCCCCACCCCGGCTACGACAACCGCTCCCACCTGGCCTGGTCGGCCGGGCCGCACCGCTGCCCGGCCGACAGCCACGCCGCCGTCATCGCCCAGACCGGCATCGAGACGCTGCTCGACCGGCTGTGGAAACTCGACCTCATCGACCCCGACGTCCCCCATCGGCCCGGCCCGTTCCACCAGTGCCCCGCGACCCTCGGCATCCGCTTCCGCCCCCAATCGGCAGACACCCCCACCACCGCACCTGTGTCCTCTCTGCCCGCCGGAGGTATCCGTGACCACGATCCTCGACCCGACCGGCACACGCCTGTATGAGCAGGCCGACCAACTGCGCGCCGCCGGACCCGCCGTCCGGGTCCTGCTACCGGAAGACCTCGTCGCCTGGTCGGTGACCCGCGGCGACGTCGTCAAGCATCTGCTCACCCATCCGGACGTCTCCAAGGACGCCCGCAAGTCCTGGCCCGGCTACCGTCCCTTCTCCATCGCCTGGCTCGCCGCCTGGGTGGACGTCATCAGCATGTTCACCACCGACGGCGGCGACCACAAACGCCTCAAGGACCTGGTCGGCCGGGCCTTCACCGGCCGCCGCATCAACGCCATGCGTCCCGCGATCGACGCCATCGTCACCTCGTTGCTCGACGACCTGGCCACCGCCCCCGCCGACCGGCCGGTCGACCTGCGGGCCCGTTTCTCCTACCGCATCCCCAGCCGGGTCATCTGCGACCTGTTCGGCGTACCGGACGAGCACCGGCCGGCCATGCTCTCCGCCATCAACGCCGTCCTGGACACCAGCCTCACCGCCGAGCAGGCCGGGGAGGTCCAGACGCGCATGTTCGCCGCGATTCACGGGCTCATCGCCGCCAAACGCGAGCGGCCCGGCGACGACATGACGAGCCTGCTGCTGACCACGACGGACGGCGACGACGACCGGCTCAGCATGGACGAGCTGGTCAGCACGCTGATCCTGATGATCGGGGCGGGCAGCGAGACCACGGTCTCCCTCATCGACCACTCCACCGTCGCCATGCTGACGCACCCCGACCAGTTAGGGGCCGTCCGCCGGGCCTTCGACCGCTGGAGCGACGTCATCGAGGAGAGCCTGCGCCAGCACCCGCCCATCATGCACCTGCCACTCCGGTACGCGACCGCCCCCATCCCCCTCGGCGAGGGCGTCACCATCGCCCCCGGCGACCTGATCCTCATCGGCTTCGGCGCGCACGGCCGCGACCCCGCGACCAACCCCGACCCCGACCGTTACGACATCGACCGGAAGGACCGCCAGCACCTGGCGTTCGGGCACGGCATGCACTTCTGCCTGGGGGCGCCGCTGGCGCGGCTGGAGGCCGGTATCGCGCTGCCCGCCCTGTTCAGCCGGTTCCCGGACCTCCGCCTCGCCCGGCCTGCTGACGAACTGCGGCCGCAGCCGTCGTTCATCGGCAATGACGTACGCGAGCTGCCCGTCCTCCTGGGACCGGCACACCCGTAACGTCTCCTCGGCGGGCGCTGCCCTGGGCATCGCCCGCCTGTGCCAATAGCCGGGGCGTTTCCCGCTTGGGCTAACGGCCGGGGTGTTTCCCGCTTGGGCTAACGGCCGGGGTGTTTCCCGCCTGGGCTAACGGCCGGGGTGTTTCCCGCCTGGGCTAACGGCCGGGAAACACCCGCGCCGGAATGCTGCCTGCCATGCGTTTCATGGCTCCGCATCACCCGTCGCCGTTTTCGCCGGCTTTCGTGTAGGCCGGCGTGCCCGCCAAGTCCGTGGCGCGCCGGCCCGTCGCGCTGCTGTCCGCGCTCGCGTTCCTGCTCCTTCTGACGCCGGACGCCCCCGTACCCCTCGTCCCCGTACCCCTTGTCCCCGTGGCCGTCATCCCCGCGGCCGTCATCCCCGTGGCAGGCGTCCCCGTGGCAGGCGCCTCCGCCGAGGCGCCCGCGGCCTCACTGACGCGGTCGCTGGACCGCTATCTGAACGGGCTTCCCGGCGACCTGTCGGTGTCGGTACGCGAGCTGTCGACCGGACGCTCGTTCACCTACAACCGCGGGCTCCGGACCGCCACGGCCAGCATCGTCAAGGTGAACATCGTGATGGCGCTGCTGCTCAAGGCTCAGCGACAGCGCCGGAAGACGTCGGCCTGGGAGCGGCGGACCGCGGCGCGGGCCGTCAAGGTGAGCGACAACGCCGCCGCGTCCGCGCTGTGGTCGGCGATCGGCGGCGCGTCCGGCCTGGCCGCCGCCAACAAACGGCTCGGCCTGCGCCACACCCGCCCCGGCCCCGGTGGCGCCTGGGGCTCCACCACGACCAGCGCCGCCGACCAGGTCCGGCTGCTGAGCGCGCTCGTCTCACCCAAGAGCCCGCTGTCGGCCAGGCATCGGGCGTACGTGCTGCGCCTGATGGGCGACGTGGCTCCGGAGCAGGCGTGGGGCGTCAGCGCGGCCGGTACGGGGGCGGCGCTCAAGAACGGGTGGCTGCCCCGGGAGCGGGATGGCGGGCGGTGGACGGTCAACAGCATGGGGCGGGTGCGGAAGGGCGGACGTACGTACCTGATCGCGGTGATCTCGCGGCGGCACCGGTCAATGGGGGCCGGGGTGAAGGCGATCGAGCACGTCAGCAAGATGGTCGCGCGGGGGCTGAGCTGACGGGGCATGCTGGAATGACCACGCCGGCCCGAGAGGATCTCGATGGACTTCCAGCACCCTCGCTTCGCCAGGATGTACGCGGAGGCGTCCGCACTGGCCGACCGGCGGGGCGCGTACGAGCATCGGCGGCGGCTGGCCGGCGAACTCGAGGGCCGGATCATCGAGGTCGGGGCCGGCAACGGCCGCAACTTCCCGCACTACCCGCCCACGGTCACGGAGGTGGTGGCCGTGGAGCCGGAGGACACGCTGCGCGGCCTGGCGACGGCACAGGCGTCCTCGGCGCCGGTCCCGGTGACGGTGGTGAACGGCCACGCCGACGCGCTGCCCGCCGACGACGCGACCTTCGACACGGCGGTGGTCTCCCTGGTGCTGTGCTCGGTGCCGTCACAGGAGCGGGCGCTGGCGGAGATCCGCCGAGTGCTACGGCCCGGCGGGCGGCTGCGCTTCTACGAGCACGTACGCTCGTCCAACCGGATGCTGGGCCTGTTCGAAGACCTCATCGCGCCCGCGTGGCGCCGGGCGGCGGCGGGCTGCAACCCGAACCGGGACACTTTGCGGGCGATCGAGCGGGCCGGGTTCGCGGTGGAGAAGGTCGACCGCTTCGGCTTCGCCCCGCAGCCGGTGATCCCGCGCATGGCACACGTCCTCGGAGACGCCCGCCGCGTCAACTGACACCGAACGGCCGCGAAGTGCCCTGATGGGTTTCCTCAGATACGCAGGAAACGCCATCAACACCATGATGCGCATGTGACAGGATCGCCGAGACAATTTCCGCAAACTGGCGGACAAATTCTCGGCTCAGTGCCGGCCGAAGAAGTGAGTGCGCCCAAATACCCTTGGGGGGCTGCGTTGCAGGTCAGATGGGGTGACGAGTCGGCCTGTAGGCCGGGTTCTGTTCCTTCGTGATGAAGGGGCGACCATCCATCTAGGGCCGCCGTTGCCGGCGGCCTCGAGCGGTCTACCCGCGCGACTCGGGCGGGCAGCCCTCGAACGTCGCGCGCGGAACGCTCCGAAGAGCGTTCCTTCTTGACCTTGCTCCGGGTGGGGTTTACCTAGCCGCCCACGTCGCCGTGGGTGCTGGTGGTCTCTTACACCACCCTTTCACCCTTACCTCCCGGCCGGAACCGGAAGGCGGTCTGCTCTCTGTGGCACTGTCCCGCGGGTCACCCCGGGTCGGCGTTACCGACCACCCTGCCCTGTGGAGCCCGGACCTTCCTCGGCGGGCCCTTCGGCCCGACGCGGCCGCCCGGCCGACTCGTCTGCGGAAGACTATCAAATTCAAGCGGTCTCCAAGCCGTCTGCAAGATCGATCGGCTGGAATGGCCTGGTCATCGCCTGAGGGGGGCGGTGGCGCTCGCGGGCCGTGCCGGACGCACACTGGTGGCGTCCGGCACGGCCCTCACCGGCGCGACGGTTCAGCGCAGGTGCGCGGTGTCGTTGAACGACTTCACCACGGCGGGCCCGTCGGCGTAATACTCGATCAGCGACAGGCAGGCCAGGTCGAGGTGCATGCGGTAGAGGGCCTGCAGCGGCGCCAGCAGGGCCAGGCGCAGGAGCATCTTGATCGGGGTCACGTGCGAGACCGCCAGGACCGTCTTGCCCTCGTAGCGCTCCACCAGCCGTTCGCGGGCCGCCTCGACGCGGTGGGCGGTCGTGGCGAAGCTCTCGCCGCCCGGCGGGGCCACCTCGGGGTCGGCGAGCCAGGCGGCCAGTTCGTCGGGCCAGCGGCGCTGCACCTCGGTGAACGTGTGGCCCTCCCAGGCGCCGAAATCGGCCTCTCTGAGGTCTTCGTCCACCTCCACCTCGACGCCCGTCCGCTGGGCGACCGCTTCGGCGGTCTGGCGGGCGCGCCTGAGCGGTGAGGTGACGATCACATCCAGCCGGTACGGCTCCCGCGCCAGCCTCTGGGCCGCCGCTGCCGCCTGGGCCAGGCCGTTGGCGGTGAGCTCGGCGTCGCCGAGGCCCGAGAAGCGGCGCTCGACGGACAGCTCGGTCTCGCCGTGCCGCAGGAGGAGCAGCGACGTGGCGACGCGGGTGGGCGGGGCCCAGCCGGTGCCGGTGCCCCGGGTACGTTGCTGGGCCGTGGCCACCGAGGCGGTGGGGGCGGACAGGTCGGAAATGTCGCCCGCGTCGAGGAGGTCGGTCTGCTGCGCGGACGGCCCGCCCTTCGCGGCACCCGTCTTGCCCCGGGACCGGGAGGTCGCGCTCGTGTCGCCCCGAGACGCCGTGCTCTGCTCGCCCGGAGACGCGGTGCCGGGCTCGCGCGGGGGCGCGTCCGCGGTGGTGCCACCGGCCTTCCAGGTCAGGCCCTTGGCGGCGGCGTCCATGGCCTCGTTGGCCAGGCGGTCGGCGTGTTTGTTGCGTTCGCGGGGGATCCAGGTCCACTCCGTCACCCGCAGCCGCCTGACCAGGGAACCCGCCTCGGCCGCCAGCGGGCGCAGGCCCTCGTTCTTGATCTTCCAACGGCCGGCCATCTGCTCGACGACCAGCTTCGAGTCCATCCGGACGGCCACCGCCGCCCCGTCACCGCCCAGCTCCAGCACGGCCTTCAGCCCGGCGATCAGGCCGCGGTATTCGGCCACGTTGTTGGTCGTGACGCCGATGGCCTCGGCCGCCTCCGCCAGCACCTGGCCGTCGGAGGCGTCCATGACGACCGCGCCGTAGCCGGCCGGCCCCGGATTGCCCCGCGAACCGCCGTCGGCCTCGATGACGTATGAGGTCACAGGCCCGACTCTGGCGTGCGTACGAGGATGCGGCGGCACTCGTCGCAGCGGATCACCTCGTCGTGGGGCGCGGCCTTGATGCGGTTCATCTCCGCGATGGACAGGGCCACCTTGCAGCCCTGGCACCGCCCGCCCTGCAGCATGGCGGCGCCCACGCCATATTGGTCGCGCAGCTTCTCGTAGAGCTTGAGCAGGTCGGCGGGGATCTCGCCGGAGACGCCGGAGCGGCGGCCCTGGACATCGCCCGAGTCCTTGTCGATCTCGGCCAGCGCCGTGTCACGGCGGTCCTCGGCCGTGGACAGGGCGGTGCGGACCTCGTCGCGCTGCGTCGCCAGGTCGGTGACCTTGGTGTCGGCGGCCTCCCTGCGCTCCATGATCTCCAGCACGACCTCCTCCAGATCACCCTGGCGCTTGTGCAGCGAGGTGATCTCGGACTGGAGGCTCGCCAGGTCGCGCGGCGAGGTCACGGCTCCGGAGTCGAGACGCTTCTGGTCGCGGTCGGCGCGCGTGCGCACCGCGTCGACGTCGCTCTCCGCCTTGGTCTGCTCGCGCGCCAGGTCGCCCGCCTCGGTCTCGGCCTCGATCACCTGGGTGGCGAGCCTGGCGTACAGCTTCGACCGCTCGTCGATCTCGGCCAGCTCCGGCAGGGTGCGGCGGCGGTGGGCCAGCCGATCGATCACGGAGTCGAGCTCTGCCAGGTCGAGCAGTCGTTTCTGTGCCTCGGGGGCTGCTTTCATGATCAATATCCTCTTGTCCAAGCATCGGTGACCGTGGCGGAGACACGTGTTTCAACGGTAACGCCACTGGCGTGCAGGATGGACGCCGCACTGTCGAGCCAGGGCCATTCGGTCGCCCAGTGGGCGGCGTCGATGAGCGCGGGGCCGCCCGACTCGACGAACTCGCTCGCCGGATGATGCCGCAGGTCGGCCGTGAGGAAGACGTCGACTCCGGCGGCCGCGGCCGTACTGAGAAGGGAGTCGCCCGCGCCTCCGCTGACCGCGACGCGCGTGACCGGACGGGACAGGTCGCCCGCCACGCGGATGCCCCACGACGTGCGGGGCAGGCCCTTCGCCGCCAGCGCCGCGAACTCCCCCAGCGTCGTCTCCTCCGGCAACTCCCCGACGCGGCCCAGCCCGCGCCACGGGTCGTCGGGGAACGGCTTGAGCGGCACCAGATCGCCCACCAGGCCGACGGCCCTGGCCAGCGCGTCGGACACGCCGGGGTTGGCGACGTCGGCGTTGGTGTGGGCGGTGTAGAGGGCGATGTCGTTCTTGATCAGGGTGTGGACGAGCCGGCCCTTGGGGGTGGTCGCGGCCACGCTGGTGGTGCCGCGCAGATAGAGGGGGTGGTGGACGACGATCAGGTCGGCGCCCCAGTCGAGGGCCTCCTCGGCCACGGCGGCGACCGGGTCGACCGCGAGCAGCACCCGCCGCACCTGCTGGGCGGGATCGCCGCTGACCAGGCCCACCGCGTCCCACGACTCGGCTCGGGCGGGCGGGTAGGCCGCCTCGAGCACCTCGATCACGTCCGTCAACGTCACAGCAGCCACGTGCGCAGACTATCGGCCTGCGGGTACGGGTGCGGCAGGCGTGGGAAGGGGTGTCGCCAGAACGGGATTCGGGCGTAATGTAAGTGAATACTGACCAGTGTGCGGAGGGCGTCATGGCACCTAGCGTCGCGATCATCGGAGCGGGATTCGGCGGGCTGTGCATGGCGATTCAGCTCGAACGGGTCGGGATCCGCTCGTACACGGTCTTCGAGAAGGCCGGCGATCTCGGCGGCACGTGGCGCGACAACAGCTATCCGGGGGCGGGGTGCGACATTCCCTCGCATCTGTACTCGTACTCGTTCGAGAAGTACGCGAGCTGGACGCGCCGCTATCCGGAGCAGCCGGAGATTCTTGGATATCTCGCGCACTGCGCCGATAAATACGACGTCAGGGGGAAGATCCGCTTCGGTACGGAGGTTCGCCGGGCCGTCTTCGGCGGTTCGGGCTGGCAGGTCACCACGTCGGCGGGCGGCGAGGAGCGTACCGAGGCGTTCGACGTGGTCGTGATGGGGGTGGGGCAGCTCAATCGGCCTCAGCTACCGGATATTTCCGGCATGGAGGAGTTCGAGGGGGTCTCCTTCCATTCGGCGCGCTGGAACCACGATCACGATCTCACCGGCAGGCGCGTCGCCGTGATCGGGAACGGGTCGTCGGCGGCGCAGTTCATCCCGCGCATCGCGGAGCAGGTGGAGCACCTGCACGTCTTCCAGCGCACCCCCAACTGGGTGATCCCCAAGCCCGACGCCACGTTCGGGCCGCTGGCCAAGCTCGCGTTCCATTTCGTGCCGGGGCTGCAGCGCGCCTACCGCGAATGGATCTACCGGTACGCCGAAGGCACCCTCTACCCCGCCCTCGCCCAGGGCTGGAGCGTGAACCTGCTCAAGCAGCGCGCCCTGCGGCACCTGGAGGCCCAGGTGCCCGACCCGGCGCTGCGGGCCCGACTGACCCCCGACTACCCGCCCGGCTGCAAGCGGGTCGTCATCGACAGCACCTTCTATCCGGCGCTGACCAGGCCGAACGTCTCGCTCGTCACCGACGGGATCGTCCGCATCACGCCGAAGGGCGTCGAGACCGCCGACGGCCTGCACGAGGTGGACACGATCGTGTACGCCACCGGCTTCAAGAGCACCGAGTTCCTGGCGCCGATGGAGGTCGTCGGACGCGAGGGACGGACGCTGGAGGAGCGGTGGGAGGGCGGGGCGGAGGCTTATCTGGGCATTTCGGTGCCCGGTTTCCCCAACCTCTTCATGCTGTACGGGCCCAACACCAACCTCGGGCACAACTCCATCATCTTCATGATCGAATGCCAGGTGAACCACATCATGTCGTGCCTTCCGCACCTGGCCGGGAGCGGGCCCATCGAGGTGCGGCCGGCGGCGATGGCGGCGTGGCGCAGGCAGCTCGACGCGGCGATGGCCCGGATGGTGTGGGGCGGCGGCTGCCAGAGCTGGTACAAGACGGCCGACGGCCGCGTCACCAACAACTGGCCGGGGCCCACGACGCTCTACCGCAGGCTCACGGCCAGGCCGCCGCGGCCGGCGTACCGGGTTGTCGGATCGGGGTAGGACGCGGTCCGGGCGGGGGTCGGACTCCGGTCGTACAAGTGATCCAAAAGATCGGACCCTGGGCTCATTGGAGCAGGTCCGGCCACGCGATAACGTCCAACGCATGACGCTTCCCCTGCACCAGCGTGCCGTCGTGGCCGACACTCACAACGATCTGCTCATGGCCGTCTCCGCCCGGCCGCCGGGGCAGTGGGCCTCGTTCTTCCGCGAGAGATGGCTGCCGCAGCTTCTCGAGGGCGGCGTCGACCTCCAGGTGCTGCCGGTCTTCATCGACGACCAGTATCTGCCCGAGGGCGCGCTGCGGCAGACGTTGCGCATGATCGAGTGCGCCCACGTGATCGCCGAGGGCAACGCCGATCGGGTGCGGCTCTGCCTCGACGCGGCCGACATCGACCGGACGCTCGGCGAAGGCAAGATCGCGCTGGTGCTCGCGATGGAGAGCATGCCCGGCATCGACGCGAGCGTCGAGCTGATCCCGACCCTCCACCGGCTGGGCGTGCGCGTGGCCTCCATCGCCCACTTCGGCCGCACGCCCCTGGCCGACGGGAGCGGCGAAGACGCGACGGGCAGCGGGCTGACCACCCACGGCGTGGCCGCGCTGGCGGAGCTTGAGCGGCTGGGCGTCGTCTTCGACGTCTCCCACCTGGGCGCCTCCGGCGTCGCACACGTGCTGGAGCTGGCCACCAAGCCGGTCATGGCCACCCATTCCTCCGCCCGCGCGCTGCGCGACCACCACCGCAACCTCACCGACGACCAGCTCCGCGGCGTGGCCGCCACCGGGGGCGTGATCTGCGTCAACTTCTTCGCCCCGTTCCTGGCCGACCGCACGGAGGACATGACGCTCGACCGCCTGCTCGACCACATCGAGCACATCGTGTCGGTCGCCGGCCTCGACCACGTGGGCCTCGGGCCCGACTTCATCCGCGAGGTGATGGACGACCTGACGCCGCCGTGCTGCGAGGACGTCCACACCAGGGGGGTCGATCCGAAGTCCGCCGTTCCCGGGCTGGAGGGCCCGGCCGGGCTGCCCATGGTGACCGAGGGCCTGCTCGCCCGCGGCCTGCCGGAGAAGGACGTCATGCAGATCATCGGCGGAAACGTCCACCGCTTCTTCGGGGAGCGACTGGCATGACCGGCACCTCACCCGGCAACCCCTCATCGGAGCCGGCCACCGGGGTCGGCTCCGACACGAATTCGACCGCCTCCAGGGCCGGTGGCGATGGCGGTGGCGTGGCCGCCGCCGGCGGCGCAGGCCTGAATGTGGACGGCGGCGGCCTGGATGTGAACGTCGGGGCCAGCCTGGATGTGGACGGCATGGTCGCCGACCTCGAGGAGCTGGTCGTGTGCGAGTCCTTCTCCAGCGACCTCGCCGCCGTGGCCCGCAGCGCCGAGGTCGTGGCCGTGATGGGGGCGCGGCACCTGGGCATCCGGCCCGAGTTCCTGGTGATCGACGGCGTCACGCACCTGCGGTGGACGTTCGGCACTCCGAAGGTCCTCCTGCTCGGCCACCACGACACCGTCTGGCCGATGGGCACCCTGGCCACGCATCCCTGGTCGGTGGTGGACGGGGTGGCGCGGGGGCCGGGGGTGTTCGACATGAAGGCGGGGCTGGTGCAGACGTTCCACGCGCTGGCCGGGCTCGGGTCGCTCGACGGGGTCACCCTGCTGGTGACGGGTGACGAGGAGGTCGGCTCACGCACGTCCGCGCCGCTCATCCAGGACACCGCCCGCGGGCTGGCCGCCACCTTCGTCATGGAGGCCAGCGCCGATGGCGGAGCGCTGAAGACCGGCCGCAAGGGCACCGCCTTCTACACCGTCAACGTCCACGGCCGGGCGGCGCACGCCGGGCTCGAACCCGAGAAGGGCGCGAACGCGGGGATCGAGCTGGCGCACCAGATCCTGGCCATCGCCGCCATCGGCGCGGGCGCGACGACCGTCACGCCGACACTCCTGTCGGGCGGCACGGCGGTCAACACGGTCCCGGGCGCGGCCACGGTGGCCGTGGACGTGCGGGTGGCGGAGGTGGCGGAGCAGGAACGGGTGGAGACGGCGATGCGCTCGCTCCGGTCCGTCGTACCCGGCACCCACCTGGAGATCGATGGCGGTCCCAACCGGCCGCCGCTGGAGAGCGCGATGTCGGCGCCCCTTTTCGCGGTGGCGCAGAAGCTGGCGGAGGGGCTGGGGTTGGCGCCGCTGACCTCGGCCTCGGTGGGCGGCGCTTCAGACGGCAACTTCACGGCCGGGGTGGGGTGCCCGACGCTCGATGGACTGGGGGCGGTGGGGGGTGGGGCGCATGCCGATCACGAGCATGTGATCCTTTCCGAGCTGCCGGGCCGCACCGCCCTCCTACGCGCCTTGGTGGACGCGGTGCGCTGAATCGCCTGGGGTTCAGTGGACCGGCAACGCCTGCTGGGCCGGGTGGTCCGGCAGTGGGTGGGCAGGTGGCTTGGGTGAGGCTCGTGCGTAATGGGGGGGTGGGGCCTGCCCGCGGCTTGCGGGCAGGCTCCTGGGTGGGGTTAGACGACTGGGTGGGGTTAGACGACTGGGTGGGGTTAGACGACTGGGCCTAGTTTTCTGTGCATTGCGCATTCGTTGGGGAACTCTGCGTTGTACGTGACCGGCATGTCGTACCAGTGGCCGTAGACCTCGACGTCGACCGGGTCGTAGATCAGGGGGCAGGGGCCGGGGTTGACGTTCAGGTCGTCGACGTGGCCGCCGACTTCTCTCAGCACCGCGCAGGCCCCCAGCGGGTCCGGATGGAGGCCGCCGTCGGGGTCGCAGGTGAGGCGCATCGAGTACGCGCCGTCATGGCGGGGGGTGACCGTGATGTAGAGCTCGGCCCCCGGTGTGGCGGCGGCGGCGGGGAGGGCGGTGAGGGCCGTGGCCGTGCAGAGTCCGAGTACGGCCAGTCCGCGGGCCGCGGTCAGCATGAACCTCATGGGAACCTCCCTGGTCGACGGGCGCCTCGGCAGTGGGGCGCCGCACGCACCATGACTACAGAAAGTGATGCTTCGACGACCATGGGTGGAGGAGTGACGGGAGGGTGAGGGGGTGGATACGGAGAGGTATCTTGGCAGGTCATGGACCCGGCGGGAGCTCAGCGGGCGGGCGTGCGTAAATAGGGGGATGGGTAGTCACCAAGAGGCGGCGGCCGCGGCCGGCGTGGTGGTCAGGGAGTTGCGGGAGATCGGCGAGTTCGCGCAGGTCTACGCGCTCTTCGAGGAGATCTGGCACCCGGATCCGCGTAACGTGCCCATCCCGGTGGAGTTGATGATCGGGTTCGCCCACACGGGCAACTATGTGGCGGGGGCGTTCGAAGGGGACGCTCTGGTGGGGGCGTCCGTGGGGTTTCTGGGCAGCGGGCGGTCGTTGCATTCGCACGTGACCGGGGCCGCCATCGGCCGTGGTGTCGGATACGCGCT
The DNA here is from genome assembly GCF_040654715.1 of Nonomuraea sp. NPDC050643. Lineage (NCBI taxonomy): Bacteria > Bacillati > Actinomycetota > Actinomycetes > Streptosporangiales > Streptosporangiaceae > Nonomuraea > Nonomuraea sp. NPDC050643. Next base: position 87,133 of record NZ_JBFAIM010000008.1, on the reverse strand, counting down.
CAAGTGCCACCAGCGCGACTGGTGCCTGGAGCGGGGGCTGGAGCGGATCACGTGGACGTTCGACCCCCTCGTACGGCGTAACGCCCGGTTCAATCTGGTCAAGCTGGGCGCCCGGCCGGAGAAGTATTTGCCGGACTTTTACGGCATCATGGCCGACAAGATCAACGAGGGGGACGCGTCCGACCGGCTGTTGGCGGTTTGGCGGATCGGGCCCGGGAGCGAGGCCGTCGAGGAGCCGCCGCGCAGGGCCTACCCCGTGCTGTGGGAGGCGGAGGACGGGCGGCCGGTCGCGGCGGCGGGAAAGGCGGCGGGGTCGGTGGTTTCGGTCGCGACGCCGGCCGATGTCGAGACGCTGCGGCGGACGGATCCGGAGGCGGCGAGGGCCTGGCGGACGGCCGTACGGGATGCGCTCGGCGGGGCGATGGACGCGGGTGGACAAGTCGTGGGATTTACCGAAAGAGGAGAATATTTGCTGCTGATCAACTAGCTATTCCACAGGAGTTTCGGGTCTCTGTAATGTGGCGGATAGGCAAGCCGAACAAGGAGATCCGCATGGCGGAATTCACCCCGACCGTTCCTGCGCGCGTCCTGCCCACCGTCGCCGTTCGAGACCTGCCCGAACCTCCCCGATCGGCCTGGCGCATCATCGGCCCTGGCCTGGTCGGTGCCGGCGTGGGACTGGCGTCGGGCGAATTCATTCTTTGGCCGTACATCGCCTCACAAGTCGGTCTCGTGTTCATCTGGGGAGCCGCGATCGGCATCATCACCCAGTGGTTCCTGAACATGGAGATCGAGCGCTACACCCTGGCCACCGGCGAGACCGCGCTCACCGGGTTCAGCCGGATGTGGAAGCACTGGGGCCTGTTCTTCGTGATCATGACACTGTGCTCGAACCTGTGGCCGGGGTGGGTGACCACGTCGGCGACCATGGTGACCTACCTGACCGGTTCCGGCCAGGGCTCCGTGCGGTGGATCGCGATCGGCATGCTGATCGTGATCGCGCTCGGCCTGACGCTGGCGCCCGTGATCTACACCCTGCTCGAACGGGTGATCTTCGTGAAGATCGCCCTGGTGGCGACGCTGATCGTGGTCGCCATCCTGGTCGCGATCAACGCCCAGAGCTGGATCGAACTGGGCAAGGGCCTGAGCGTCGGCGCCAGGTTCCCGGTGCCGCCGCTGGACTTCGCGGTGCTGATGGGCGCCATCGCGTACGCCGGCGCGGGCGGCGGCCAGAACCTGTGCCAGAGCAACTGGATCCGCGACAAGGGCTTCGGCATGGGCCTGTACGTCCCGCGCCTGGTCAGCCCCGTCACCGGGCACGAGGAGGCGGCCGCCTCGACGGGCTTCCAGTTCCCGCCGACCAAGGAGAACCTGGCGCGCTGGAAGCAGTGGTGGCGCTTCGCGAACATCGAGCAGGCGTGGACGTTCGCCATGGTGTCGTTCGTGACGATCGCGCTCATGTCGATGCTGGCCTACTCCACGGTCTTCGGCCGGGAGGGGCTGGAGAACAGCATCGCCTTCCTGGAGGTCGAGGGGCAGGTTCTGCAGGAGGTCGTGGGCCCCTGGTTCGGGATCCTGTTCTGGGTGATCGGGGCGCTGGCGCTGTTCGCCTCGGCGATGGGCATCGTCGACTACACCTCGCGGCTGGCCTCCGACACGATCAAGACGGTCTACCTGCGTGACAAGACCGTCTCCGTGAACCGGGTCTACTTCTTCACGGTCTGGGCGATGGCGCTGATCGGAAGCGGGGTCCTGCTGGCGGGCTTCGACCAGCCGCTCATCCTGCTGGTCTTCTCGGCGTGCTTCGCGGCCGTGATGATGTTCGTCTACTCGATCCTGCTGATCATCCTCAACCGGCGGGCGCTGCCCGAGGCCATCAGGGTCCGGTCGTACCGGCTGGGGGCGCTCATCTGGTCGGTGGCGTTCTTCGGCACGCTGACCGTGATCGTGGTCATTCAGCAGGCGCAGAAGTTGTTCGGCTGATCGGCCGCCGAGCGGGAGGTGGCCAGGTCGTTCGCGGTCCGCCTCCCGCCCGACTTGACCTCAACTTTGCTTGAGGTCACAGACTCGGGTGCATGAACGTTGTCGAGGTAACCAAGTACGGCGGTCCCGAGGTGCTCGTGGCCGGTCAGGCGCCGGAGCCCGTCGCGGGGCCGGGGCAGGTGGTGATCGGCGTCTCGGTGGTGGACGTCATGTCGATCGACGCGCAACTGCGGGCGGGGTGGGGCCGGGACTGGTACCCCGCCGAGCCGCCGTTCGTGCCGGGCACCGGGGTCGCGGGGCGGGTGCTCTCCGTGGGTGACGGAGTGGAGGCCGCGTGGGTGGGGCGGCGGGTGGCCGCGCTGCTCCCCGGCGGCGGGTACGCCGAGCGGGCTGTCGCCGACGTGGCGACCGTGGTCGTGGTGCCCGACGAGGTGCCGTTGTGGCGGGCCGCGGCGGTGCTGCAGGTGGGACCCGCGGCCCTGAGCCTGGTGGGGGCGGCCGGGCTGAAGCCTGGGGCGCGGGTGCTGGTCACGGGGGCCGGTGGAGCGCTGGGGCTGCCGATCGTGCGGCTCGCGGCCGCCGCCGGGGCCCACGTGACGGCGGCGGCCCACGACCCGGCCAAGCGAGCGGCGGCCCTGGAAGCGGGCGCGGCCGAGGCCATCGACTACGCGGCCCTGGGCGCGGGTGCGGGGCCGGACGCGGGTGCGGGTGCGGGGCTGGGCGCGGGTGCGGGTGAGCCCGGTGGGGGGTGGTTCGAGGTCGTGTTCGACGGGGTCGGTGGTGAGGTCGGTGGGGCGGCGTTCCGGCTGGTCGGGGCGGGTGGGCGGTTCTTCGCGTACGGGGTGCCGAGCGGGTCGACGGCGCTGATCGATCCCGCGGAGGCCGAGCGGCGCGGCGTACGGGTGGTCGGGATGGAGCAGGTCCAGTTCGCCCCCGACGAGCTCAGGCGGCTGGCCGAGCTCACCATGGCGGAGACCGCGGCGGGCCGGTTGACGACCGTCGTCGGGCTGGCCCTGCCCCTGGAGCGCGCGAGCGAGGCGCATGCCGCCCTGGAGGCCCGGGAGCTGCTGGGCAAGGCGCTCCTGCTCGTCACCGCCCAGGCCGTCCGCTACCGGGAGCACGGCGGCGCCGACGTACTGGAGCTGGAGGAGATCCCGCTCCCCCAGCCGGGCCCGGGGCAGGTGCGGGTCGCGGTCAGGGCGGCCGGGGTGAACGGCATCGACTGGAAGCTGCGAGCCGGCTTTTCCGGCGTCCCGATCGACGGCCCGCAGGGTACGGGGATCGAGCTGGCCGGGACGATCGACGCCCTCGGCCCGGGGGTGACCGGGTGGCGGCTGGGTGACGCGGTGTTCGGGCAGGTCGCGTCGGGGGCGGCGGCCACGCACGCGGTGGCCGACGCGGCGGCGTTGCGGGCCAAGCCGGACGATCTCACGTACGAGGAGGCGGCCGCGCTGCCCGTCGCCCTCGGGACCGCCCGGCGCACGCTCGGCGAGCTGGGCGTGGAGAAGGGGCACACGTTGCTCATCCACGCGGTCGCGGGCGGTGTCGGCCTGGCCGCCGCGCAGCTCGCTCTCGCCCGTGGGGCCCGGGTGGTCGGCACCGCGAGCGAGCGTCACCACGAGGTGCTGCGCGGTCTGGGCGTGCATCCGGTCACCTACGGCGACGGCCTGGCGGAGCGCCTGCCGGGGCCGGTGGACCGGGTGCTGGACGCCTCGGGCCGGGGTGAGCTGGAGCTGTCGGTCGAGCTCACCGGCGATCCCGGCAAGGTGGTCACGATCGCGGACCCGATGAGCGCTGCCCGGCTCGGCGTCCGGTTCTCGACCGGCGGCGGATCGGCCGGCACGCCGGAACGGTCTTCGGCCGGGGACCCCGACGCCCTCGTACGGCTGCCGGTGGCCGAGGTGTTCCCCTTGGAGCGGATCGCCGACGCCCATCGCCGGAGCGAGGACGGCCACTTCCTGGGCAAGATCGTCCTGAACACGGAAGCCACCTTGCCGCATTAGCGGGCACACTGGTGCCCATGCTGGAAACCTCCGCCCGCCTGCTCAAGCTGCTCTCCCTCCTGCAGGCGCACCGGGACTGGTCGGGCCCGGAGCTGTCGAACCGGCTCGGGGTCTCGACCAGGACGATCCGCAACGACATCGAACGCCTGCGCTCCCTCGGCTACCCCGTGCACGCCACGCCGGGGGCGGCGGGCGGCTACCGGCTGGGCGCGGGGGCGGCGCTGCCGCCGCTCCTGCTGGACGACGAGGAGGCCGTCGCGGTCGCCGTCGGGCTCGGGCGGGCGGCCGGCGGCGGGGTCGAGGGCATCGAGGAGACCTCGGTGCGCGCCCTGGCCAAGCTGGAGCAGGTGCTGCCCTCCCGGCTGCGCCGCAGGGTGAACGCGCTCAACACCTACACCGTGCAGATCCCCGGCAACACCCCGTCCGTCGCCCCCGAGGTGCTGACCACGATCGCGAACGCGGCCCGCGACCACGAGCGGCTCCGCTTCGACTACACGGGCCACGAGGGCGAGGTGACCGTACGGGACGTGGAGCCGCACCGCCTGGTGCACCGGCGTAGCCGCTGGTACCTGGTGGGCTACGACACCGAGCGGCGGGGCTGGCGCACGTTCCGGGTGGACCGGGTGCGCCCGCGTACGCCGTCCGGGCCCCGGTTCACGCCGCGCGAGCTGCCGGAGGGCGGCGACGTGGCCACGTACGTGGAGAAGGGCGTCAGCACGGCGATGTGGCGCTACCGGGCCACGGTGCTGCTGCACGCCCCGGCCGAGCGGATGCGGTCGCTGCCGCTGGGCCTGGAGATCGAGGCGGTGGACGACGCCACCTGCCTGCTCAAGCTGGGCGGCGACGACATCAACGGCATGGCGGTGTGGATCGGGTTCGTCGGCGTGGACTTCGAGGTGCTGGACCCGCCGGAGCTGGCCGAGCACGTACTGGCGCTGTCAGAGCGCTATCGGCGGGCGGTCAGCCGCCGGTAAGGCCCCGGTCAGCGCGCGCGGGCAGGCTCTGGAGCATGAAGAACATGACGCATGTGGCGGGCGGCAAGGACGACTTCCAGACCGTCACCCATCTCACCCTCACCGGCAGCCAGCACGAGATCGGCAAGGCGCTCACCGAGGAGGCCCGCCGCCTCGGCTGGTCCCCCGTGCCCGCCGACCCGATCGTGAACCGCGCCCGCAGGACGTGGTTCGAACGGCACTGGCCGCAGCACCACGCCCGCATGGACGGCGCGGCGGCGGCGCTCGGGCTCGACCCCGACCAGGACGCGCTGGCCCTGGACGGCCTGAACTTCGTGCCCGAGGGCTCCGGCTGCTCGGCCCTGTGGGTCCCCCCGTCGGCCGCCGAGGACGGCCACGGCAGGATCGGCCGCAACTACGACTTCTTCCCGATGACCGCCAGCGAGATCATGGGCCAGGCTCCGAGGCCGAACGAGCTGCCCATGGCCTCACGCCCGTACGTGATCACCACCATCCCCGACGAGGGCCTCTCCTCGACCGTGATCACCATGTCGGACCTCGACGGCTGCATGGACGGCGTCAACTCGGCCGGGCTCGCGGTCGTCCTGCTGGTCGCCGACTTCGAGAACGCCGCGCCCCCGGAGAGCGCCGGGCCGCAGGTCGGGCTGGGCAACGTGCAGCTCCCCCGGTTCCTCGTCGACACCTGCGAGAACGCGGACCAGGCCAAGCAGGCCCTGCTGGGCGCCAAGCATTACGACCACGGCGTGGCCCTGCACTACCTGGTGGCCGACGCGTACGGGCAGGCGTTCGTGTGGGAGCGGGGCAGGGACGGCAGCGAGCACGTCATCGAGTTCGGCGACGGCCCGCTCTGTGTCACCAACCACCTGCTGCACCGCCACCGCGACCCGATGAACCTGCCCAAGGACACCGAGACCAGCTTCACCTCGTACGGACGGCTGCGCACGCTGTACGAGCAGAGCAAGGGCGTCACCATGACCCCCGGGGATCTGCGCGACAGCCTGAGCGCGGTCGCGCAGCCCGAGGACCCGCAACTGCCGTTCCGCACGCTGTGGAGCACGGTCGTCGACACCGCGGAGCGCACCCTGTCCACCCGCTTCTACCTGGGCGACGGCCGCGGCTACTCCGAGGAGCTGGTGTTCTCCGCCACCGAGAGGTAGTCCTCGCGCACCCGTGAGCGCGACATCTTCCCGGTGGGCGTGCGGGGTAGCGCGGCGCGGTATTCGATCACCTTCGGGTGCTTGAACCGGGCGATGCGCGGCCCGCAGTGCTCCAGCAGCCCGGCGGTCAGCTCCGGCCCCGGCGTCACGCCTTCGGCAGGCTGGACGAGGGCGACCACGTTGTGGCCCCATTCCTCGTCCGGCACCCCGATGACGGCCACGTCGGCCACCGCCGGGTGCTCCAGCAGGGCCGCCTCGATCTCGGCGGGGTAGATGTTCACCCCGCCCGAGACGATCAGGTCGGTACGCCGGTCGCACAGGAACAGGAACCCGTCCTCGTCGAGGTAGCCGATGTCGCCGGGCGTGTACCACTCGCCCCGCATGCTGGCGGCCGTCTTGGCCGGGTCCTTCCGGTATTCGAACGTGCCGAGGCCGGACTTGACGTAGATCATGCCCGGCTCGCCGGGCGGCAGGTCCGTGCCGTCCTCGTCGAGGATGCGGGCCTCGAACGAGGGGGCGGGCCGGCCGACCGTGCCCGGCCTGGCGAGCCAGTCGAGCGGTTTGACGGAGAAGGCGATCGTGGACTCGGTCGAGCCGTAGTACTCGTACAGCACCGGCCCCCACCAGTCCATGATCTGCTGCTTGACCGAGACCGGGCAGGCGGCGGCCGTGTGGATGACCTGGCGCAGGCTGGAGACGTCGTACTTGCCCCGGACGTCCTCGGGAAGCTGCAGCATGCGGTGGAACATGGTCGGCACCATCATGGCGTTGGACACCTGGTGGCGCTCGATGAGCTCGAGGATGTTCTGCGGGTCGAACTTGGGCGTGATCACCACCGTGTGCCCGAGGTGCAGCGCGAACTGGGCGTGCGCGCACGGCGCCGAGTGGTACATCGGCGAGGTGACCAGGTGCACCGCGTCGCCCGGTTTGAGGTCCACGACCTCGCCGAAGAACCAGATGTACAGCGGCACCAGCGACTCCGGCTCGGCGCCGGGCAGCGGGCGCTGCACACCCTTCGGGAAGCCGGTGGTGCCGGAGGTGTACCACATGATCGCCCCGGCCGTACGGTCGGCGGGCGCGTCGGCCGGCTGCCCGGCCGCGAGCCCGCCGGTGCCGGCCTCCGCGCCCGGCACGTCGAAGCCGGGGCCGGTGACGACCACCTTGGCGTCGCAGTCGCGCAGGATGTACGCGACCTCGGCGGCGGTCAGATGCCAGTTGATCGGCACGTAGTAGAGCCCGGTCTGCCCGGTCGCCATGATCATGACGAGGGCGTCGATGCCGTTGGGCAGCACGCCCGCCACCACGTCACCGGTGCCGAGCCCCCGGGCCCGCAGCCCGTGGGACACCTGGTTGACCCGGGCGAGCAGATCGCCGTACGTGGTGCGCGTGCCGTCGGTGTCGATGACCGCGAGACGATCGGGGTCGGCGGCGGCGATGGCGTAGAAACCGGGCAACTGGCTGACGTCCATTAGAGCTCCAGCAACTGTGCGAGGCGGGCGCGGTGGATGCGGGGCGGGCCCAGCAGCACTTCGTCCGCCTTGGCCCTCTTGTAGAACAGGTGGGCGTCGTGCTCCCAGGTGAAGCCGATGCCTCCGAACAGCAGCAGGTGGTCGCGGGCCACCTCGAAGCAGGCGCGGCCGACGTACGCCTGGGCGAGGGCGGCGGCGCCGGGCAGCTCGCCGGGCTCCTCGTCGGCGGCCCAGGCGGCGTATCTGACGATGGACTCGGCCTGTTCGAGCTTGCCGTGCATGTCGGCGAGCTTGTGCTTGACGCCCTGGTAGGAGCCGATGTAGCGGCCGAAGGCGACGCGGATCTTGGCGTAGGCGACGATGGCGTCCAGCGCCGCGCGCATCACGCCGAGCTGCTCGGCCGCCAGCGCCACGCACAGCCGGTCGCCGATCCCGGTCTCCGGCGCCGCCCCGAGCACCCTCGCGGGCGCCGCGTCCAGCGCCACCCTCGCCTGGCCGCGCGTGAGGTCGAGCGTCTCGAGCGCGGTCCTGGTCACGCCGGGGCCGGCCAGCTCGACGGCCACCATGACCAGGTCGCCGCCGCCGGTGCGCGCGGGGGCGACGAGCACGTCGGCCTCCATGCCGGACAGCACCTGGGCCGCCGTGCCGCTCGCGGACGCGCCGTCGAAGGAGAGCTCGGTCTCGTCGAGCGTGGCCGCGATCCGGCCCTCGGCGATGCCGGTCATCAGCTCCTTGTCGGGTACGCGGGTCAGCGCGATGGCGGCGAAGGCCGTGGCCAGGAACGGGCCGGGCAGCAGGGCCGCGCCGGTCTCCTCCAGCGCGACGGCCAGCTCGGTGAGGCCGGCGCCGGCGCCGGCGTACTCCTCGGGGATGATCAGGCCGGACAGGCCGAGCTCGCCGTTGAGGCGGGCGTACACCTGCGGGTCGTAGCCCTGGCGGACCTTGGGCAGCGGCGAGGCGGTGCGCAGGAAGTCGCGTACGGCCGCGCGCAGCTCCTGCTGTTCCTGGCTGAGTACGAGCTTCACGCCTGCGTCCCCACCTTCAGGTCCTTGAACGGCACGGTCTTGTCCACGCGCGGCTCGGGCGGCAGGCCGAGCACCCGGTCGCCGACGATGTTGCGCATGATCTCGTTGGTGCCGCCGCCCAGCGCCATGGCCGGGGCCAGCGAGATGGCGTGGGCCAAGGGGTGGTCGAGCAGCGCCGCCTCCGGGCCGACGAGCCGCGTGGCCAGGTCTGCCTGGAACATGGTCAGCTCGGCCAGCAGCAGCTTGGCCCCGCTGCCGCGCGCGCCGGGGAAGACGCCCGCCTTGGTCTCCTGGGCCAGCCGCTGGTTGAACAGCGCCAGCGCCCGGGTGCGGATGTGCAGCTCGACGAGCTCGTCGCGGACCAGCGGGTCCTCGGTGTCGACGACCTGGCGCAGCGCGTCGAGCGAGGTGGGGTTGTCCTTCTGCCCGCCCATGCCGACGCCCGACGAGATCGACAGCCGCTCGTGCAGCAGTGTCGTGACGGCCACGCTCCAGCCGTCGTTGACCTCGCCCACGCGGTGCTCGTCGGGGATGGTGACGTTGTCGAAGAAGATCTCGTTGAAGTTGGACCGGCCGGTCATGTCCTTCAGCGGCCGGACGGTCACGCCGGGGTGGTGCATGTCCACCACGAACATGGTCAGCCCCTTGTGCTTGGGCACCTCCACGTCCGTACGGGCCAGCAGCAGGCCCCAGTCGGCGTGATGGGCGACCGAGGTCCAGACCTTCTGGCCGTTGACCACCCAGTGGTCGCCGTCCTGCACGGCCCTGGTCTGCAGGCTGGCCACGTCGCTGCCCGCGCCGGGCTCGGAGAAGAGCTGGCACCAGATCTCCTCGCCGCGCAGCAGCGGCCGGACGAACCGCTCGCGCTGGGCGTCGGTGCCCCGGTCCACGAGCGTGGGCCCGGTCATGCCGAGGCCGATCGAGAAGACGTAGGTGGGGAGCGTGTGGTCGCGGGCCTCGGCGGCGAAGGCGCGCTCCTCCGCCTGCGTCAGCCCCTGGCCACCCCATTGGCTGGGCCACGTGATCCCGGAGTAGCCGGCGTCGTAGAGCCTGGCCATGAACTCCTTGGCGCGGGTGATCCCGTCGGCCTCTGGTGGGTCGTCGGATGGAGCGTTTTCCTGCAGCCACGCCCTGGCCGCACGCCGATAATCAGCAAGATTCACATCGACTCCTCGGCATCAGTGCTCACTTACTCTAGTCAGGCGACCGCGGCACGCATAGAGCACTGTTCTGGAGGTCTTCAGCCGAGTCGGCGCCCGTTTCGTCCTGGAGATAGCGGTAAAGGATGAGTGATGCGGGTTTTTTGACCCCAACCGCGAAAGTACGCCAGTGTCCGGTTACCATGATCAAAGTGACTGTCGGTGAACGATGCCGCCGGTCCCGTGGCGGGGTTCCTCATGCCAGAACGGACCGCGCCCGTTTTGTCCTACAAATAACAATGATCAGAAGTTAGAGTTACTCGCTGTGACAACAGGTTTCAGCCGATTACGGCGCGAGGATTTACTGAAGACGGCTTGCGAGGTGATCGCGGAGCGGGGGTTCGGGCACACCAGGACCGTGGACATCGCCCGGGCCGCGGGTGTCAGCCAGGCGCTGCTCTTCTACCACTTCGAGACCAAGGAGCGACTGTTCGCCCAGGCCTTCGGCCATGCGGTCCGCCTGCACCTCAACGCGCTCGACGACGTCGAGCGGTCCTCGGGCACACCGGTCGAGCGCCTGCGCACGCTGCTGCGGCTGTGCTCTCCCGCGATCCCCAACGAGGGGTGGCGGCTGTGGATCGACGCCTGGTCCGAGGCGATGCGCAGCCCGGAGCTCGAGGAGATGTCACGCCGGATCGACTCCCGGGGCCGCATGCTGATGCGCTCGATCATCGAGGCGGGCGTGGCCTCCGGTGAGTTCGCGTGCCCCGACCCCGACGACACGAGCTGGCGGCTCTTCGCGCTGATCGACGGCCTGGCCGTGCAGACGCACACCCATCCCAAGGTGCTCTCGCGGCGCCGGGTGAACGCGCTGGTCCGCGTGGCGGCGGCGAACGAACTGGGGGTGGACGCGGAAAAGCTGTGATCCTCACCTTCCCAGCGCTATTGGATTCTCCGTACAATTACTGGGCGAGGAGAGGAGTGCAGGCGATGACATCCGCACCGAGCTCTACCGCCGCCAGGGAACGCGACGAGCAGGTCGCGAGCAGGAGCGCGTACGAAACGGTCATCCACCGCCTCTCGAAGGCGTCGGTGGACAAGCACTGGGAGCCCTACCGGGACATACCGTGGGACGATCCGGAGTTCCTGGTGGACCCGGCCGATCCACGCTGGGAGTTGCCCGAGTTCGACCGCCTGGGCGGCCACCCGTGGTACCGGAGCCGCTCGCCCGAGGTGCGCGCCCGCATCGGCCTGTGGCGGGTGGCCACGGCCATGAAGATCGGGCTGCAGTTCGAGAACCTGCTCAAGCGCGGGCTGCTCAACTACGCCTACCGGCTGCCGAACGGGGCCCCCGAGTTCCGGTACGTCTACCACGAGACCATCGAAGAGGGACATCACGGGATGATGTTCCAGGAGTTCGTCAACCGCACGAAGCTCCCCGTCCGCGGCATGCCGGGACCGCTCTCGGTGATCGCCCAGGTCGCGCCGTGGATCCCGCTGATCTCCACCGAGCTGTTCTTCATCTTCGTGCTGGGCGGCGAGGACCCCATCGACCACGTGCAGCGCAAGGTGCTCAAGGACGGCCGGCGGCACCATCCGCTGGAAGAGACGATCATGCGCATCCACATCGCGGAGGAGGCCAGGCACATCTCCTTCGCCCGGCACTACCTGCGCAACCGGGTGCCGCGGATGCCCGCCTACCGGCGGCTGCTGCTGGGCGTCGCCTCGCCGATCATCCTCGGGGTGATGGCCCGCATCATGCTCGCGCCGCCGGGGGCGATGATCCGGCGGTTCAAGATCCCCAAAACGGTCGTGACCGAGGTCTATCTGCGCAACCCGGACGCCCTGCGGGACATCCGCGACTCGGTCGGCAAGACACGGGAGCTGTGCGCCGAGATCGGGCTGATCAATTCGCTCACCCGCCGGATCTGGCAGGTCATGGGCATCTGGGCCTAGCGTGAGCCCGGCCGCCGGGCGATCACGACGTCGGTCACCGTCACCAGCTCCCACGTGCCCGCCGGGTTGAGCGCGAGCAGCGCCTTCCTGGCCTCCTCGGTGAAGGCCGCGAGCCGGTCGCCGAGGCGGGCGGGGGCGGTGTAAGAGTAGGAGAGCTGCAGGCCGATCACGGCGTCGAGGTCGTACGTCAGGCGCTGCTCGTAGAGCGCCGAGTCGAGGTCGCCGAACGGCGAGGCGGCCAGCACCTCCTGATGGTGCTCGCCGGAGGCCTGGAAGGAGCTGGCGGCGTGGAAGGTGTTCACGCCGAACGCGTCGCGCACCCGTCGCATGACCGGCTCCCAGGGCTCCTCCACGGGGTCGCGGGTGGGGCCGATGAGCGCGACGACGCCGTGCGGCGGCAGCAGCTCGTCCAGCTCCGCCAGCACCGCCCGGCGGTCCATCCAATGGAACGAGCGGCCCATGACGACGTGGTCGAACGGCGGCAGCCCGCGCAGCGTCGTGGAGTCGCCGCGCAGCCAGCGGATGTTCGGCACCCTGGCGGCCAGCCGCCGGCCCTCGGCCAGCATCTCCTCGTCGGGATCGACGGCGAGCACCTCGCCCACGCGCCCGGCCAGCGGGATGGACACGGTCCCGGGGCCGCAGCCGAGGTCGAGCACCGTGCTGTCGCCGCCGAACGTCATCGCCAGGTGCTCGATGGCCGGATCGCCGTGGCCGGCCCGGTATTTCGCGTAGTAGGGGGCCGCGCCGCCGAACAGGTCTTCCATGGATGGGACCATATACAGGTTCGAGACTGTCCGATGGAAGGTTCTGATCTGTGCGGCGGCTACTCACGACCCTGCTGCTCGCCTTGGTCGCGACGGGGATGTCCTGGTCCCCGGCTCAGGCGCACAACGTGCTGGTCGGCAGCGACCCGAAGGACGGGGCCACGCTGACGGCCGCGCCCGAACGGGTGACGCTGGTCTTCGACCAGGCGGTGCGCCAGGGCTACGCGCAGGTGGGCCTGACGGGAGCCGACGGGTCCTCCTGGGCCGACGGGAGCGCCGTCGTGGCGGCCGAGCGGGTGTCGGTGAAGGTCAAGCCGCTGCCCGCCGGCGGGCCGTACACAGTGGGCTACCGGATCCTGTCGGCCGACGGGCACCCGGTCACCGGCAAGATCACCTTCACGCTGGCGGCGAATGGCGCCGCCGCGCCCACGGGCGGGACCACGGGCGGGACCGCCACCGGCTCGGACGCTCTGAGCGCCGAAGCCGCCGAGGCGGCCGCCAACGGCGGGGCCGGGATGGCCGTGGTGTGGATCGTCGGGGCGCTGCTCGTCCTGGCCGCCGGCACCGCCGTCGCCCTGCGCCGCCCCTCCCCCGCGCCACGCACGAGCACAGGCACGAGCACGAGTACGGGCACGGGTGCGGAGTCCGAGGGTGAGGCGGCTCGGGATGCCGAGGCCGGGACGTCCGCCGTCGAGGGGACGCGTTCGTGACGGTCGCCGCTCCTCCCCTGCCCCGGCAGCGCGTCGGCGGGCGGCTCATCGCCGGCGCGTTCGGCGTGTGCGCGGTCGTCGCGGCCGTGGCGGCCAGTTCGTTCACCGCCCAGGACTCCGTCCCGGGCATCCCCATGCCCGGCCCCGTGGTCTCCGTCGGGCTGCCGATCGTGCGCGTGCTGCTCGACGTGGCCGCCGTCGCCGTGGTCGGGCTGAGCCTGCTGCCCAAGCTGCTCGGGTTCAGGGCCCCCGAACGCACCGAGCCGATCCTGCTGCGGGTGCGCCCGCTGGTGGTGCTCGCCGCCTGGGCGTGGGCGATCTGCGCCCTGCTCACGATCGTGTTCCAGACCGCCGAGCTCAACCCCGGCGTCATGCCGACGTTCGGGATGATCGCCGGCTACGTCGGGAGCGTCGGCACCGGGCAGGGCCTGCTGTTCAGCGCGGCGTGCGCGCTGGCGGCGGCCGGGATCGGGCTGATGGCGGTGCGGTTCGGCGAGAAGGTGCCGGCCGAGCTGCGGGTGATCGTGGCGCTGTTCGGGCTGCTGCCGATCCCGGTCACCGGGCACGCGGTGAACTCGGTCTGGCACGACCCCATCATGATCTCGATGGAGATCCACGTCATGGGCGCGGCGGCATGGGCGGGCGGGCTGGCGGCCACGGCCGCGTTCGTCGCGCCGCACCGCGACCTGCTGGCCCAGGTGCTGCCGAAGTTCTCCCGCATGGCCACGGTGTGCCTGTTCCTGGTGGCCCTGTCGGGGCTGATCACCGGGCTGGGCACGATGGCCCTCACCCCCGGCGTGACGCTGCCGGAGGCGATCGTGACCAGCGACTACGGGCGGCTGGTCGTGGTCAAGACCGTGCTGGTGGCGCTGCTGGTGCCGCTGGCCGCGCACATCCGCTTCCGCCTGCTGCCCGCCGTCCGCCGCCGCGAGACCACCGCCCTGGTCGGCTGGGCGGCGGCGGAGGTGGGGGTGATGGGGCTGGCGTACGGCGTGGCGGTGGCGATCACCCGCGCCTCGATCGCCTGAGGCGTCACACGACCGGACACCTCGGGCGATCCTCCACAGCCGAACGCCCGAGATCCGCAACGGGCGATCCTCCACAAGCGAGCACCCCAGGTCCGCAACGGGCACTTCTCCGCAGTCGAGCGCCCGAGATCCGCCACGGGCGCTCCCTTGGGCGGTCTCTAGGTCGTGACGGGGGCGACCACGGGGCGTGGTGGGGTTTCGACCGGCTGGGTGTTGCGCCGGCCCGCGAGCCACTCGATCGCCAGCCAGACCCCCATCAGCCCGAGCCCGGCCCACACGGCCGACGACGTGACCAGCGGGGGCGCGCCCAGCAACCCCTCCTGGCCCTTGAGGGCGCCGTACACGGGGCCCATGATCGCGTTCTGGGCCGCCAGCGCGCCGTACGCGGCCGCCGTCACCCCGGCCGCCCCCAGCACGGCCCGCGCGGCGGGCATGCGCACCAGGAACGCCACGTCCACCAGCAGCCCGGCCACCACCAGGAAGAACGGCACCGCCGACGGCGGGAACCCGGTGAAGGTGAGCAGCGGCCAGGCCACGGTCCTGAAGAGCACGTAGCCGGCGGCCACGAGGGTGGCCGCGCCGAACCTGCCGATCAGCAGCCGGGCCACGACCAGCACCGACAGCCCGGCGACCACGGCGTAGACGGGGTAGAGGTAGTCGGGCACGGGCAGCGTGAACCCGGCCATCATGGTCCGGTCGATGGGCCGCCCCATCTGGTCGGCGGCGAACTCCAGCAGGATCTGCTCGGCGTAGGTGGCCTTGTTGTCCCAGGCGCCGAGCGACAGGATGCCGTATTCCTGGTGCTGCTCGGGGAAGTGCACGTTCTCCAGGAAGAACGCGAAGAACGCGCCCAGCACGACGGCTCGTTCCCGGCCGGGCGGCGCGCCCATGACCCAGCCCCGGAGCACGCCCGCGATCATGAAGAACGTTCCAAGGTAGAGCATGATGTGCGAGGGGCTCCACGAGGTGATGTCGAGCCCGTTCACACGGTGGTTGATCAGGTCGAGCGGCACCGCGACGAGGAAGATCCCGGTGCCCCACTGGATCAGCCTGAGCGCGGCCTTGTCGACGCCGTAGCCGGTGTAGCCGTGGATCACGGTCAGGGCGAGGGCGAGCGCCGTGCCGGCGGAGTTGAGCAGGTGCGGCGGGGCCAGGTCGTCGCGCAGCCACTTGAAGTGCCACGAGACGTCCCAGGCCGAACCGAGCACCTTGAGCGTGAACGCCACCAGCCAGCCGTAGTAGAGCACCCTGAACAGGTCGTGCGGCGTTTCCCGCCCCGCCTCCCCCCGGGTCCAGTACGGCAGGGCCCAGGCGGCGGCCTTCTTGAACGATGCTGGAGACTT
Organism: Nonomuraea sp. NPDC050643; assembly: GCF_040654715.1. Classification (NCBI taxonomy): domain Bacteria; kingdom Bacillati; phylum Actinomycetota; class Actinomycetes; order Streptosporangiales; family Streptosporangiaceae; genus Nonomuraea; species Nonomuraea sp. NPDC050643. The sequence continues at coordinate 71,582 of NZ_JBFAIM010000008.1, read as the reverse complement.
CACGGGAGTGAATCTTACGGTCCTCGGTGGCGCCGCTCCGCGATGGCCCGTTCGACCGTTGCGCGATCTCCCCACGGACGGCGCTCACTGGGACAATTCCCGTCATGTCTTTCGATATCCGGACCGGGCTCCCCAAGGATGCGGCGGCGATCGAGGCGGTGCGGATAGCCACCTGGCGCGTCGCCTACCGCGACGTCATGCCGCCCTCGCTCCTCGACGGGCTGGAGGTGCTCCCCGAGATGGTGCGGGCCCGTTCGGAGGCCCTCGCGGACGGCGGCGCCTCGGCCGTCGTGGCCGAGCGCGACGGCCGCGTCCGCGGCTTCGCCCTGTACGGCCCCAGCCGCGACGACGACATCCCCGGCATGGAGGTGTACGCCCTCTACGTGCTGCCGGAGGAGTTCTCGACCGGCATGGGACACGCGCTGATGCGGGCGGCCCGGTCGCGCATGGAGGCGGCGGGCTGCGCGGAGGCCGGGCTGTGGGTGCTGGCCGGCAACGCCCGCGCCCGGCGCTTCTACGAGCGGTACGGCTTCACGCCGTCCGGCCGGACGGTCACGCGGGGCGATCCGCCGCTGAAGGAGGTGCACTACCGGCTGCCGCTCGCAGCGAGTACATGAGCGGGATGCGGGGCGCGCCCTCCGGCGTCCGGTAGTCCTTGCCGCTCCCCACCAGGGTGCCGAAACGGGGAAAGAGCGTGTGGTCGTGCTCGCGCAGGAACTCGATCCGCAGCCCGGCCGCCGCCACCGCGCTCACGACCTCGCCCAGGGGGTGCCGGAACTGCACGGAGGTCTGGTGGTCGAGGACCTCGGAGCCCGTGTAGGTGTACGGGTAGTCGTAGACGTGCGGGCCGCGCTCGAAGTAGTCGTTGGTGACGGCGCGGCCCGTCTCGTCGTCGAGGACGTCGGTGAACGGATGGAACTCCGCGAGGTAGAGGAACCCGCCCGGCCTGAGCAGAGCGGCGACCGTCTCGGCCCAGCGGGTGAGGTCGGGCAGCCAGACCAGCGCTCCGATGCCCGTGTAGACGATGTCGTAGGTCTCGCCGAGCGCCTCGGCCGCGTCGTAGACGTCGGCGGTGACGAACCTGGCCGGGATGCCGCACTCGGCCGCGATCCTCGTGGCCTGCTCGATCGCGGCGTCGGAGAGGTCGAGGCCGGTCACCTCGGCGCCCAGCCTGGCCCAGGCGAGCGTGTCGAGGCCGAAATGGCACTGCAGGTGCGCCAGCCGGCGGCCGGACACCTCGCCCACCTCCTCGATCTCGAACGGCCGCAGCGGGCTCCCGCCCGCCTTGAACCCCTCGACGTCGTAGAAGTCGCTGCCGACGTGGATCGGGACGCGTGCGTTCCAGTTGGCCCGGTTGACCTGCAGATAGTCGTCCATGGCCGGGAGCGTAGGCGATCACCGGGCGCGGGCGCACCGGCTTTTCAGCGGCGGCGCAGGCGTACCGGCAGGTGTTTGAGCCCGTTCTGGAAGTTGGACGTGAGCCGCCGCGGCGGGCCCGCGAGCTCGACGTCCCAGGCGAGCAGTTCGGTGAACACCGAGCGGAACTGGGCGCGGGCCAGGTGGGCGCCGAGGCAGAAATGCGGGCCGAAGCCGAAGCTGACGTGCTCGCCCGCAGGGCGGGCGATGTCGAAGCGGTCGGGGTCGGGGAAGACGGCCGGGTCGCGGTTGGCGGAGGCGTGGTAGACGACCACCTTGTCGCCGGCCCTGATCGGCTGCCCGGCGAGGGTGAGGTCGCGGGTGGCCGTGCGGCGGAAGTGCATGACCGGGGGCCAGAAGCGCAGCATCTCCTCGATCGCCCGGTCCAGCAGCGAGGGGTCGGCGCGCAGGCGGGCCAGCTCGGCGGGATGCTGGAGGAGGGTCAGCAGGCCGCCGGGGATGCCGTTGCGCAGCGTCTCGTTCCCGGCGACGGCGAACAGGAAGAACATGTTCTCGAACTCCGCCCCGGTCAGGCCGCCCTTCCGCATGGCCGACATGACCGACTCCCCGTCCAGGGGGCGCTCGGCCAGGGCGTGCGCGTAGGCGAACATGTCGGCCAGCGCCGCCCTGGAGCGCGGGTTGACGCCGGGCGCGAGTTCGGGCCTGGCGGCGACCGCCAGGCGGCCCATGGGAGTGAGGGACGCGACGTCGGCCGTGGACAGCTCCGCGTAGTCGGCGTCCTGGTAGCCGATCACCCGCGACGCCCAGTCGTACAGCAGCCCCTTGTCCCGCGCGGGCACGCCCATGACGTGGGCCAGCGTCCACACGGGCAGGTCGGCGGCCACCTCCACGAAGTCGCACTCCCCCTCGGCGAACAGCGCCGCCGCCCGCGCGGCGATCGTGCGTTCGAGCGCGCGCACGACGCGCGGGGTGAAGGCCGCGGCCACGATCCTGCGCAGCCTGGAATGGCCGGGCGGGTCCATGTTGAGCATCTGGACCTGGACGAACGCGAGATCGGCCGGAGTGTCGGGATCGCGGATCTGGGTGGCGCCGAGATGGGAGGAGAAGTCCTCCGGGGTACGCAGGACGTGCTTGACGTCGGCGTGCCGGAACACCGCCCAGTAGCCGGGCCCCGCCCGCCACGGCCCGGCCGCGGGCTCGGGGATCCAGCACACCGGCGACTCCCGTCGCAGCTCGGCGAACAGCTCGTACGGCACGGCCGTCTCGTACGTGGACGGGGTGAAGATCTCGACCGCCATCGCGCAACCTCCCGGTGTCCGAGGTCCAGCGTGCATGATGGGCCCGTGACTCCCCAAGAGGCAGAGGCGATCCTCCAGGAATACTTCGCCCCCTGGATCAAGCGGCTCGGGTTGCGCGTGGAGGAGGTCGGCGAACGTCACGCCCTCGTACGGCTGCCGTGGTCCGGCGAACTGGCCAGGGAGGGCGGCGGCCTGTGCGGTCAGGCGATGATGGCGGCCGCCGACACGGCCACGGTGATCGCCATCTCCTCGGCGCGCGGCGGGTTCGTGCCGATGACCACGGTGCAGCAGAGCACGACGTTCCAGCGGCCGGTGGCGGGCAAGGACGTGCTCATCGACGTGCGCGTCACGAAGCTGGGCCGCACGCTGGCCTTCTCCGAGATCACGCTCAGGGCCGAGGGCGGCGACGACACGGTGGCCCACGCGACGACGGTCTACGCCATCCAGGGCTGATCAGCGGTTGATCCAGCGGCTGATCAGGACGATCGCGACCATGAGCAAGATCATCGTCTCAGGGATCTCTCAGGTGCGGTAAGTAGGCTGCGCGCATGAAGCGTGTGGCCGCCCTGGTGGTGGCGCTCGCCCTCATCGGGGTGACCACCTGGCTTGTGTGGCCGTCCGATCCCGAGGTGCGAGGCCAGGATCAGAGGATCAATGTCGTCGACGGACCAGCCGACGACCAACGGGTAGAGCTCGATGCGACGTTCTTCCCGCCGCCCGACGGTGGGAGAGCGCCTGTCGTCCTGCTCGCCCACGGTTTCGGCGGCAGCAAGCAGAGCATGCGGGCGCAGGCGATCACCCTCGCCCAGCAGGGCTACGCCGTCCTGACCTGGTCGGCGCGCGGTTTCGGCCGCTCGACCGGGCAGATCGCGCTCAACTCCCCCGACTACGAGGTCAAGGACGTCAAGCAGCTCATCGACTGGCTGGCCAAGCGTCCCGAGGTCCAGCTCGACGCCGCGAACGACCCCCGCGTGGGCATCGCGGGCGGCTCGTACGGCGGCGCCATCGCCCTGATGACGGCCGCCCACGACCAGCGCGTCGACGCGATCGTGCCCCAGATCACCTGGTCCGACCTGTCCGACGCGCTCTTCCCCAACGCCGCCGCGAGCGGCGCCCCGGGCACGAGCGGCGTGTTCAAGCGCATGTGGGCCGGCATCTTCTTCGGCCAGGGCGTCTCGCTGGACACGGCGTCGCTGCTGTCCGGCGGGCAGCGGGACGGCGCCCAGCCGCTGACACCCGAGCAGGCGCGGTGCGGCAGGTTCCTGCCCGCGATCTGCGACATCTACCAGCGGGTCGCCACCGACGGCAAGGCCACCCAGGAGGCCGTGGACCTGCTGCGCAAGTCCAGCCCGATCACCGTGGCCGGCCGGATCAAGGCGCCGACCCTGCTCATCCAGGGCCAGCGCGACTCGCTGTTCCCGCTGAGCCACGCCGACGCCAACGCCAAGGCCATCGCCGCCGCCGGCACGCCGGTCAGCCTGGCCTGGTTCGACGGCGGGCACGACGGCGGCAACGGCGAGGCCGAATGGCTCACCGAGCAGTCCTCCGCCTGGTTCGCCCGATACCTCAAGGGCGACGAGTCGGCCCAGCCGGTCAGCGCGTTCACGGTGACGCGCGACGGCGGCCGCGACCCGGGCACCCGCCAGCGCATCCGCCTGCACCCGGAGGCCGCCTCCTACCCGGGGCTGGCCGGCACCGACACGACCACCGTCGAGCTGACCGGCGCCGCCCAGAACGTCGTCAACCCGCCCGGCGGCGCGCCCGCCTCGGTGTCCACCGTGCCCGGCATCGGCGGCCTGCTGGCCGGCCAGGGCGGCGCCGGGTTCTCGCTCGACATGCCGGGACAGAGCGCCACGTTCGAGTCCCGGCCGCTGACCGCTTCGCTCCAACTCACCGGCAGCCCGTCCGTCAAGGTCAGGGTGTCGGGCAAGGGCGAGGCGACGCTGTTCGCGAAGCTGTACGACGTGGCCGACAGCGTCCAGCCGCCGGCCCTGCCCGCCGGGCTCGTCTCGCCGGTCCGGGTGACGATTCCCGAGGGCGCGACCAGCGCGGAGGCCACGATCACGCTCCCGGCCGTCGACTACCGCTTCGCGGCGGGGCACCGGCTCCGGCTGGTCGTGACCACGACCGACATGGGGTTCGCGACGCCCGCCGAACCGGCCACGTACCAGGTCTCGCTGGTCTCTCCCGCGCTGGCGGTCCCCACGGTCCGCACGCTGGCCGCTCCGCCCGCCGGGGTGGCGTGGTGGGTGTGGGCGATGCCGCTGGCCGCCATCGTGGTCGCCGGCGTCCTGATCGCGACGGGCCGCCCGCGCCGCGCCGGACCGGCCGCCGGTGAACCGGCGGGCGAGGAGGTGCCGCTGGAGATCAGCGGGCTGACGAAGGCGTACCGGAACGGGGAGCTCGCCGTGAACGACCTGTCGTTCCGGGTCGAGCGGGGCCAGGTGCTGGGCCTGCTCGGGCCGAACGGCGCCGGCAAGACGACCACCATGCGGATGATGATGGGCCTCATCCAGCCGGACGGCGGCGAGGTCCGCATCTTCGGCGACCGGGTGACCCCGGGCGCGCCCGCGCTGTCCCGGCTCGGGTCGTTCGTCGAGGGGCCGGGCTTCCTGCCGCACCTGTCCGGGCTCGACAACATCGAGCTCTACTGGGCCGCCACCGGCCGGCCCAAGGCCGACGCGCGCTTCGAGGAGGCGCTGGAGATCGCGGGCCTGGGCAAGGCCCTGGACCGGGCCGTGCGCACGTACTCGCAGGGCATGCGGCAGCGGCTGGCCATCGCGCAGGCCATGCTGGGGCTGCCGGACCTGCTCGTGCTCGACGAGCCCACGAACGGGCTCGACCCGCCCCAGATCCGGGAGATGCGCGAGGTGCTCAAGCGCTACGCGCGCGACGGCCGTACCGTGATCGTCTCCAGTCACATGCTGGCCGAGGTGGAGCAGACCTGCAGCCACGTGGTGGTCATGCACCGCGGGCGCCTGGTCTCCAGCGGGCCGGTGTCGTCGCTGCTCAGCTCGGCCGCCCTCGGCAACGGGCACGGGCCGCGCCTGGAAGACGTGTTCCTCGACCTCATCGGAGACAAGGCATGACCGCCGCGCCGGGCTACGCGCCGCACCGTACGCTGCCGCTGCGCGTGGAGATCGTCAGGCAGTTCAAGCGGCGGCGGACGCTGGTGATGTTCGGGCTGCTGCTGGCGCTGCCGTGGATCCTCGTGATCGCGTTCCAGTTCGGGCCGCAGTCGAACCAGCAGGGCCAGTCGTCGCTGCGCATCTCGGACCTGGCCATGGAGAGCGGCCTGAACTTCGCCGCGTTCGCGTTGTCCGTCTCGGCCAGCTTCCTGCTGGTGGTGGCGGTCGCGCTGTTCTGCGGCGACACCGTGGCCAGCGAGGCGAACTGGTCGTCGCTGCGCTACCTGCTGGCCGCGCCGGTCCCCCGGGATCGGCTGCTGCGGCAGAAGCTGATCGTGGCGCTGGGCTACTCGGCGGCGGCGGTGGTCTGCCTGCCGCTGATGGCGCTGCTGGCGGGCACGCTGGCGTTCGGCTGGGACGACATCCAGGTGCCCGGCACGGGCGAGACGATCCCGGCGCTGGACGTGCTGCCACGTTTCGGCATCGTGATCGCGTACGCCCTGGTCAGCCAGCTCGTGGTGGCCGCCCTGGCCTTCCTGATCTCCACCATGACCGACTCCCCGCTGGGCGCGGTGGGCGGGGCGGTCGGCCTGTGGATCGTGTGCACGATTCTGCAGGCCGTCGAGGCCCTCGGGGTGCTGCGCGAGTTCCTGCCCACGTTCTGGAACAACGCCTGGCTCGACGCCCTGGCGCCCGAACTGGACTGGAGCGGCATGGCCAAGGGCGCCTCGGTGTCGATCACGTACGCGGCCCTGCTCATCGCCCTGGCCTTCCGGCGCTTCCGCCGCAAGGACGTGGTGAGTTGACGCACCCGCCTCTTCGGCCACCCGAACCCGTGGCGCACCGCGGCCCGCGGCGCGCTAGCGTCCGCAGTGCGCGACGCACGGGTTCGTCCGGACGGGGACCGGATTTCCACCCGAGTTGTTGATCCAGAGTCAAGTTTCGCGCGAATAGGCGGATGCGTGTGAAGTGACGGGGAACGAACTTCAGTCGTTTCTGGGGGAATCAGGCATGGGGGACTTCTTTGGCACGCTCAAACGCCGGATCGACGACAACGCTCGGAGGGTTGTCGCGGCGTGTGTGAACGAAATACCGGACTATCAGGTCATCGCCTCCGAGGCGAAGACGTCGATGCTCGAACTCGCGGTGATCATACGACGCCGCACGATCGAACTCACGGAGGCGGATGAGCCGTTACTCGAGTCGGAGCTCGTCTTCATCGAATCCGCCGGCGAGGAGCGGGCCGCCCAGGGCGTGTCGGTGGTGGCCTACCGGCACGCCCTGGCCCTGCACGCGGGCGCCACGCTCCGCGAGATGTCGGAGGCGGGCGGCCCGTGCGACGTCGACGACACCATGCTCATGCTCGACTGGCTCGACCGGTACGGCGTGACGGCGGCGCAGGCCCACACCCGCGGCTACTTCAAGGGCCAGGAGCCGCTCCTGCCCCTCGTGGCCCGGGTCCGCAGGCTCGCCGGCATGCTGCTCGACGACGACGACATGGCGGGCCCGCTGGCCGCCAGCGTCGGGATGCCGCTGGCCGAGCACTACATGGTGACCGTGATACGGGTCGCCGACCGCAACCCGCGGATGCCGAGGGGACGCCGGGAGGAGATCACGCAGGCGCTGCTCGAGCGGTACCGGATGCCGCTGCTCTGGTGTGATCCGGACGAGGTCGTGGTGCTGGTCCCGTGCTCGGGAGCCGACGCGCGCAGCGCAGCGGCGGCGGAGGAGACGGGGCTGGAGCTGGGCCGCGACCTGGCCGAGGCGCTCGGCAGGCCCTGCTCGGTCGGCATGGCGAAGGGCCGGGCGTCCGCGCTGGCGCCGGCCGCCTCGCTCGCCCGGCGGGTCAGCCGGGTGGCACCGGTCGAGAAGATGCCGCTGCGGCCGTACAGTGCGGCGGACATGTTCCCCGAGTTGGGGGCCGCGCAGACGCCGCAGGTGGACGAGTGGCTCAAGGAGGTGGCGTTACGACTGTCCGGCGGGCCCGAACTCGTGACCACGCTGGACGCCTACTACCGCAACGACATGAACCGTCTGCGCACGGCGACCTCGCTGCACATCCATCCCCGCACCCTCGACTACCGCCTGCGCCGCGTGCAGGAGCTGGTCGGGATCGAGCCCGGCACCACGCGGGGCGTGCGGGTGCTGAGCACGGCGGTCGCGCGGATGCTCGCCGACGCCTGGAACGATCCAAGCAGGAGCGGGAACGGATATTGAGAGCCGGTCCGGGTGCGGCGCTGCGGACGCACCCGGACCTCCTCTCACGGCCTCATGTCGTAGACCCCGACGGACCGGGGGGCGCTGTCTCCGGGTCGGTCTCAGTCGGTCTCGCCCCAGTCGAACGCCTTGCTCACGGCCTTCTTCCAGCCGGCGTAGCCCTTCTCCCGCTGCTCCTCGCTCGCCGTCGGCAGCCAGCGGCGGTCCTCGGCCCAGTGGGCCCGCAGCTCCTCGGTGTCACTCCAGAAGCCGACCGCCAGCCCGGCGGCGTACGCGGCGCCGAGCGCGGTGGTCTCGGCCACGACCGGGCGGCTGACCGGCACGCCGAGGATGTCGGACTGGAGCTGCATGCACAGGTCGTTCGCCGTGACCCCGCCGTCCACCTTCAGCACGTCGAGCACCACCCCGGAGTCCTGCTGCATGGCCTCGACGACATCGCGGCTCTGGTAGCAGATGGCCTCGAGCGTGGCCCTGGCCAGGTGGGCGTCGGTGTTGTAGCGCGAAAGCCCGACGATGGCGCCGCGGGCGTCGGCCCGCCAGTAGGGGGCGAACAGGCCGGAGAACGCCGGCACGAAGTACATGCCGCCCGAGTCGCGCACCTGCCGGGCCAGGGTCTCGCTCTGGGCGGCGGAGGTGATGACGTGGAGCTGGTCGCGCAGCCACTGCACCGCCGAGCCGGTCACCGCGATCGAGCCCTCCAGCGCGTACACCGCGGGGCTGTCGCCGAACTTGTAGGCCACGGTGGTGAGCAGGCCGCTCTCGGAGCGGACGCGGTCGGTGCCGGTGTTGAGCAGCAGGAAGTTGCCGGTGCCGTAGGTGTTCTTGGCCTCGCCGGGCGCGAAGCAGACCTGGCCGACGGTGGCGGCCTGCTGGTCGCCCAGGGCCGCGGCGATCGGCACCTCGCCGCCGAAGGGCCCGGAGCGGAGCGTGGTCCCGTAGCGGTCCGGGTCGGCGGACGGCAGGATCTCGGGCAGCATCGCGCGCGGGATGCCGAAGAAGGACAGCAGTTCGTCGTCCCACTCCAGGGTGTCCAGGTCCATCAGCATGGTGCGGCTGGCGTTGGTCACGTCGGTGATGTGCGCGCCGCCGTTGACGCCGCCGGTGAGGTTCCACAGGGTCCAGGTGTCGGTGGTGCCGAAGACGGCCTCGCCGCGCTCGGCCGCCTCGCGGACGCCGTCGACGTTCTCGAGGATCCACTGGATCTTGCCGCCGGAGAAGTACGCCTCGGGCCGCAGCCCGGTCCTGTCGCGGATGACCTGGCCGCGGCCGTCGCGCTCCAGCGCGGCGGCGATCCGGTCGGTCCGCGTGTCCTGCCACACGATCGCGTTGTAGTAGGGCCGCCCGGTGCGCGGGTTCCACACGACCGTGGTCTCCCGCTGGTTGGTGACGCCCAGCGCGGCCAGGTCGCCGTCGTGCAGCCCCGTGCGCTGGATCGTGCTCTGGATGACGGCGGCGGTCCTGGTCCAGATCTCGATCGGGTTGTGCTCCACCCAGCCGGCCCTGGGCAGGATCTGCTCGTGTTCGAGCTGGTATTTGGCGACCTCGGCGCCCTCGTGATCGAAGATCATGAAGCGGGTGCTCGTGGTGCCCTGGTCGACGGCGCCGACGAAGTCAGGCATGGCGTTCTCCTCAGTCAGACGGCTTCACGGTGTCGCGGTCCTCGCCCTGCGGCAGGAAACGGGCGATCATCACCTGGTAGAGACCGGCGCCGATGAACGCGCCCACCAGTGGGCCGACGATGGGGACCCAGAAGTAGAGGGAGCCGTACTGGTCGCGCCAGGCGCCGCCGTAGCCGGTGAGGAAGCTGGCCAGGCGCGGGCCGAAGTCGCGGGCGGGGTTGATCGCGTAGCCGGCGGCGCTGCCGAAGGACATGCCGATCGCGACGACGAGCAGGCCGATGACGAACGGCCCGAGGTTCGCGCTGGGCGCCATGTTGGCGGTGTCGGACAGGGCGAAGACGACGAACAGCAGGATGGCGGTGCCGATGATCTGGTCGCGCAGCGCGCCCCACGTACCGATCGGCAGGGTGCCGTTGCCGGGCAGGGTCGAGAAGACGCCCTGGGTCTTGATCGTGTGCCCGGGGTCGGCCATGGCCAGGATCTCGGTGTAGTTCCAGCGCACGATGAGCGCCCCGACGAAGGCTCCGGCGACCTGCGCGATCACGTACGGCATCACCTTGTGCCAGGGGAAGCCGCGGAAGACGGCGAAGCCGAGCGTGACGGCCGGGTTGAGGTGCGCGCCCGTGGTCCGGCCCGCCACGTAGACGCCGAGCGCCACCCCGATGCCCCACGCCCAGGCGATGCTGTCGTGGTCGCCGAGGCCCGCCGCCACCACCTGCGCGACCACGCCCGCGCCGAACAGGATGAGCACCATCGTCCCCGCGAACTCGGCGACCATCTCGCCCGCCAGGCTCTTCCTGGCGACCTGTTCCGCCACCGCACACCTCCCCCGCCGGTATCCGTGAGCGTTGTGTGCATTCCCCCTCCAAGGGAATGCATACGGTTTGTGCTCGAAATGTTGCGGAAAGTGAGCGATGCGCCATGGGCCTGACCGGCAGACTCGACGCCCGGACCCGCCAGGAGACGCTCGACCGGCTCTGCGAGCAGACCTATGACGTGCTGGTCGTCGGCGGGGGTGTGACGGGCGCGGGCGCCGCGCTGGACGCCGCCTCGCGCGGGCTCCGGGTGGCGCTCGTGGAGAGCCGGGACCTGGCGTCGGGCACGTCGAGGATCCCTCGCTCGGCGAGCCGCTGGCCGAGCCGGGCCCGTGGCTCAAGGCCGAGGTCTGCTACGCCGTCACCCACGAGGGCGCCCTGCACGCCGAGGACATCGTCGCCCGCCGGACCCGGATGCTCATCGAGTCCGGTGAGCTGGCCTACAAGGCGGCGCCGCTGATCGCCGGGCTCATGGCCGACGTGCTCGGCTGGGACGAGGACCGGGTGCAGCGGGAGATCTCCCGCTGCCGGAACCTGGTGGAGGCCGAGCGCACCGCGCTCGCCCAGGCCAGGACGTCGCGCCCCGACCTGGCCACCGCCTGAGGCACGTCAGATCGTGCGGGCGAACGTGACCAGGCTGGTGCCGGGGCCGTTGTAGCCGGGCACGGGGTCGCTCGCCGTGAAGCCCATGCGGCGGTGGAAGGCGATGGAGGTCGCGTTGACCGGCGCGGTGACGGCCTTGACGACGTGGCGGCCGTCGTCGCGGGCCAGGTCGAAGAAGCGCTCGTAGAGCGTGCGGCCCAGGCCGCTCGTCCTGGCGTCGGGGCAGACGCCGACGAAGTGGATGTACGCCTCATCGGGCAGCGACGGCGACAGCAGGCCGACCAGGAAGCCGGCCAGCCCGTCAGGACCCTCGGCGACCAGGCTCGTACGGTGGAAGTGGTCGAGGAAGAGCCTGGGCAGGACGGGCAGGATCGGCCGGCCCCACCAGTCGTCGGCCACGGCGGCGATGGCGTCGTAGTCACCGGGAGTGGCGGCGCGCAGGTCGTAGGCGATGACGGTCAGCCCCAGTGCGGAGGCTTGTTGTCGAGGAGGAAGGAGTCGGGGTCGCTCTCCCGCCAGTCGCCCCAGCCCAGGTCGGTGTCGTCCGCCGTCTGCTCAGGTAGAAAATCATCCACGTCGGACATGCTACCCGGACGTACAAACCAGTACCCGGCGTGTCCGCAGGTCCAAGGACACCCGGGAGGCACGGCGGTACGATGCGAGGGCAGGTGTCGCCTACCCCCCGTGAGGCTGCTCATGGCCACCCCGACAGGCTGGCGGCGTGAAGGCAATCTGCCGGCGGAGCTCACCAGCTTCGTCGGCCGGACCCGTCTCCTCGCCAACCTCAAACGACACCTCAGCGAGTCACGCCTGGTGACCGTCACCGGCATCGGCGGCGTCGGGAAGTCCCGCACGGTGCTGCGGCTGGCCCATCAGGTGCGCTCGCAATATCCCGACGGCGTCTGGTTCGCCGACCTGGCCCGGCTGCAGGACGCGGGCATGGTCAAGCACACCATCGCCTCCGCGCTCGGCATCGCCGACCAGTCCTCGCGGGCGGAGTCGGAGTCGCTGTCGGAGTGGGTGGGCGAGCGCGACATGCTGCTCATCATCGACACCTGCGAGCATCTCGTGCAGGGCTGCGCCGAGCTGGTCCACGAGCTGCTCGAGGCCGCGCCCAACCTGAAGGTGCTGGCCACCAGCCGCCAGTCGCTGCACCTGCCCTACGAGCACGTGATCCCCGTGCCGCCGCTGCAGGTGCCCGGCGACGACCCGGCCGAGAGCCTGTTCACCAACGAGTCCGTGCAACTGTTCGCGGCCAGGGCCGGGGCCAGCGTGCCCGACTTCGTGCTCGACGAGGAGAACATCGGCGCCGTCGCCGAGCTGTGCCGCCGGCTCGACGGCATCCCCCTCGCCATCGAGCTGGCCGCGGTGCGGCTGCGGGCCCTGTCGGTGGAGCAGATCCTCGGGCTGCTGGCCGATCGGTTCAGCCTGCTGGCCGGCGCCAGCCGTACGGCGCTGCCCCGGCACCAGACGCTGCGCGCGGCCATCGGCTGGAGCCACGAGCTGTGCGAGCCCGCCGAGCGGCTGCTGTGGGCGCGGCTGTCGGTGTTCGCGGACGACTTCGAGCTCGACGCGGCCCGGTTCGTCTGCTCCGACGGGAGGCTGCCCTCGGAGGACATCACCGACCTGGTGACCGGGCTGGTCGAGAAGTCGATCCTGCTGATCAGGAGCAACCACGCCGGCGTGCGCTACAAGCTGATCGACACCCTGGCCGAATACGGCGAGGAGTGGCTCGACAAGCTGGGCCAGGCCGACCAGATGCGCCAGCGGCACCTGGAGTACTACCTGAGCCTGGCCCAGCGCAGCGAGGACGCCTGGTCGGGGCCGCGGCAGATCTACTGGTTCATCCGCATGCGGCAGGAGCACGACAACGTCCGGGTCGCGCTGGAGCACGCGCTCAAGACGCCGGGCAAGTCGGTGCTGGCGCTGACGCTGCTCTCGTCGTTGTGGTTCATGTGGGTGTGCTGCGGGTTCGTCCGCGAGGGGCGCCTCTACCTGGAGCGGGCGCTGGAGGCCAACCCCGGCGTCAGCAAGGAACGGTGCAAGGCGCTGTGGGTGCTGTCCTACGTGAAGAGCGCCCAGGGCGACAGCACCGGCGCCCAGGCCGCGGCGGAGAACTGCAGCACCGAGGCCGTCCGGGTCGGCGACTCCAGGGCGGTGATCCTGGGCTCCAAGATGCAGGGCACGGCGGCGCTGCTCCAGGGCGACCTGCAGAAGGCCAGCGCGCTGCTGGGCGTGGCGATCGAGTTCAACACCGACAACAAGGAGCTCAACCCCGGCCTGCTGCCCGCCATCGTGGAGCTGTCGCTGGTGCTGTCGGCGCAGGGCGAGCTCTATGAGGCGGAGTCGCTGCTGCAGGACTGCCTGCAGGTGTGCAGGGAGCGCGGCGAGCTGTGGGTCAGCTCCTACGCGCAGTGGGCGATGTCGGACACCAAGCTGATGACGGGCCGGCATCAGGAGGCGCTGGAGAGCGCCAGGGAGGGGCTGCGGATCAAGCGGCACTTCCACGACACGCTCGGCACCCTGCTGGTGCTGGAGACATTGGCGCGGATCTTCGTCGCCAAGGACCAGCTCGAGCTGGCCGCCAAGCTGCTCGGGGCGCTGCAGCAGAACTGGCGGACGGCCGGGCTGCCGCAGATGGGGGCGCCGTTCCTGACCGAGGGCCACAACGCCTGCATCAACGACTGCCGGCGGCGGATGGGCGACCTGGCCTACAAGAACGCGTTCGAGGAGGGCGCCCGGTTCGATCTGGACGAGGCGTCCACGCTCGCGCTCGAGGACATGGACGCCCCGCCTGAGAGCTGACGTCAGGGCTCAGCCGGCCTGCGGCCAGCGGGTGTCGTCGGGCCAGGCGTGCACGTAGCGTGCGCTGCCGAGGGAGAACTCGATGTGGCCCCGCACCCAGTGCTCGAGGCCGCGGACATATTTGCGGACGGGCAGCGGGGCCCACTGGTCGAGGGCCGCGCGCCGGTCGATGAAGGCCGCGATGGCGTCGTTGTGCATCTGTGCGACCTCGCGCAACGCGTTCTGCAGCGTGAGGGACTTGTGCGTGGCCAGGACCGTGACCAGATTGTGCCTGGCCTTGTCGTTGCCGCGCTCCTTGGCGTATGAGAGCAGGTCGTTGTCCCAGCCGATGAGGTCGCAGGCCAGGTCCGACAGCGCGCGCACGTCGGGGTGGTGCCACTCCTCGGCCTCGAGCCGATAGCCGCCACCGGCGTCGATGAGGGCGAAGCAGGTGTACGTGGCCCCGGTGATGCGGCGCATCAGCACGTAGTCCTCGGGGGTCGGGATGAGGTCGACCTCGCGGTTGGCCGCCTCCCAGATCTGGGCGAACAGGTACTCCTTCACGGTGATCCGCCAGCGGTCGACCTGTGCGGGGGTGGCGGTCCTGGAGATCCGGCGCAGGAGTTCGTTGAGCGCGAGCCCGAACGCGTCGCGGGCCTCGGGCTCCCTGCGGTCGTCGAGGATCTCGAGCAGGGGAGGCAGGGCGCGGGCCAGTGCGGAGGCCCGGTGCCCCATGAGCTCGCCCTCGCAGAACGCGTCGTCGAAGGCGAAGAGCCAGTTGTACCAGTCATTGATCAGCCGGAGGCTGTCACGCGGCACGGTGGGATTGGTCCGTGCGGCGAGCAGGCCGATCTTCGAGCGCCGGAAGTGCTCGATGGTTTCGGCCCCGTTGAGCATGTTTGAGGCGGCCAGCCATGCGTGGCTCTCCGCGTCGACCTCCGAGGCATGAACGTTGATCTCATTCGGAAACGGACATGGCAGCGGAGGGATGTGGAGCGGTCGCCTACTGAAGGAGTGCGCAGAAGTAGCCACGTCACCAGCATGACGATGGACTGTTCGAAAGGCCACACTCGGCAACTTCGAGGCCTTTAATGCTTATTTCATACTATGAATCTCTTTGCGTGAACCATTGGATAAACTGGTCATTCGCGAACATTCGCGCCGTCTCCATCGCCGACGGCCGACCGGCGTCCGGGTCGGCGCCACCATCCAGCAACGCCCTGACCACGGCAGACTCCTTCTTGAACACCGCGCCCGCGAGCGGCGTCTGCCCACGGTCGTTGGCCCGGTCGGGATCGGCGCCGCATGTTACAAGCATGCGTACGGTCTCGGCGTGACCGTAATAAGCCGCCAGCATCAGCAAAGTGTCACCTTTGCCGTTGGTCAGGTCGGCCGAAACCCCGGCCTCCACGTAGGCCCGCAAGGTCTCCGTGTCGCCGGCCCTGGCCAGGTCGAACAGCTTCGTGGCGAACTCTTCCAGCTCCGGGTCCGCGTCCATGCACCCATTGTGCCTCGATAGGGTGCCGTGCACGGAATCGTTCCGACACGCCGTAGGTTCTGGAGAGAGTACCTAGGGAAAGGCTGTCCAACCGTGTTCGACCCGAAGGATCTCTACGAGCTCGCAGACGACGCGCCCGAGCTGCCCGATCCGGTGTTGCTGTACCACTTCGACGGCTTCGTCGACGCGGGCGGCGCCGGACGCCTCGCACTGGGCCACCTGCTGGCCGAGCTGGAGCACCGGGTCGTGGCGACGTTCGACGTGGACCGGCTGCTCGACTACCGGTCGCGGCGCCCCATCATGACGTTCGACACCGACCGGTGGGTGGAGTGCGAAAGCCCCGAGCTGGCCGTGCATGTCGCCAAGGACTCGACGGGGACGCAGTTCCTGCTGATGAGCGGCCCCGAGCCCGACCGGGAGTGGGAGTTGTTCACCAAGGCCGTGGCGGCGCTGGTGGACCGGCTGAAGGTGAGCAAGCTCGTGACGTTGCACGGGATCCCGATGGCGGTCCCGCACACGCGGCCGCTCGGCATCACGATGCACGCCAGCCGGCCCGAGCTGATCAATGCCCAGACCAGCTCGTTCGGACGAGTGCAGGTGCCCGGCAGCGTGGCGGCCATGATCGAGCTGCGGCTCGGCGCGCAGGGCCACGACGCGCTGGGCTACGCGGTGCACGTGCCGCACTACCTGTCGCAGGCCGAATACCCGACCGCCGCAGTGACGGGCCTGGAGGCGGTGACGAGGGGGACGGGCCTGGTCTTCCCGATGGACGCGCTGCGCGACGCGGCCCGCCGTACGACGACGGAGATCGAGGAGCAGATCCAGGCCTCCAGCGAGCTGTCCACCGCGATCAGCGGGCTGGAACAGCAGTACGACGCCTTCGCGGGCGGGGCGGAGCGCGAGAACCTGATGGCCGAGACCACCCCGATGCCCACGGGCGACGAACTGGCCGCCCAGTTCGAACGCTTCCTCGCCGAACGCGACGACGAATGACCGGCCACGCACCACCGCCCGCCGACCCACCCCGCTAACGCGCGGCCCCGCTAACGTGCCGGCTCCGAAACGCGCGGCTCCGCTGACGCGCGGCCCTCGAAACGTGCGGCTCTGAGAAATCCGGGCTCCCCTCCCCTACGGCTCCGCCCACTCTGAGCCCTCCGCCGCACTCCGGCGGAGGGCCTTCCAGGGGCACGCCCGCTGACCCTTCAGTGGCGCGCCGCCGTTACGGAGCGCCCTGTGGGCCCGCTCCGTGGCCAACCGTTAACCTGGGCCGATGAGTGACATCCGGGTCGGGCTGGTCGGTTACGGCACCGCGGGCCAGTACTTTCACGCCCCGCTGATCCACGCCACCCCCGGCCTGACCCTGTCCGCCGTCGTGACCCGCAACCCCGACCGCCAGGCCGAGGTCGCGGGCAGATACGGCGCGGCCGGGCTGGGCGACGTCCAGGAGTTGTGGGACCGGTGCGACCTCGTCGTGGTCGCCTCGCCCAACAAGACGCACGTGGCCACGGCCGCCGCCGCGCTCACCGCGGGCCTGCCCGTGGTCGTCGACAAGCCGCTGGCCAGGACCGCCGAGGAGGGCCGGGAGCTGGTGCGCCTGGCCAAGGAGCGCGGGCTCATGCTCACCGTGTTCCAGAACCGGCGCTGGGACGGCGACTACCGCACCGTGCGGCGGCTGGTCGGCGAGGGGCAACTGGGTGAGGTGCTGCGCTTCGAGTCGCGATTCGAGCGGTGGCGGCCGGTGCCCAAGGGCGGCTGGCGCGAGACCGGGGGCGCGGAGGAGGTCGGCGGCCTGCTCTACGACCTGGGCAGCCACCTGGTCGACCAGGCTCTCCACCTGCTGGGTCCGGCGCGCGAGGTCTACTGCGAGAGTGACGTCAGACGTGACGGGGTGGCCTCCGACGACGACACGTTCGTCGCCCTGACCCACGCGGGCGGGGCGCGCTCGCACCTGTGGGTCAGCTCGGTGGCCGCCCGGCTCGGGCCCAGGTTCCGGGTGCTGGGGTCGTCCGCGGCGTTCGTGAAGCACGGGATGGACGTGCAGGAGGAGCGGCTGCGGACGGGGATGCCGCCCGACGCGCCGGGGTTCGGCGACGACGAGGAGAGCCGCTACGGGCTCCTGGGCACGGACGACGAGCAGCGGTTCGTGCGCACCGAGCCGGGGACGTACCTGGAGTTCTACCGGGGCGTGGCGGCGGCGCTGCGCGAGGGCGCACCGCCGCCGGTGGATCCGGAGAGCGCGGTCGAGACGCTGGCCGTCATCGAGGCGGCCCGGCTGTCGGCGACCCAGCGGATCGTCGTGCACATCGGCTGACCGCGTTCAGTCGCGCAGGCGGGCTCGCATGGCCTCCGTGTCGGCCGACGTCCAGCCGTGCTGCACCAGCCAGCCCATCGGCCCGCCGAACCGCTCGTCGAGCACGCTCAGGAACTGCTCGATGTTGCCGGGCCGCGGCCGGTGGTCGTCGGCGGGGCGGGAGTCGAGGTCGCCCTGATACGTGCTGGTGCCCCGCAGCCGCTTGAGGATCAGCTCCAGCCGCTCCCCCGTGGCCACGTAGTCCTCGACGATGGCCTGCCGGGTCGCCCCCGCGATCTCCAGCGCCAGCGCCGACAGCACCCCGGTGCGGTCCTTGCCCGCCGCGCAGTGCACCAGCGACGCCCCGTCGTCCAGCGCCATCGCGCGCAGGGCCGCCACCACGGAGTCCGGCCGGTCGCGCAGGTAGCCGAAGTAGAAGCCGGTCACCCGCAGCTCCTCGTCCAGCGCCCGATCCGCCCACGGCAGCACCCGGTCGATGTCGACCGTGTTGTCGACCGTGTTGTCGACCGTGGTGTCGACCGTGTTGTCGACCGTGTCGGCCTCCACGTCGGTGTGCCGGCCGCCCTCGGCGAACAGCGTCAGGTGGTGGTGGCGCACCTCGGGCACGAAGGTCAGCGGCCCGGGGCCCTCCAGGGACACCTCGGCGGTCGAACGGAGGTCCACCACGTGCCGCAGATTCAGCTCACCCACGAGCACGGCCACGTCACCGGGCGTGAGGCCCTGCAGGTTGTCGGCGCGGAGGATCCGCCCCCGACGAGTGCGGCCACCGTCGTTCGTGGGCAGTCCGCCCAGGTCACGTACGTTGACCGCGCCTTCCAGATCAATCCAACGCGTCATCTCACTCATTATTACGACCCTATATGTCCGCCAAACATGAGCGGATTCGAGGTTCATAACGCAGCATGAACGTATGGATCCACGAGCTCTGCCTCCACGGCTGGTGATCGATCCATCGCTGCCCCCGGAGACCTTGGCCGAGCTGCGCTCGAGCCCGCACCTTCTCCGCCAGGCCCGAGTGGGCGCGCGAATGGACACCACGAAGAACCCCGCCCTGATGTTCGTCCTGCCCGGCTTCCTGGTGATGATCCTCCTGGTGGCCGGCTGGACCGAATTCTTTGTCGCCGGTGTCGGTATCGGACTGATCGTCCTGATCCGATGGATGGCGCTGGACAGCTCATATCGTTCGACCAAACGAAGACTTCGCCTGGCCCAGGCCCACGCGGACCGCTACATCCTGCCGGAGGACCTCGATCGTCCCTGTCAGATGCTGCTGCGCCGGGCGCAGAACGCCGTCGAGGCGATCCTGCACTCCAAGGTCCACAGGTCCGGCCTGATCGACAGCATCGAGAACCAGGTGTCGCTGCCGGAGGAGGTCTGGCAGATCGGCGAGCGGCTGCGGCGCCTGTCGGCCATGCACGCCGAGCACGGCAAGCTGATCCCGCGTGAGCTGCCGCCCGGCATGGAGGACGCGTTCAAGCCCTACACCAGCGCGCTCGACGCCGCCTGGACCTCGCTGTCGCAGCGGGTACGCCACCTGGAGAAGTACGCCAAGCAGGTGCTCAAGGCCGACAAGGTCTACCACGCCCACATGCGACTGGAGGCGCTGGCCGCCAGGACCCCCGACTACCAGCAGCTCATCGCCGAGACCGTACGCGACGAGCTGGCCCACGCGCGCATCCGGGAGCTGGCCGACCAGGCCGCGCACGTGCGCAAGCTGTTCGAGGAGAGCATCTTGCAGGCCAGACAGGCGGCGGGCGAGCTACTGCGGAGCCCGCTCACTTGAGCGCGGCCCGCCGCAGGAGCTCCAGGGTCCTGCGCATGCCGGCCTCGTTACCGAGGCTGCGGTAGATCTCCCTGGCCTGCTCCAGCGGCTCCACGGCGGCCCCGCGCCCACCGGCGTCCAGGTGCGCCTCCCCGAGGTAGCGCAGGCTCCTGGCCATCCACCACCGGTCCTCCAGCTCCTCGAAGCCCCGCACCGCCCGCCGCAGCTCCAGCTCGGACTCCTCGACCCGCTCCAGCCTGGCCAGCGCCCGCCCGGCCGAGACCGCGTTGCGCGCCACCCCCCACGAGTCGCCGAGCGCGACCAGGATCGCCTCGGCCCGCCGGACGTAGTCCAGCTCGCGCAGCCCGTTCGCCGGGTCGCCGACCTCGCCGGCCGCGCGCAGGCACCGGGCCTCCTCCCACAGCTCCCCGCGCTGCTTGAACATCTCGGAGGCCCGGTCGAGGCTGAACCCGGCCCTGGTGAACAGGTTGGCGGCCTGCCGGTGGTCACCGGCGCGATACTCGCCGCGCGCCTGCGCCGCCAGCACCTCCCCGTAGACGCGCAGGGTCTGCGCCTCGGAGTAGCGGTTGCCGTCGCGCTTGAAGATCTCCAGGGCGTCCTCGAGCAGCTCCCTGGCCTCCTCGGGACGCCGCTCGGCCATGCGCATCTCGGCCAGGTTGCGCTGGGTGCGGGCCATCCACCACAGGTCGTCCTCGCCCTTGAACGCGGTGATGGCCCCGATGAGGAAGTCCTGCGCCCGGTCCAGGTGGCCGTCGCTGAACAGCGTCATCCCGACCGTGCGCATGGTCCTGGCGGCCCACCACGACTCGCCCAGCTCGGTGAAGATCCCCAGCGCGCGTTCCGCCTCCTCCAGCGCCCGCTCCCGCAGGCCCAGGCCGCCGTGCACGGAGGCGGCGTCGAGCAGCGCGATGGCCAGGGAGCGCCGGTCGCCGCTGCGCCCGGCGGCCTCGCAGCCGAGCTCCGCGACGGCCGCCCAGTCCGACCAGTACGCCCGCAGCGAGTGGCACAGCGAGCAGAACGCCCTGGCCAGCCCCCACGTCAGCTCCCAGAGCCGGAGCTGGTGGGCCAGGTTGATCATGGCGAGCAACGAGAGCCGCTCGGCGTTGAGCCAGTCGCCGGCCTTGAGCTGCCCGTCGGCGCTCGACCGGCGCCCGCCCCTGCTCCAGTCCTGCGGCCAGCGGTTCTGCGCGGCCTCCTCGGCGCGGCGACGGTAACCGTAGAGCACGCGCTCGATCGCGGCCGTGCGCCGCTCGCCCTCGTCCTGGTCCGCCAGCTCGGCGGCGAACACCCTGACCAGGTCGTGCAGCCGGTAGCGCATCACGCCGGTCTGGTCGGTGCCCGAGCACTCGGCGAGCTGCGCGTCGATGAGCGCCTCGAGCTGGTCGGCGCCGTCGAGCCCGGAGATGTCGAGCAGTTCCCCGGCCACCCAGCCGGGCACGTCGGGCGCGGTCAGCGCGCTGAGCAGGCGCAGCAGGCGGCGCTGCATGCCGGTGCAGTCGTCGTAGCTGAGCTGTACGGAGGCCCGCACGCTCTTGTCCACCGTCTGGGCCACCTCGAGCTGGTCGAGCCGGCGCCGCGTGTCGGCCAGCCGCCCGGCCATCTCGCGCATCGTCCACTGCTCCCGGGTGGCCAGCCGGCCGCCGCAGATGTTGATCGCCAGCGGCAGGTAGTCGCAGAGCCGGACGACCTCCTTGGCCGATTCGAGGTCCTCGACGATCCTGGCGCCCCCGGCCAGCCTGGCCAGCAGCTCCACCCCATGAGCCTCGCTGAACACGCCGAGCCGGGTGTCGTGCGTGCCGTTCAGGAACAGCGGCGCGCGCGAGGTTACCAGCACCGCGCAGCCCGGCTCGGCCGGGATCAGGGGCTTGACCTGGGCGGCGTCATGGGCGTTGTCCAGGCCGATGAGGATCCTGCGGCCCTTGGTCCAGGTCAGCCAGAGCTTGCGCAGCTCCTCCAGGCCGCCGGGGTCGGTGGTCAGGCGGACGTCCAGCGCGCGCAGGAACCCGATCAGCACCTCGTCGGGGCGTACCGGGGCGTCCAGGCTGCCGCGCAGGTCGGCGTAGAGACGGCCGTCGGGGAACCAGCCCGCCACCTCCTGCCCGAACCTGGTCATCAGGGCCGACTTGCCGACGCCGCCCCGGCCGTACACGGAGACGACCAGCGGCGGCGCGACGTCGGAGGAGCTCCGGCGGGTGGTGAAGACCTCACGCAGCTCGGCGAGGGCCTTGGCGCGGCCGGTGAAGTGCTCGGGAACGGGCGGCCACTGGTCGGGAAAGAGCGGGCCGGGCTCTAATCGGGCCTGCCGCTTGGGGCGGCGGGTCTCGGTGGTGGCCCAGGTGGTCAGTCCGACGAGGACGGCCGCGGCCATGGTCACGCCGATCTTGGCGGCGGGCGGGATCTCCCACTCCACCGACGCCGCCAGCACGCTCGCCGCGGCGGCGGCCAGCCCCGCCGAAACGGGCGCGGCCCACGACATCCTCCTGCGTCGTCGTGGTTTGTCCGGCAGGTTGTCCCCTGTCAACGAACACCCCCTTTGGGGGTGATTCAAGCCGATGGGGTACGGCTCGCGCCAGCCGTACCCCATCGTTCACCTAAAAGCCGATCACGTGACAGGTGGCCGTCACGGTCCTGGTCGGGTCGCTCTCCGACGTGGCGGTGAGCTTCACCTTGGCCAGCCGGTCGCCGCCGGAGGCGCGGACCGCGTTGACGGACACGAGCGACTGCTTGCCGAAGGCGACCGTGGCCAGCGCGTTGGGGAGCTGGGCGGTCCAGCCCTTGCCCTGGACCTCGGCCTTGAGCCGGTAGAGGTCGGAGTTGAGGTAGGCGCTGACGTCCTCCGGGTGCTGCCCCTGCGCCGGGGCCTTCCTCCCGGTGTTGAGCAGCGGGAACTTGCAGGTGGACAGGTTCTTGCCGGTGGGGATCCCGGCCGTGGGGAGCACCTTGACGCCGCGCTTCTGCGGGCCGGCGCCGTCGAGCGAGCGGATCGCGACGCTGTAGGAGAGCTCGCCGTCGCGGTTGCGGTGCACGTCGGTGATGTAGAAGTGCAGGCGGTTGGCCTCGTCGACGTACTCGTACTCGCTGCCGGAGTCGGTGCCGGCGTGGAAGAGGGCGTCGGAGAGCTGGCGGTAGTCGCCGATCGTGATCGGCACCTGGGTGCCGTCGGGCATCACGTAGTCGGTCATGCCGATGTCCTGCGGATTGGCGTCGATCACCCACTCGAACGGGGCCCGGTCCTCGTTCTTGGTCTTGGCCAGCAGGACGCCGGCGTCCGGGGTGAAGGAGTCGCTGCCCATGCGGTCCACGACCTCGACCGTGTAGTTCTCGTAGCCACCGCGGTCGCAGAGCGGATCGGCGGACTGGCACGAGCTCTTGTCAGGACCGTCGAAGGCGATGTTGACGCCGGCGAGCTCGTTCTTGCCCGGCTGGACCGTGCGGGCCACGACCTTGGCGGTGACCAGGCCGGACTCGTCGAGCGCCTCTCGCGACAGGCGCAGGACGTTCTGCTCGTCCACCATCTGCAGCTTGATCTTGTTGCGGAGCATGTGCTGGGCGCCCATGGACGCGCCGCTGGTGGGCGGGATCAGCCACCGGGAGTGCGGGCCGCCGGGGCCGTTGAAGCTACCGCGGCTGAGCATCTCCCAGATGCCGGTGTACGCCCGTCGGGGCGGCACGCTGTACGGGTTGTTGTAGTTGTCGGCGATGCCCATGATGTGGCTCAGCTCGTGGGCGTAGACCGCCATGCCGGAACTCTCGGCCTGCACCGAGTCGACGCCGAAGCGGGCGTTGGGCCAGAAGTTGGAGCCGGCCTGCCAGGAGGACCACTCGACGTAGCGGGTCGGGATCCAGTTGGGCAGCGCGGGGTCCGGCGGGCCCCACTCGTCGGGCACGTCCTCCTTCGTGGGGAACTTCATCATCCCGAACTCCTGCCAGGTGGACGACTCGTCCTGGCCGGCGCTGAGGTAGAAGACGAAGTCGAACTGCGCGGCCACCTCGGGGCCGACGGCGGCCAGCCAGGCGGCGTTGCCGTCGGCGCGCAGGTCCTTCTCGCACGCGTCGCCGGCGGGGCAGGACTCGGTGCCGTTGAAGTTGGGCTCCATGGCGTACTCGTGGTCCTTGCCCGGCATCGTGTACGGGCCGAAGCCTGTCAGGTCGACGCCGTACCGGCCGCCGGAGTCCTCCATCCAGTACTCGTGGATGGTGTGCCCCTTGTTGAGGTCGTTCGGGGTGTTGAGGAAGTCCTGGTAGAACTTGGCGACCTGCTCGCGCGGGACGTCGTGGGCCTCGGCGCTCGGGTTCGCGTAGATCGTCGAGCCCTTGGGCTGGGTCACCACGAACGCCTGGTTCGGGTAGTCGAGCAGCACGAGGGCGCCCTTGAACGTGCGCTTCGACCCCTTCACCGCGGGGTCGTTCCAGGAGGTGCCGGGCGGCTTCTTGTAGTCCGCCCACGTCATGTGGTCGGGGTTCTCCCAGTTCTGCGGGTCGATGGGCTGGATGCCGCCGGGCGGGCGGGTGCGCAGGGCCTGGCCGTCGGCGCGTGCGTCGCGTTGCCAGGGCTGCGTTTGCGGCCAGTGGTTCTGCCGCCATGGATACTCGGGATCGTCAGTGGGGGGTGCTGCGGAAGCAGGGGTCGCCAGCAGGGTCACCGGGATCAGCACGATGGCCGCCAGTAAACCCTTGAGCAGCTTCTTCGGGGCGTTCACGGATTGACGGTATAGACGTTATTGACGGAGATCACCGAGCAGTTGTAGGGAAGACCTGTACTGACGTTTCCGACATTTGTTGAAACATCCATGTGAAGGTGTGGCCGTGGCGGATCTTCAGCGGATCGTGGACGAGCTCGCCGCCCGTCTCGACCGCCCCCTCCTGCTCGAGGACCACGTGCAACGCGTGGTCGCCTACAGCGAGCAGAGCGGCGCCATGGACGACATCCGCCGCGACTCGATCCTGCGCCGCCACACCGCGCCCGAGGTGCGGCGGTGGCTGCGGGCGGCGGGCATCCACGAGGCCACCGGCCCCCTGCGCACCGAGGGCGCGCCGCATCTGGGGCTGCTGCCGCGCGTCTGCGTCCCGGTACGCCACTCCGACGGCCTGCTCGGCTTCCTGTGGTTCATCGACGCGGACCCGCCCATGTCCGGCGCGCACGTCGGCGAGGCGGCGGCGGCCACCCCGGCCGTGGCGGTGGCGCTGTTCCACGAGAGCCTGGCCAGCGGGCTCGCCTCGCACCGGGAACTGGAGGCGGTCACCGGGCTGCTGCTCGGCGAGCGGGACGCGGCCACGCAGCTCATCGAGGCGGGCGCGTTCCCGCAGGCGCAGCCGGTGACCGTACAGGTGGCCAGGCCGCGTACGGCCGAGCCCACCGACGCGCTCCGGCTGGCGCTCGAGCAGGGGCTGCTGGCGCTGCGGCGGCGGCTGAGCGGGCACCACCCGCTGCACCTGGTCCGGTACGACCACGCGGTGCTGCTCACGGCGGGGCCGCCCGTCCCGGCCGACGACCTGCACGCGGCCATGCCGGTGCCGGTGGTGGTCGGGGTCGGGCGCAGCCGGCCGGCGCTGGCGGAGGCGGCGGGGTCGTACCAGGAGGCCAGGCACGCGGCCGAGGTGACCGCGCGGGTGCCGGGGCTGGGGCGTACGGCGGAGTGGGCGCGGCTGGGCGTCTACCGGATGCTCACCCAATTGCCCGACCAGGAGCTGCATCCGGGGCTCGAGCGGCTGCTGGCGGACGCGCAGTATCTGCCGTTGCTGGAGACGCTGGAGACGTACCTGGATCTGGCGGGCAGCGCGGTGGCCACGTCGCGGGCGCTGCGGCTGCACCGGACGTCGCTGTACTACCGGTTGCAGCGGGTGGAGGAGCTGGCGCGCACGGATCTGAAGGACGGCGGCGAGCGGCTCGCCCTGCACCTCAGCCTCAAGCTGGCGCGGCTCTCCGGGCGCTACTTACCTAGGGATTCTCACAGTGCGTCCTGATTGCATCCCTATCCCCGCGTCACGTTTAATGCGCTAAGGGAAGATCCGACGGGAGTCCTGATGCCGTCTGCGAAGCGCGCCAAAACGGTCGAGAGCCGGCGTGCGCCCGCGCCCGTCGTGGTCCATTCCGCGCCGCTCGTGCTGCCCGTCTGCGCCGCCCCGCTGCGCGACGGCGCCGTGGCCGTCAGAGGCGATCGTGTGCTCCGGGTGGGCTCGCGGGCGGAGCTGTGCTCCTCCTTTCCCGGCTCCGAGGAGCTGCGGTGGGAGGGGATGATCGTGGCGGGGATGGTGGACGCCTGCGCCACCGCCTTCACGACCGCTCCCGGCGTGACCGCGCGGGCGAGCGTCGTCTCCGACCTGGCCGATCCCACGGCGCCGCCCGGCATCTCCTACGTCGAGGTGTCCAGCGGGAGCGAGGAGGAGTGGGAGGACACCGAGCGGGACGCGGTCATCACCGCGATCCGCGAGGTCGACCGGCCGTGCGCGGTCGGCATCGCGGCGCACACGCCGGACCCGCAGGTGCTGGAGGACGTGGCCGTGCTGGCCAGGACGTTCGGGCTGCGGCTGCTGGTCGACCTGACCCGGCACTCCCCCGCGGCGCTGGACGAGGCCGGGGTGCTGGGGCCGCTGTGCCACGTCGTGTGCGCCCGGCCGCTGGACCCGGGCGAGCGCAAGCTGCTCAGGCTGCGCAGGACCGTGGTGGCCCTGTGCCCGCCCGGCCCCGGGCCCGCCGGTGACGCGCTGGCCCTGCTGGACGAGGGCAACACCGTCGCCTTCGGCACCCGCGGCCACATGCCCTGGCCGCCCGCCGGCCCGCTCGACGCCGGAGGGCCGCTCGGGCTGGCGGCGGCGGTGCGGCGGCACGCGCGGGAGCTGGGGCTGCGTCCCCGGGCGCTCGACCGCCGACTGGTCGAGGCGGCCACCCTGGGCGGGGCCCAGGCGCTGGGAATGGACCGGGGCCGGGGCCGGATCGGGTCGCTCGCCCCCGGCGCCCGCGCCGACTTCGCGATCTTCGACGCGCGTGGCCGCTATCCGTACGCCGCCCTACTCGGCCGGCCCCCCTGCCTCGGCACCGTCATCGGCGGTGTGGTCACCGCCGCCTGACGGCCCGAGCCGCGCGGGTCACTCCCGTCCGACTCTGAACTGCTCGTCCACCAGGCTCAGCAGCCCGCCGAGCTGCTCGCGCTGCTCCCCCGACAGCACCGCGAACAGATCCTCCCCCGCCTGCCTGCGCGCGTCGCGCGCCCGCTCATAGCGGGCGTGGCCCTCGGCGGTGAGCACGACCAGGGTCGAGCGGCGGTTGGCCGGATCGACCTCCCTGCGTACCAGCCCCGCCTCCTCCAGCGCGTCCACCACGGGGGTGAGCGAGCGCGGCACGATCCGGAGCTGCTCGGCGAGTTGCACCATCCGCAGCGGCCGGTCGGCCCCGGCCAGCGCCCACAGGGCCCGCGCCTGGCCGGGGTTGAGCCCGAGCGGCACCAGCCGCCGTACGTAGCCATGCCGCAACCGCCTGCCGACCAGGTGCAAGAGCTCGGCGAGCTCCATCTCTCCCATACTCAGCAAGCTTAGCCGGAGTAAATATGAGTTAACCTCTGTTTGAGTGGACATCTGAAAGGAGCACCACTTGGCGGACGAACCCCGCGCGCCGCTCGGGCGCATCATCAAACTCTTCACCGCCTACCGTGGCCGCCTGGCCATGGTCGGCTCCCTCATCCTGCTGTCCTCACTGGTGTCGCTGGCCTCGCCGTTCCTGCTGCGCGAGGTGCTCGACGTGGCCATCCCGGCCAGGGACGTCGAGCTGCTCACGCTGCTGGCCCTGGGCATGATCGCGGTGGCGGTCACGACGAGCGTGTTCGACGTGCTGCAGACGCTGGTCTCCACCACGGTGGGCCAGCGGGTCATGCACGACCTGCGCATCGCGCTCTACGGGCACCTGCAGCGCATGTCGCTGGCGTTCTTCACCAGGACCAGGACCGGCGAGGTGCAGTCGCGCATCGCGAACGACATCGGCGGCATGCAGTCCGTCGTCACGACGACCGCCGCCGCCATCATCTCCAACCTCACCACCGTGATCGCCACGATCGTCGCCATGCTGGCGCTCGACTGGCGGCTGACCGTGGTCTCGCTCCTGCTGCTGCCGGTGTTCGTGTGGCTCAGCCGCAAGGTCGGCGCGGAGCGCAAGCGCATCACCACCGAACGGCAGCGCAAGCTGGCCACCATCGCCTCCATGGTCCAGGAGTCGCTGTCGATCAGCGGCATTCTGCTGGGCCGCACCATGGGCCGCTCCGCCGAGCAGACCAGGCGCTTCGGCCGGGCCTCCGACGAACTGGCCGAGCTGGGCGTGCAGGCCGGCATGGCGGGGCGCTGGCGGCAGTCGACCATCCAGTTCGTCATGGCCGCGATGCCCGCGATGATCTACTGGGCGGTCGGGCACACCGGCTCGATCTCGGTGGGCACGCTGGTGGCGTTCACGACGCTGCAGGCCGCCCTGTTCCGGCCGGCGGTCTCGCTGCTGCGGCTGGGCGTCGAGGTGCAGGTCTCGATGGCGCTGTTCGGGCGGATCTTCGAGTATCTGGACCTGCCGGTCGACATCCACCCGGGCACGCGGACCCTGGACGACGTACGCGGCGAGGTCCGCTTCGACCACGTCGACTTCTCCTACGGCGAGGCCCCTGCCCTCACCGGCGTCGACCTCACCGTGCCGGCCGGCACCAGCCTGGCCATCGTGGGCGAGACCGGCTCGGGCAAGACCACGCTCAGCTACCTGCTCCCCCGGCTCTACGACGTCACCGGCGGGCGGGTCACGATCGACGGGGTGGACGTCCGGGAGCTGACGTTCGACACGCTGAGCGACGCGGTCGGCGTGGTGTCGCAGGAGACCTACCTGTTCCACGCCTCGATCGCCGACAACCTGCGCTTCGCCCGGCCCTCGGCCACGGACGAGGAGCTGGCGCAGGCCGCGCGGGCGGCGCGCATCCACGACCACATCGACGCGCTGCCCGACGGCTACGACACGGTGGTGGGCGAGCGCGGCTACCGGTTCTCGGGGGGCGAGAAGCAGCGCCTGGCCATCGCCCGTACGCTGCTGCGCGACCCGCCGGTGCTGATCCTCGACGAGGCCACCAGCTCCCTGGACACGCAGACCGAGCGGGCCGTGCAGGAGGCGCTCGACACGCTGGCGCGGGGGCGTACGACGATCACCATCGCCCACCGCCTGTCCACCGTCCGCGACGCGGACCAGATCGTCGTACTCGACCACGGGCGCATCGCCGAGCGCGGCACCCACGACGAGCTGATGGCGCGGGGCGGCCACTACGCGGCGCTGGTCAGCCGCGACCAGCCGATGGAACTCGTCTGAGCCGGTTTTAAACCGTGTCTTGCCTCACATTCCGGTCAGGCCGGAATCCTGCTTCCGGAGGAGCGTGTTGACCCCCCGGTGCATCGTCAAGGCAAGGATCGGTTTTGTCTCTCTCCTCCTCCACGTTCAGAGCCCTGCGTCATCACAATTACCGGCTCTGGGCGGGAGCCGACATCGTCTCCGTGACCGGCACCTGGATGCAGGTGCTGGGCGTCAACTGGCTCATCCTCACGATGACGGGCTCGGCGGCCGGCGTCGGGCTGAGCCTCGTCATGCAGGCCCTGCCCACGATGCTGCTGGGCATGTGGGGCGGAGCGCTGGCCGACCGGCTGCCGAGCCGGCCCGTGGTGATCGCCGCGCAGGTGGCTCAGGCCGCGCTCGCCGCCGCGCTGGCCGTGATCGCGCTGACGGACGTCCGGTCGATCCTGCCCATCTACGGGGTGGCGCTGGCCGGCGGCGTGGTCACCGCGCTGGGCGGGCCCGCGCTCGGCCGCTTCGGCGCCGAGGTGGTGCCGCCCGCCGACCTGCCGAACGCGATGGCGCTCGGCTCGATCCTGAACTCCTCGGGCCGCATCCTCGGCATGAGCCTGGCCGGCGCGCTGCTGCCCTTCACCGGCAACGGCGGCCTCTTCGTCATCAACGCCGCCAGCTTCTTCGTGGTGATCGCGGCCGTGGCGGCCATGCGGCGCGCGGAGTTCCACGCGCTGGCCGCGTCCGAGCGGCAGCCGGGCGCCGTGCTCGACGGCCTGCGCTACGTCCTGCGCACCCCCTGGCTGCTGGTGATCCTGGCGCTGTGGTTCGTCTCGGGCAGCGTCGGCCGCAACTACCAGGTCACGATGGCCGCCATGAGCGCCGGACCCCTGGAGGCGGGCGCGGGCGGGTACGGCCTGCTGTCCACGGTCTTCGCCGTCGGCACGGTGCTGGGCGGCCTCCTCGCCGCCACCCGACCCCACCTGACGATCCGGCTGCTGCTGATCATGGCCTTCGTGACCGGGGTGGCGCAGGCCCTGAGCGGGCTGATGCCGTCGTTGTGGACGTTCGCCGCCATGATGCTGCCGATCGCGGCCGGCGCGGTGGCCCTCGACACCACCGTCTCCGCGCGGGCGCAGCTCGACAGCCCCGAGACGATGCGCGGCCGGGTCATCGCGGCGCTGTCCATCGTCAGCGCGGGCGCCGGAGCCCTCGGCGGGCCGCTGCTCGGCTGGTTCAGCGACACCCTCGGCCCGCACGTCGCGCTGCAGGCCGGCGGCGTGGCGTGCGTGGCGGCCGCGCTGCTCGCGGCCATGGCGCTGGCCCGGCTCTCGGGCCGGACGATGAGGCAGGCGGTCCGGCCGCGGACGCGGCTCGAGAACGCCTGACCCGGCGGGCGCGCGTACGCTCTTGGACGTGCACAACACCAGATACGCGCCCTCCGGAATGGTGTGCAGCGTCGATCACCTGGCCTCGGCGGCCGGGCTGGCGATGCTCGACCGGGGCGGGTCGGCCGCGGACGCGGCCGTCGCCGCCAACGCCGTGCTGTCCGTCGTCGCCCCGCACATGTGCGGCCTGGGCGGCGACCTGTTCGCCCTCGTCCACGACGGCGAGGTCACGGCGCTGAACGCCTCCGGCCGGGCGGGCTCCGGTGCCGATCCCGCGCGTCTGCGGGCCGAAGGCCACACGCGCATGCCGCACCTGCACGACATCAGGTCGGTGCCGGTGCCCGGCTGCGTGGACGGCTGGCTCGCGCTGCACGGCCGCCACGGCCGCCTTGCCATGGCCGACCTGCTCGGGCCGGCGATCCGGCTGGCCCGCGACGGGTTCCCCGCCTCGCCGCTGATGGTGGCCGGCGCCATGAACGCGGCCCGCCGTCCCGGCGGCGGCGACTTCGCCGGGGTACGCGCCGCGGGCGACCGCGTGACCAGGCCCGGCCTGGCCCGCGCGCTGCGGGCCGTGGCCGAGCACGGCAGGGACGGCTTCTACCTGGGCGAGTTCGGCCAGGGCCTGATCGAGGTGGGCGCGGGCGAATACACCGAGGCCGACCTGGCCGCGCCGGGCGCCGACTGGGCCGAGCCGCTCAGGGTCCGCGCGTTCGGCCACGACGTCTGGTCGATGCCGCCCAACTCCCAGGGCTATCTGCTGCTGATGTCGCTCGGCATCGCCGACGGCCTGCGGCTGCCCGGCTCCCCGCAGCACCCCGCCTGGGCCCACCTGCTGGCCGAGGCCGCCAGGGTCGCCGGGCACGACCGGCTCGACGTGCTGCACGAGACCGCCAAGGACCTGCTCGACCCCGCCGAGATCGCGCGGCGGCGGGCGCTGATCGACCCGCGGTCCCGGCTGCGGCTGCGCGGGCTGAGCGAGCGGGGCGACACGACGTACCTGTGCGCGGTGGACGGCGACGGCATGGGCGTGTCGCTCATCCAGTCGAACGCGTCCGGGTTCGGGAGCATGGTGTTCGAGCCCCGTACCGGGATCAACCTCCACAACCGCGGCATCGGCTTCTCCCTCAGGCCCGGCCACCCGGCCGAATACGGCCCCGGCCGCCGCCCGCCCCACACGCTGACGCCCGCGCTGATCACCCGTCCCGACGGCACGCTCAGGTCGGTGGTGGGCACGATGGGCGGCGACGCGCAGCCCCAGATCCTGCTGCAGGTCATCACCCGGCTGCTGCGGCACGGCGAGGAGCCGGGGCAGGCGATCTCCGCGCGACGCTGGCGGCTGGGCACCGGCGGCACCGGGTTCGACACCTGGGACTCCCCCGACGACGCGGTCCTCGACCTGGAGGAGGGCTCGGCCTGGGCCGACGGCCTGGCGGCGCTCGGGCACCGGGTGGCGGCCCTGCCGTACGGGGGCTCGTTCGGCCACGCGCACCTGATCGACGTGCGCGCGGACGGAATGCTGGCCGGGGCGGCCGACCCGCGCTCCCTGGTCGGCGCGGCGATCGGCCGCTGAGCCTCCGATGAACGGCCCGATGGACGCCCGATGGACAAGGAAGAGTTCACCCAGGCCCTAGGGATGCCAAGTCCTAGGATTTCGGTCTGATCCTGGGGTAGGGGTCCGCGTATGACCGAACAACCTCCGGACCGGTACGGCTACAGCGACGAGCAGGAGATCGAGGTCGAGGAGTGGAACGACGACCTCGGCATGCGTCACGAGATCGTGCCTGACGACCCGCAGCACCGTGACTCCCTGGACGAGCGGCTACGGCGGGAGGCGCCCGAGAAGCTCCGCGAGCCGCGCCCCAAGCACCAGTTGGTTCAACCGGACGAGGGGCTCGGGCCCGACACGGAGGACGAGGAGATCGGCGTCGACTACGAGTCGGCCGACGATCTGTCGGCGGAGGATCGCGCCGTTCGCATCGACCCCGAATGAGACCGTCAGCCGAGCCGCCGCAGGGCGGGCAAGAGGGCGTGCAGGTCGTCGGCGATCACGTCGGCGGCCTCTGCTTGCGGGCGCTCGGCGTGCAGGTAGCCCCAGGGGCCGCGGCGCAGCAGCGCCGTACGCATGCCCGCCCTGGCGGCCGGCAGCACGTCGTTGTCGAGCCGGTCGCCCACGTACAGGATCTCGGCCGGTTCCCGCCCGGCGACCGCGGCGACCTTGGCGAAGAACCCCTGGTCCGGCTTGGCCACGCCCCATCCCTCGGAGGTGTGCAGGGAGTCGGCCGGCAGGTCCATCGCCAGCAGCGCGTCGTAGGCCCGCTTCGGCTGGTTGCCGGCGACGATGACCTGGTATCCGGCGGCGCGGAGGGCGGCCAGGGCCTCGCGCACGTCGGGATAGAGGTCGTCGGCGTCGAAGTGGTTGCGCAGGCCGCCGGGCTCGTCGCGTTCCCAGGCGGCCTCCTCCGCACGCAGGTCGAAGCCGGGGCGTACGAGGCGGAAGGCGTCGCCGTGCGGGCGGTCGAGTGCCGCCATGCCGCCGAGCGCGCCCATGAGCACGAATCTGCTCACCCCGAGCCGGTCGGCCCAGCGCGACCAGATGCGCGTCTCGTCGATGAGCGTCTCGCCGACGTCGAACACCACAGCCTTGATCATCGATCCCCCTGCTCGAAAAGCCCTGTTTCACCGTGTCCATCCGGGCATAGGTGACCACCGGACGAACACCTGCAAGGGGGATTTTTTCATGCAACCAGAGCGCGACGCGAAAGACCGCCAGCTCGACGAGTACCGCGTGCCGCTGGACGACCACGCCATGACCACGGATCAGGGCGTGCCGGTCGACGACACGGACAACTCGCTCAAGGCGGGCACCCGCGGCCCCACCCTCATGGAGGACTTCCACTTCCGGGAAAAGATGACGCGCTTCGACCACGAGCGCATCCCGGAGCGGGTGGTGCACGCCAGGGGCTCGGGCGCGTACGGGGTGTTCGAGCTGTACGAGCCGCTCACCGACCTCACCTCCGCCGCGTTCCTGAACGACACCTCGGTCAAGACCCCGACGTTCGTGCGCTTCTCGACCGTGGCGGGCTCGCGCGGCTCGGCCGACACCGTACGCGACGTGCGCGGCTTCGCCACGAAGTTCTACACCACCCAGGGCAACTTCGACATCGTCGGCAACAACTTCCCCGTCTTCTTCATCCAGGACGGCGCCAAGTTCCCCGACTTCGTGCACGCGGTCAAGCCGGAGCCGCACAACGAGATCCCGCAGGCGCAGTCGGCGCACGACACCTTCTGGGACTTCGTCCAGCTCCAGCCGGAGTCGCTGCACATGGTCATGTGGCTGATGTCGGACCGGGCGATCCCGCGCAGCTACCGGATGATGCAGGGCTTCGGGGTGCACACGTTCCGGCTGGTGAACGCCTCGGGGCAGGGGACGTTCGTCAAGTGGCACTGGCGGCCGGTGCTGGGGACGTACTCGCTGGTGTGGGAGGAGGTGCTGCGCATCCAGGGCAACGACCCCGACTTCAACCGCCGCGACCTGTGGGAGGCGATCGAGCGCGGCGCCTTCCCCGAGTACGAGCTGTGCGTGCAGCTCGTGCCCGAGTCGCGCGAGCACGACTTCGACTTCGACCTGCTCGACGCCACGAAGATCATTCCCGAGGAGCAGGTGCCGCTGCGGCCCATCGGCAGGATGACCCTCAACCGCAACCCGCAGAACTTCTTCGCCGAGACCGAGCAGGTGGCCTTCCACACCGCCAACGTCGTGCCCGGCATCGACTTCACCAACGACCCGATGCTGCAGGCCCGGAACTTCTCCTACCTCGACACCCAGCTCCTGCGCCTGGGCGGCCCCAACTTCACGCAGATCCCGGTCAACCGGCCCGTCAACGAGGTACGCAACGACCAGCGCGACGGCTTCCACCAGCACCAGATCCACGAGTCGCAGACCAGCTACTCCCCCAACAGCATCAGCGGCAACCGCCCGAAGCCCGGGGACGGCTACCAGCACTACCAGGAGAAGGTGGAAGGCGCGAAGATCCGCATGCGCAGCCCCAGCTTCTCCGACCACTACAGCCAGGCCACCCTGTTCTGGAACAGCATGGCGGACTGGGAGAAGCAGCACATCGTGGCCGCGTTCCTGTTCGAGCTCGGGCACGTGGAGCGCCGGCCCATCAAGGAGGGCGTGCTCGCCCACCTCGGCAAGATCCACCCC
Organism: Nonomuraea sp. NPDC050643; assembly: GCF_040654715.1. Classification (NCBI taxonomy): domain Bacteria; kingdom Bacillati; phylum Actinomycetota; class Actinomycetes; order Streptosporangiales; family Streptosporangiaceae; genus Nonomuraea; species Nonomuraea sp. NPDC050643. Next base: position 37,262 of record NZ_JBFAIM010000008.1, on the reverse strand, counting down.
GACCTGGGCGCGCAGGTGGCCAAGGGCCTCGGCCTGCCCACGCCCGGCGGCGGCCAGGTCCACTCGAACACCTCGCCGGCCCTCAGCATGACCGGCCAGCCCCGCGGCATCGCCACCCGGAAGATCGCCATCCTCATGGCCGACGGCACCGACGCCACCGCCGTCTCCGGCCTGCGCCAGGCGCTGGAGTCACAGGGGGCGATCTGTGAGATCGTCGCCCCGGACGAGGGCACGGTCGGGGACCTCCCGGTGGACCGCCGGCTCAGCGCGGCCGGCTCGGTCCTCTACGACGCGGTGGTGGCGGCGGACGGGGCGGCCTTGGCGGCGACGGGCCAGGCCCGCTTCTTCGTCCTGGAGGCATTCAAGCACGGCAAGGCCATCGGCGCCGTGGGCTCGGGCCGGCAACTCGTGGAGGCGGCCGGCCTGCCCAACGACGTGGGGGTGATCGTCGGGGACGACATCAGCCGGCCCTTCACCGAGGCGGTGGCGGGACACCGCTTCTACGAGCGCGACGTGTCCAGCGTCCCGGCCTGACACCGCCCGCGAACCGGCCGCCTCCACCACGAGCACAGGCGGCCGGTCAGGGCGAGGTCCTCAGCCGTCGATCTTCAGCCGTCGATCTTCAGGGGCCGATCTTCAGGGGCCGATCTTCAGGGGCCGACCGTCAAGGGGTGAGCTTCTCCATCGCCTTCGCGATCCGTTTCTCCGATACCGGGGTCGGCGTGCCGAGCGTCTGGGCGAAGAAGCTCACCCGCAGCTCCTCGATCATCCACCGGATCTCCACCGCCTCCGGATCACCGCGCCGGGCCGGATGCAGCCGCTCCAGCGTGTCGTGGTAGTCGTCCTCGACCTTGTGCACCCGGTCCATCCACTCCTGGTCTCGCCAGGGCTCCTCGGGCAGCTTGGCGAGACGGCGGTCGATCGCGCGGATGTATCGCAAAATGTCGGACATGCGCTGATAGCCCGTGGCTGTCACGAAGCCCGCGTACACGAGCCTGCCCAGTTGATCGCGGACGTCCTCGGTGGCCGCGCTCGCCCGGAGGGCGTCGAGGCGGGCGCCCACCTCGTGCCAGACGCTCAGGATCTGCTCCACCTTGGCCAGCACGTCCTTCGAGGTGTCGTAGAGGTGAGCGCGCACGTGCTGGTAGAGGCGGTCGAAGGCGACAGGGTCCCAGGCCGGGCCGCCGGCGGCGCGCATGAGCTGGTCGACGGCCGCGTTGACCACGTCGTCGAACAGGGCCACCGCCCCGCCGTGCGGGCTGCGTGACAGGGCCAGTTTGGCCTGGTTGGACAGGCCGCCGAGCAGGGACTTGGCGGGGTTGGTGACGTTGAGCAGGAGCAGGCGGCGTACGCCGGGCCAGTGGGAGCGGCGCTGCTCGGCCTCCGTCTCGAAGATCTTGATGGAGACCGAGTCGCCGGCGTCCACCAGCGCCGGATAGCCCTTCATGCGGCCCTGCTCGAACACCTTGGGCAGGCGGCCGAAACTCCACGTGTGCAGGCCGCTCTGCTCCAGGTCGTCGCCCGCCTGCGAGAGCGTCTGCCGCAGGCGCGGCGCGAGGCGGCGCTTGAGCGCGTCGAGGTCTTTGTCCTCGGCCACGGTGCGCTTGCGTTCGTCGATCACCCGGTAGGTGATCCGCAGGTGTTCCGGCACCTGGTCGAGCTGCCACGCCTCGCGCGGCACGCGTACGCCGGTCAGCCGCAGCAGCTCGCGCTCCACGGCCTCCAGCAGCGGCTCCCCGCCCTGCTTGACCCCGCCCAGCACCTGCTTGGCGTAGTTGGGGGCGGGCACGAAGTTGCGGCGCAGGTGCTTGGGCAGCGACCGGATCAGCGCGGTGATGAGCTCTTCGCGCAGGCCGGGGATCTGCCAGTCGAAGCCGTCGGAGCTGACCTGGTTGAGCACCTGGAGCGGCACGTGCACCGTGACACCGTCGGCGTCGGTCCCGGGCTCGAACTGGTAGGTCAGCCGCATCCGCTGGCCGAGCTGTTTCCAGGTGTCGGGGTAGTCGTGGGTGCTGACGTCGGCGCCCTCGTTGACCAGCATCTCCGGCGAGAACGTGAGCAGCTCGGGCTGCTCCTGCCTGGTGTTCTTCCACCACGAGTCGAAGTGGCGGGCCGAGACCACGTCGGCCGGGACGCGCTGGTCGTAGAAGTCGTAGAGGGCCTCGTCGTCGACCATGATGTCGCGGCGGCGGGCGCGGTTCTCCAGCTCCTCGACCTCTTCGAGCAGCCGGCGGTTGTCCTTCAGGAAGCGGTGGTGGGTGTCCCAGTCGCCCTCGACCAGCGCGTGCCTGATGAACAGCTCGCGCGACAGGTCGGGGTCGATGTGGCCGTAGTTGACCTTGCGGCCGACCACGAGCGGCACGCCGTAGAGGGTGACCTTCTCCAGGGCGATCACCGCGCCCTGGTTCTTCTCCCAGTGCGGCTCGGAGTAGGTGCGTTTGACCAGGTGTTGAGCCAGCGGCTCGACCCAGTCGGGCTCGATCTTGGCGTTGACCCGCGCCCACAGCCGGGAGGTCTCGACCAGCTCGGCCGACATGACCCACTGCGGCTGCTTCTTGGCCAGCGCCGAGCCGGGGAAGACGGCGAAGCGGGCGTTGCGGGCCCCCAGGTATTCCTGGATGGGCCGGCGGCCGTCCTGCCCGCGCTGTTTGTCCATGACGTCCTTGACGCCGATGTGCGACAGCAGGCCGACGAGCAGCGACACGTGCACGTGGTACGGCTCCGCCGGCTGGCTGTTGGGCTGGGCCCCCAGCGAATGGCGGAGCTGGCTGTAGATGTCCTGCCACTCGCGGACGCGCAGGTAGTTGAGGAACTCGCCCTTGCACAGCCGCCTGAACGCGCTGGAGGACAGCTCTTTCTGCTTGTCGCGCAGGTAGTTCCACAGGTTGAGGTAGGCCAGGAAGTCGGACTCGGGGTCGGCGAAGCGGCGGTGTTTCTCGTCGGCCGCCTGCTGCTTCTCGGAGGGACGCTCGCGCGGGTCCTGGATGGACAGGGCCGCGGCGATCACCATGACCTCGCGCAGGCAGCCGTTCTTCTCCGCCTCGAGCACCATCCGGCCGAGCCGGGGGTCGACGGGCAGGCCCGCGAGCTTGCGGCCGACGCCGGTGAGATTGCCCTGGGCGTCGAACGCGCCCAGCTCGTGCAGCAGGTTGACGCCGTCTTTGACCTGGCGGCGGTCGGGCGGCTCGACGAACGGGAACGCCTCGATGTCGCCGAGCCCGATCGAGGTCATCTGGAGGATGACGGAGGCCAGGTTGGTGCGCAGGATCTCCGGGTCGGTGAACTCCGGCCGGTTGAGGAAGTCTTCCTCCTCGTAGAGCCGGATGCAGATGCCGTCGGACGTGCGCCCCGAGCGGCCCTTGCGCTGGTTGGCGCTGGCCTGCGAGATGGGCTCGATCGGCAGGCGCTGCACCTTGGTGCGGTGGCTGTAGCGGGAGATGCGGGCGAAGCCCGGGTCGACGACGTATTTGATGCCCGGGACGGTGAGCGAGGTCTCGGCGACGTTGGTGGCCAGCACGATGCGGCGGCCGGTGTGGCGCTGGAAGACGCGGTGCTGCTCGGCGGCGCTCAGGCGGGCGTAGAGCGGCAGGATCTCGGTGTTGCGGAACTCGGCCTTGGCCAGGGCGTCGGCGGCGTCGCGGATCTCCCGCTCGCCGGACAGGAACACCAGGACGTCGCCGGGGCCCTCCCCGATCAGCTCCCGGCACGCCTCCACGATGCCCTGCGTCTGGTCGTCGTCCTCGTCGAGGGGCCGGTAGCGCACTTCGACCGGGTAGGTGCGGCCCGAGACCTCGATGATCGGCGCGTCGTCGAAGTGGCGGGAGAACCGCTCGGGGTCGATCGTGGCGCTGGTGATGATGACCTTGAGGTCGGGGCGCTTGGGCAGGAGCTGCCGGACGTAGCCGAGGATGAAGTCGATGTTGAGGCTGCGCTCGTGGGCCTCGTCGATGATCAGCGTGTCGTACTGGTCGAGCAGCCGGTCGGTCTGCAGCTCGGCCAGCAGGATGCCGTCGGTCATCAGCTTGACCAGGGTGCGGTCGCTCGCCTGGTCGGTGAAGCGGACCTTGTAGCCGACCACCTCGCCGAGCTCGGTGCCGAGCTCCTCGGCGATGCGCTCGGCGACCGTGCGGGCGGCGATGCGGCGGGGCTGGGTGTGGCCGATCAGCCCGCGCACGCCCCGGCCCAGCTCAAGGCAGATCTTGGGGATCTGGGTGGTCTTTCCGGAGCCGGTCTCGCCCGCGATGATCACGACCTGGTGGTCGCGGATGGCCTCGAGGATGTCGTCTCTACGCTGGGAGACGGGCAGGTTTTCCGGATATCGCACGACAGGTACGGCTTCGCGGCGTCGTACCAGTCGCTGCTCCGCCCGCTCCACATCGGCGAGGATCTCGGCGACGATCTTGTCCCGGGCGTCCCGGGAGCGCACCCGGCGCATGCCGTCGAGCCTGCGCCGCAGTCGCCGCTGATCGCGCGGCATGAGCTCGGGCAGGCGGGACTGGAGGTCGGCGAGTGGAGAGGACAACGAAGGCGTTCCCATACTGCTTTCAGGATATTTGAGCCCCGCGGCCTCGGAGCCAACCGCCCATGCTGCCTGACCGAGCCTCCTCGCGCATCTCAATATCGCGGCACACTAAGAGGCCCCGGTGGCCGCGGCGTGGGCGGCGCCGATGATGCCGGCCTCGTTCTGGAGACCCGCGGGGACCACGGGCGTGTCGATCTTCACGTGCGGCAGGAACTTCTCGGCCTTCCTGCTCACACCGCCGCCGATGACGATCAGCGATGGTGAGAACAACATCTCGACGTGGCGCAGATATTCCTCCACCCGCTCGGCCCATTTGTCCCAGCTCAGCTCGTGCTCCTCCCGGACCCGCGCCGAGGCCCGGTGCTCGGCGTCCTTGCCCCGGAGTTCGAGGTGGCCGAGCTCGGTGTTGCGGACGAGCAGACCGTCGGTGAACAGCGCGCTGCCGATCCCGGTGCCGAACGTCAGCACCAGCACGGTGCCCTTGCGCCCCTTGCCCTCACCGAAGGTCATTTCGGCCATGCCGGCCGCGTCGGCGTCGTTCAGCACCGTCGCGCCGCCGAACAACCGGCCCGCGTCCACTCCCACCCACGAGGGGTCGACGTTGGCGGCCGTCCTGATGACACCGTCGACCACGACCCCGGGGAAGGTGACCCCGACCGGACCGTTCCAGTCGAAATGCTCGACGATCGACGCCACGACCTTGGCGACCTCATCGGGGACCGACGGCTCGGGCGTGGGGATGCGCAGCCGCTCTTCGACCAGCTCGCCGGCTTCGGTGTCGACCGGCGCGCCCTTGATGCCCGAGCCGCCGATGTCGATGCCCAACACGTTCATGGTGCTCTCTCTCCCCCGCCAGCGACGAAAAACTCCCGCCACCCTATTTCCGGACCCGACTGAACCCGTCCACGGCCCTCCGCGTATCTCGCGTCACAAGCGCTAACTAGGAGGCAACGGATGCGGCCACGCATCATCACACTCTGCGCTGTTGCGGTCGTTTTGGGAGCGACTCTCACCACTCCCGCACACGCCACCACCAGGACTCGTTTCGACGTCATCAACCTTGTGTCGGACGTCAAGGGCAAAGCCCCTGTCACCGACCCCAAGGTCGTCAACCCGTGGGGCCTGGCCATGGGCAAGACTTTGTGGGTCTCGAACACCGGCACCGGCAGCGCCACCGTCTACTCCGGCACGGGAAAGAAGGAGCAGACCGAAGTGGCCATTCCGGGCGGAGCCCCGACAGGCCAGGTGTTCAACTCAAGCGATGGCTTCACCGTCAAGGGCAAGCCCGCCACGTTCATCTTCTCCAGCCCGAGCGGCGCCATCACCGGCTGGAACGCGGAGGTCGACCCGGCCAACGCGATCATCGCGGCCTTCACGCGCGGCGCCGACTACAAGGGGCTGGAGCTCGTTGAGACCGAGGACGACGGCTCCTTCTTGCTGGCCGCCGACTTCGCCAGCGGGCGCATCCACGCCTTCGACGAGGATTTCGAACGTATCTCCCTGCGCCGCTGGCAGTTCCAGGACCGGGCGCTCCCCGACGGCTACAACGCGTACAACGTCGCGGTGGCCAACGGCAACATCTGGGTCGCCTACGCACTGCGCGACCCGAACACCGGCAAGCCGGTCTTCGGCAACGGCAAGGGCTTCATCAGCCGCTTCAACGCCAGCGGGCGGCTCACCGGCCGCATCTCCAGGACCGGGCTCAACGCCCCCTGGGGCCTGACCGCGGCGCCGAAGGGCTGGGGACAGTACGAGGGCGCGCTGCTGGTCGGCAACTTCGGCGACGGCACCGTGCACGCCTACCGGAGCGGCCGTCACCTGGGCTCCCTGCGTTCGTCCGACGGCAAGGCGATCAAGCTGCCCGGCCTGTGGGACCTCGAGCCCGGAACCGCCGCGACCGGCGGCGAGAGCTCCCTGTGGTTCTCGGCGGGCATCGACGGCGCCAAGCACGGCCTCATCGGTGTGATCGCCCCGCAGGGCACAAAGGTGAGCTCGAGCGGGTCGGGCACGCCGTCGTCCACCCCTTCGGCCAGCCCGACGCAACACCCTTCGGGCCACCGGACGAGCCCGGCCACTACCTCGCCTTCTTCCCAGAATCCCTACGGCGGGTACTGACAGGCGCTCGGAAACGCCGCCGCCCCCAGCCTGGCGAGAAGCGCAGCTCGCCCACAGAGGCGGGGGGCGGCGGTCCCATGACGTTTCCGGCGCGGCTGGCGCGAGCCGCGCCGGAAACAACCTGGGGCTACAGTCTGGGCCGTGAGTGAGCGATCTTTCAGCGAGTGGCTCAGGCGGCGGTGCGAGCCGGAGTGGACGTCGGTGGTGACGCACCCGTTCGCCAGGGCGATCACCGAGGGGACCGTGCCCGACGCACAGATGCGGCGCTACCTGGAGCAGGACTTCCAGTTCGTGGACTCCTTCACGGCCCTGCTCGGGGCGGCCGTGGCGAGCGCGGACACGTTCGAGGCGCGAGTGCCGTACGGCAGGTTCCTCGGGCAGGTGGCGACCACGGAGGAGAAGACCTACTTCCACCGGGCGCTGGCCGAACTGGGCGGAAGGACCGAGGTGCCGCTGGAGCCGGTCACGGCCGCGTTCAGGGACCTCATGGACGAGGTGCGGGAGCGACAGGACTATCTGCTGATCGCCGCCGTGCTCTGTGTGGCCGAGTGGTGCTACCTCGGCTGGGCCTCGCGGGCCGAGGAGCCGCTGCCGGAGAGCTTCGTGCACCGGGAGTGGATCGACCTGCACGAGGGCGCGGAGTTCCGCGCCTGGGTCGCCTTCCTGCGCGGCGAGCTCGACCGCCTGGGCGCCGGGCTGGACGACGATCTGGACGCCGGCCGGCGCGCCGAGGTGCTCGGCGTGTTCCGCCGGGCGGTCGAGCTCGAACGGGCGTTCTTCGACATGGCGGCAGGGCGGAGCTAGCGGAGTACGGCCGCCAGGTCCTGGAATGACCGATAGTGGACGCCGGTCATTCCGAGGGACCTGGCGGCCTCCACGTTCTGCAGCCGGTCGTCGACGAACAGGCAGCGCTCGGGCGCGGCCCCGGCCCGCTCCGCCGCGATCTCGTAGATCCGCCGGTCCGGCTTGGCCACGCCGACCCTGGCGCTGCTGACCACGTCGTCGGCGAAGTACGTCAGCCCCAGCAGGTCGAGGTGCTCCTCCAGCGTGTCCATGGCGTTGGTCACCAGGATCACGGGCACGTGCTGCTGCGCCTCGGCCAGCAGCGCCCTGACCTCCTCGTCCACCCAGAAGCCGATCGTCACGAACTCCGCCATGGCCTGGCGGGCGCGCTCGTCCCCGCCCAGCGCCGCCACGATCGACTCCACCCACTGTTCCTCGGTGACCTGGCCGAGCGTCGGCGGCAGGATCAGGTCGGGGTCGAAGGCGGTCTTCATCAGCGGCAGGCCGTAACGGGCCTCGATGTCGGCCTGGGCGGCGTGGTCGAAGTGGCGCAGCACTCCGTCGAAGTCGCACAGAACCGCGTCAAAAGGGATCACAGTGCACCATTGTGCCTTCTGGACGGGGCCGCCACAGGTGCTGGGGCGACCGTCGGCACTACCATCTCCGAGACAGGATTCGGCATCGGAACGGTAGGGCATGAGCGATCACCGGCTGCCACGCGAGCTGTGCCAGCTGTTCGCCGACGGCGGCAGGGGGCGGCGGCTGCCCGTCGTGCTGCCGCCGGGCGACGTGGTCTGGCCGGACCCCGGCTACACCGGGCAGGGTGAGGCGCAGCGGCCGGCGTTCTGGATGAGCGACGAGCCGGTGAGCGGCGCGGACTGGGCGCTGCTGCGCGAGTGCCACCCGGACAGCGGCCTGTGGCCGATCCTGATGGACGAGTCGGCGCAGCCCTGGGCGGTCGGGCAGGTCGTGCCGGACGATCCCCGGCAGATCCACCATTTCACCGCTGAGGGGTTCATGACCGAGGTGTGGCAGGAATGGGTGGCGCAGATGCCGCAGGACGCGTTGGCCGAGCTGGAGCCGTTCGGCGCGATCTGCCCGGGCCCGGCGGCGCCCGGCGTGTTCAAGGCCGCTCCGGGGGCGGTGGCCGACTGGCTCGCCGGCGAGCTGGCCGCCAAGGGCATGCCGCTCGGCCTGGTCGCCGCCACCAGCGGCGCGGACGCGCTGGCGGTCATGGGCTGGCAGGGAGCGCTGCATCACAACGAGTGGATGGTGCCGATGGCCGCCGTGGTGCGGAGCTGGGAGGACCGGTTCGGGGCACGGGTGGTGAGCGTGGGGTTCAACACGCTCGACCTGAGCGTGGCCGCGCCACCGGTCGATCCCGAGCACGCCTTACACGTGGCGGCCGAGCACTGGGCCTTCTGTCCCGACAACGTCGTGCAAGGACCGGGCGATCTGGAGACGTACGCCCACCAGATCATCGGCCTGCACGCCTGGTCGTTCTGGTGGGACTGAACGCCCGGCCGCGTCCAAGGGCCCGGCCGGCGGACCGGCCGAACCCGCGAACGCTGAGATGTCAGGGAATCCGGGCCACTGCTCCGTAGGTCCCCGACGCACTGGATTGCTCAACACAGGCGGTGTCGTGGCCGTTCGGCCGCCAGTCCGGCACCCACACCAGTCCCGGATCCACCAGCACCAGGCCTTCGAGCAACGCCTCAACCTCCTCCCGGGTGCGAATCGCGTGGCCGGGCAGCGTCATCGCCAGCAGGTCGTGAATGGCTGGCAGCAGCTCCGGCGGAATGGCGTCGAACGTGGTCTGCAGCAGCGACAGGTAGCTCCTCTCCGGGACCACCTGCCGAATGCGTTTGATCACGTAGTGGAAGTACTCGTCGTCGTTCAGGCTGTGGGTCGCCAGCAGCAGCACGGCCATCGGCCGGTCCCAATCGAGGAACGTCTGCAGGACCCGGCCATCGAGGATGTCGTCGATCTCGCGTACGTCGCCCTCTACAACGCGTACGAGGTCGGTGACGGGCTCAATGGTCGCCTGGGCTCCGACGAGCACCATCGGGTCGTTCTCCACGTAGACCACACGGGGCACCGAGGCGCCCAGGGCGTCTCGGGCGATGTCATGCAACTGTCTTCCCGCGGGCAGACCGCTCGGGACACCACTCCCGACGATCACGAACTGGTCCACTCCCTCGGTCGCCAGATGACGGACCACACGGCATAAATATTGGAGCACGGCCCTGGCGGCCGTCGTCGTGATGGGAGCGGCCTGGTCGTAGCGGCGCATTGCGTCTCTGTCCGCCACGAAGTTGTTCTTTCCACCCGCGGCGGCGTCGAGAATCCGGGTGATCCTTGCTTGGGTCATCTCCAGCTTCGCCAGGTTTCGGATGGCACGCTGACGCATTGAGTGTTGCCCCTTTCCCCTCGCCCACTATCTCGGGAAAAGCTGATCCTTACGGACCCCACTCGATGACCCAGACCATATGATCCTCGCCACACGGCGAAAGACAACCGGAAAAGCTATTAGTTTTGGGTATATGTGCGTAACCCGGACCGCGAATAGACGATCTCTTTTTGGGTAGGCAGATCACTTACCGAGCGAACGCGAAAGCCTTTCACGGTGGTAATTCACCATCTCAAAGGTCTCTTCGCGTGTCGTCGTGCTCACCGACAACTTCGTGAACGCCTGGTGGTACGCCTCCACCACGGCCGTGTCGGTGATGAGCTCGTCCGACTCGATGCCATGGGCGCACGCGATGTCGGGCTCGAACGCCTCGGCGAAGCGCCAGATCGTGAACGGGCCGGTGCGCGGCATGTAGGCGGGCTCGTCCATCGGCACCACGTGCAGCGAGACGTTGGGCCGCTTGGCGTGGTCGACCAGCATGTCGAGCTGGCGGAGCTGGACGTGCGGCCCGACGATCGAGCGGGTCAGCACGCTCTCGTCGATCACGGCCCACAGCACCACGCCGCCGTCGCGGCCGACGGCCTCCTGGCGGGCCAGCACGAGGGCGAGCGCCTCCTCCACCGTCGGCTGGCCGAGGATCGCGGGCCCGGCCACGGTGATGGCGGCCCTGGCGTATTCCTCCGTCTGCAGCAGCGGCGGGACGAACTGGCCGTGATAGGTGCGGATGACCGTGGCGCGCTGCTCGAGGGCGTAGGTGGTGGCCAGCCAGACGGGCACCGACTGCGCGTCGTACCAGGCGGCCTCGCGCTCGCCCCGGGCCAGCGACAGGACGTATTCGCGGATGGGCGGGGCGGCGACGCCGTAGACGGTCAGCAGGCGCTCGACGGTGATGGGCGCCGGGGCGAGCCGGCCCTCCTCGATGGCCGGGATCGCGGCCGCGCCTCTGCCGATCGCGGTCTCGACCTGCTCGACGGAGAGCTGGGCGGTCAGGCGCAGGCCGTGCAGGCGCCGGCCGAGCGCGCGGCGCTGGGGGCCGGACAGGGGCGCGACCGCCTCGGGGATGTCGGAGGTGGGCTCTGGCTCCTCGGGCAGGCCCTCGGCCTTGCGGGCCAGCTCGACCACACCGCGCAGGACGGCCAGCGAGCCCTCGGACAGGCCGGAGGCGGACAGGCCGATGGTGGCCGCCCGGAGCTGGAGATCCTCGACGGCGCCCGACTCCAGATAGTCGTCGCCGACCAGCCAGCCGACGCTCACCTGAAGACAGGAGGCCAGGGCGCGGAGCACCTGGAGCGTCGGGTTGGTCTGCTTGCCGGTGCGGAGCTGGCTGACATAGGCACGGGTGATCGGGATGCCGGCCTCCGTCAGGGCGGAGGCGACCTGCGCGCCGGTGAAACCGCGCTTGGTCAGCGCGAGATCGAGCCGCTCGGCGAAGTTCGCCACGGCACACCTCCTACGGCGCGTGAACTTTTCCAGCGTAAGGGACGCGGGCCGCACTGTCCCCTGCCATGCGGGCAAGCTCTGTCCCGCGGTCAGGTATCAACTTATGCGCAAACTGTCAGTTGACATAGCCCCGCCCGTAAGCGGACTATCGGAGCGCGTGGTAAGTGAGGCTTAACAGCACCAGGGTTCTGGAGAGTTCTCCTGCGAGGAGGTGGCCGAGCGTGACCATGGAATCCCCGGACGGTCTCCCGTTCCCGGAAGCTCCGGCCTCCGCCGGGCAGGAACAGGTGGTCCAGCGCATCTGCGCGCGCGTGGCGGGGCCGGAGGTCGGCCCCGGAGTGCACGTCGCGACCCTGCCGCTGGGCGGCCTCCAGGTCTGGCTGGACGATCCCCGTCACCGCTGGCGTTTCTACCACCGGATGGCCCGCGAACTGCGGCTGTCCGGCTGGCACACCGAGACGGGACCCGACCGGCTGCTGCTGCTCGGCTGGAGTGCGGTCTGCCTCAGCCATCGCGCCAGAATGCTGGCCGCCGCCCTGTCCGGGCGGCTGGCCGACTTCGACAAGACGGCCTTCATGGCCGTCATGATCGCCACCCGGCTGCGTCACGAGGGGTTCCCGGGCGAGGAACTTCCGGCCGAGGTGGTCGCTCGCTGCGGCGACACGCTGCGCTGGCCCGCCCGGCTGGCCGATCTCGACGGCCTCGAACGCAGGTCGTCACTGGAGCCGCTGAGGCTCAGACTGGCCCAGGTGGCCGGGCTTGAGGCCAAGGTGTGCCGTCGCTGCGGCGAGCATCTCGCGCTCGCCTCGAAGGTCGCGCGTACGGTGGCCGGTGGTGCGGTGCCGGACCGGCCGCGCGCAGCGGGACCACGACCTGGGCTCACCGAACGCATGGTCTGCGTCAGTGTGCCCAACAGCGTGCCCACCGTGAGCAAGAGCGCGGTGACCGCGCGATGACGCTGACGCCCCCACGCGAGCACCGGGCCGGTCCTTCCGGCCGGTGGAGCGTGCTCGTGTACGGCCCGGCCCTCAGCCGCCTGGGCGCGACCGCGGTCATCACGGCCGCGTCCTGTCAGGTGCTGATGGGCGGCCGGGCGGCGCGGGGCACCGGCGTCACGATGATGTTCCCCGCCTCGCCCGCGCCCATGTGCGCGGGCGCGGGCGCCGGAGTGCTGGCGCTGCCGTCCGGCGGCGGACGGTCACCGGCCGGGCGTGCCCGGTTCGGCCCGTTCACCGCGTGTGCGGGACTGATGGCAGCGTTGCTGGCGCCGGCCCCGGCGTTTCCCCAACCCCCCGGCACCGTGCGGCACGTGCCCGACTTAGTCGGCGCGGTGTTGCCGGCCAGCGCGGTAGCGGCTGGCGTGCTGGCCGGCTCGAGGGGTGGCGCTTGGGGCCGGTTCGTTTCACATGCGCGGGATCGCCTGCCGAAAGGGCCCCGCTGGAGGCGGAGGTTGGGCGCTGTTCGCCTCCGTGGTGGTGGCCGTTCCCCGGCCGCCGTCTTGCTCGCCGCCACGGCGCTGGTGCGGGTCGCCGGGGCGACGGGACGTGAGACCGAAAGTCGATCTCAACGCGCGGCGGAAGAGGGGCCGGCGATGCTCCGCCGGCTCCTCACCGGGCCGCGCTCTGCCCACCCGATATAGATAGCAAGGAGCTGTCATGCTCACCGACGAGACGCTCAGGTCACGACCACACGAAGTGCACGCCCGGGGCTTACGGCCCGGCGCGCCGCCACCGTCCTGGGGCGAGGACCAGGACGCACCGCCGCCGGCGGAACCGGCGCGCACGGTGCACCGGCTGCGCCGCATCCGGCGAGCGTCCATCGAGTCCATCGCCGAGAAGGACCGTGCCCTGATCGACAGGGCGCTGATCGACAGGGTGCTGACCAACCGCGCCCTGACCAGCCGGACGCCGCGGTAACCGCGTCTTCCGACCTTGACATCCTTCCCCTCGCAGGAGGAACTTCATGCGCACAGTCCGGGGCACACAGTGAGCCGCGGCAGAATCGGCGTGATCGTGGCGCCCGCGAACCCGACCGCGGAGCCGGAACTGACCCGGCTGCTCGGGTCACGCGCCGACATGCACGTCACCCGGCTCCCGGTACGCCCGGGGCTGTCCCTGGCCGACCGGCTGGAGGGCTACAACGAGGACCTGCCGGCCATGACCGGCGCGTTCGACGATCTACGGCTCGACGCGATGGTCGCCGTCTGCAGCGAGCCCCGCTACCTGCTCGGCCCCGACGAGGACCGCGACCAGTGCGCCGAACTGGAGGCCGCGACCGGGACCCCGTTCGCCTCGTCCACGCTGGCCACGCGCGAGGCCATGGAGCACGTCAGGGTGAGCGACCTCGTGCTGGTCTCGCCGTACCAGCCGTGGGTGACGGAGCTGGCCGAGCGGTTCTGGAAGTCGGCCGGCATGAACGTCACCCAGGTCGTCCAGATCCGGGCCCAGGACGGCTACTCCGCCTACGAGGTCACCCCCGCCGAACTGATCGCCCAGGTCGAGCTGGCCGGGCCACCGGGCGACGCCGTGCTGCTGTTCACCGGCACCGGCCTGCCCACACTGCCCGTGCTGGGCCCGCTCAGCGCCGGCAACGAACGTGTCCTGCTCACCTCCAACCTCTGCACGGCCTGGTGGGCCCTGTCACGGGCCCTCGGCCGGCACGTGACGCTCAGCCGTGTGCCCTACCGCCGCGCCTCCCATCGCCGCCCCACGGCGACGCGAGGGGAGCGGACGGCATGAACGGTGTCATCGTGGTCGGAGCGGGACCCGCGGGCCTGACCGCGGCGCTCTCGCTGGCGAGGGCCGGTATCCCGGTCACGGTGCTGGAGCGCGACGGCGAGCTCAACCGGCTCCCGCGCGCCTGCACCTTCCACCCCGCAACTCTGGACCTGCTGGCCGACCTCGGCGTGGCGGCCCGGCTCGTCGCCAAGGGCCGCGTCGTGGACCGCGTGCAGTGGCGCGACCGGTCCGGGCTCGTGCTCGCCGAGATGGGCATGAACCGGCTGGACGGCCTGACCAGGCACCCGTTCCGCATCCACGCCGACCAGGCCGCACTGACCCCGCTGCTGCTCGAGGCCCTGAACGTCTACCCGGACGTGGACGTGCGCTTCGGCACCCACGTGGACGGCGTGACCGAGGGCGGCACAGGGATCCGGGTCCGCGTCGGCCACACCTGGACGCGGGCCCGGTACATGATCGCCGCCGACGGCGCCCACAGCACCGTACGCGGCTCGCTCGGGCGGCCGTTCCCCCGGTCCGGCTATCCGGCGCAGGCGCTGCGGGTGTTCACCGACGCCCCGCTGGACCGGCTGCTGCCGAGCCTGGCGCCGCTGACGTACGTACGGGACGTGCAGCAGTCGTGCACCCTGCTCGCGCTGCCGGACCACTGGCGGATCATCTTCAAGATCCCCTGCGACGCCAACGAGCCGCTGTCGCCGTCGAACCTGTCCCTGATGGTCCGCAGGGCGCTGCCGGGGGCCTCGGAGCCGATCCGGGTGACCGGCGCCGACCGGTTCGGGCTGGCGAGGGGGGTGCTGCCCTCGTACCGGTGCGGGCGGGTGCTGTTCGTGGGCGACGCGGCGCACCTGACCTCGACGGTCGGCGGGCTCAACATGAACGCGGGCATCCACGACGCCGCCGAGGTGGGCCAGGTGATCGCGGCCGTGATCGGCGGCTACGCGCCGCCCGCCGCGCTGGAGGCGTGGGCCTGGCGGCGGCGCTCGGTGCTGCTGCACCGGGTGGTCCCGCGCGGCGAGACCCGGCTGGCGGGCGTGCGCGAGCACGACAGCGCCCGGCTCGCGGCGGCCATGGCCGGGCTGCGGGAGATCGCCGGCGACCCCGACGCGACGCGCGCCTACCTGGCGCAGGCGTCGCTCCTGGACCCCGTTCCGAACCCCGTGGGGAGGACCTGAACCATCCGCGTACCGACTGGAGGAGGTGACATCGGATGTGGCGAACGCTTTCCGACGACGCGCGCCAGGCCATTCGCGACCTGTGCGACCAGCATGGAGCCCGTCTCTACGACTACTGCCGCACCGAACTCGCCACCGGCGACGCCGAGCAGGCGGTGGCCGGCGCCGTGATCACGGCGCACCTGTACGCGGACCGCGTCGGCGATCCGGCCCTGCGGCGGCCCTGGCTGTACGCGGTGGCACGAGCCCACCGGACGGTCGTGGCCAAGCCCGCGAGCATCGGCTCGTGGTCGCGCCCCGGCCGCATGTCGGAGCTGCTGCCCGAGGCGCTGCTGTCGCTGGACCGGCCGCAGCGCGAACTGCTCGACCTGTCCGTACGGCACGGCCTGGCGGACGCCGAGCTCAGCGCGATCTTCAAGCTGCCCCCCGCCGAGGTGCAGTCCATCATCACCCGGGCCGCCGAGGGCCTGGAGGAGTGGTTCGCCGCGATCATCGCCGCGCGTTCCCGCGACGGATGCCCCGACCTGACGGCCCGGATGGCGGAATGGGTCAGGGCCCCCGGCCGCCGCGCCAGGGCCAGGATCGGCCGCCACATCCAGTCCTGCGCGACCTGCCGGGCCGCGCCCAGGACCATGACGGCGGGGGCGCTGCTGCGCCGCCTGCCGATCGCGGCACTGCCCGGCACACTTCCCAATCGGCTGGCGTTGGCGCAGCCGCTGCCCGGCGAGGGGCCTATCTGGCGGGCGGACGGCTTCCCTGTGCAGGCCCGCACACTGGTGGAGGCCGGCCCTGAGCCGGCGCCGCCGGTCGCCGACGCCACGCCGCCCGCCCCGGTCGCCGACCCCACGGCGGCGACCTCGGGAAAGCCCTGGTCGGCGGCGGGCGCGGCTGCCGCCGACCAGGAGCACCCCGCGGCTCCCGCCGTACGCGGGCGGCACCCGTTCACCCCGCCGAGCCGTACCCGGGCCTTCCGGGGCGGCGCGTACGGCGACAAGCTCGTCTACAGCGCCGTCACCAGGGGCGAGAGCAACGGCTCCGCCAGCGAGGGCGCGATCATCCGCTACGGCGGGATCACCCTGTCCGGCCTGGAGCAGCCGCCGGGCGGGGACGGCGTCCAGTGGCAGGAGTTCTGGCGGGACCGGCCCGAGGACGACGACCCCGAGACCGGCACCCCGATCAGGGCCGCAGCCAGGCTCGGGCTCATCGTGGGCGTGGGGCTGCTGGCGGCCGGCCTGATCTGGGCCGTGATGAACGCCCGCGAGCACCCCGCGACGCTCACCAAGGCCGCCGCGCAGACGAGCGCGCTGCTGGAGGAGCCCTCGCGCTGGGTGGCCGACGTCACCACCAACGGCGCGGCATCCGGTGCGGCATCCGGTGCCGAGTCCGGTGCGGGGGCGAATGCCACGACCGGTGCCACGACCGTGTCCGGGCTGCGGGCCGTGGCGCGGAAGGCCGACCTGCCCAGGCCCGCGCCGCCGGTGGCGCGGTTGTCGCCGGCGTCGGCGTGGCTGGGCTCGGCACGTACCGGATCGTTCGAGCTGGCGTGCACCGGGCGGTGCGCGATCACCTCGGCCTCCGCCACGGACGACATCGCGGTGTCGGGGACCCGCTTCCGGGTCGAGGCGCCGCGGTCGCGCTCCGGGTGCTCCGAGGAACCGAGCGTGGAGCGCGGGAAGATCACCGTCCGCTGGACGGGCAGCACCACGGGCGACGGCCGGCACACCGGCGGCACGACCACCGCCGGCGGCACCCTGACCATGAACGTGGCCTGGACGGTCGCCGCCGGCGACGACGACGGCTTCTGGCGCGTGTGCGGGTAGGGGCCCCGCTCCGGGACCCCTACGGCGCCTTTAGAAGAAGTGGAACCCGGGCTCGGGCTCGGGCAACTCGACCCGCTCCGGCCCGCGGAACCTGGCCGTGTCCTTCGGCACGTCGGCCAGCGGCGTGCCCAGCACGAACGGCACGGTCACGCTGCTCCTGGCCAGGTCGACGGTGACGTTCGCCCCGGTGCCGTCCTCGCCGGTGTAGGTCGAGTCGGTGCCGGCGACCACGAGGCCGATCCGGTGACCCTTCCTGAACGTGTAGTCCTGCGGCAGCGTCAACCACTTCACCGTGCCGTACGTGCCCGCGGGCAGCGGCTTGGACTGGCTGAGCGAGTCGCGGTTCTGCACGTCGATCCAGCCGCGGGCGACGATCTCCAGCGGGCGGGTGGCCACGTTCGTGACGACCTTGCGGTAGCAGGCGTCGTCGGCCGCCGTGCTCTCGCCGTGGCAGTCCTCCTCGGTGAGCGTGGTGATGCCCTGGCCGCGGCGCCAGTCGACCCGCGTTTCGTCACCGAAGTCCACCAGGAGCGCGGTCAGGTTGGCGGTGGGCTTGTCGAGCTTGACCCGCAGGTCGGCGGTGGGCGTGCCGGACAGGCGCAGGCTCAGCGGCAGCGCGCCCGTGGTGAACGCCACCCGGCCCGGGTTCGGCGTGCCCACGTCGGCCACCATGTCGGTCTCGCTCATGGCGACGTCGGTGAAGGACGCGGTGCTGTTCCTGGCGGCGGGCTTGAGGCCGAGCGAGCCGTCGGCCGCGGGGCGCAGCGACGCCTTGAGCGCGTACGGGGCCGGCCAGTCGCGCTGGGTGATCCACTGCGCCGGGCCGATCTCGACGTCGGCGCGGGGCTCCCGCGTGATGTCGTTGCGCACGCCGTGCAGCCAGTGGTCGAACCAGCGGTGCAGCGTGTCCACCCACAGCGTCCTGCGGCCCTCGAAGTCGAACGGGTCCACGTGCTGGGTCTGCCCGACCCAGATCTTGCGCGGCACGTTCCGGTCGGCCAGAGCCTTCCACCAGGTGGAGAAGTTGTCGGGCTTGACGTTGAGGTCGTTGACCGTGTGGATGACGAAGACGCTGGCCTTGACCTTGGAGGCGTCGCCGAGCAGGCCCTTGATGTAGTCGCGCTCGGCCCAGAACGGGTTGTGGTTGCCCGTGTCGTCGCCGTCCTCGGCGTCCATCCTGTCGCGCACCTGCTGACACTTGGCCTCGGGGTCGGTGTCGACGTAGTTGGCCAGCCAGGAGGCGTAGTCGTAGTTGTAGATGACGCCGTTCGAGCGCTGGTACTTGTACCAGGAGCTGATCGCCGAGATGGGCACGATGGTCTTCAGGCCCTCGACGCCGGTGGCGGCGACGGCGTTGGCGAGGGTGCCGTCGTACGACTTGCCGATCATGGCGGACTTGCCGGTGGTCCAGTCGGCGACGGCCGGGGTACCGTCGGGCCTGAGCGCCTTGGCGCGGCCGTTCAGCCAGTCGATGACGGCCTTGCCGCCCAGCACGTCGGCCTTGCCGCCGATGTCGGGGCAGCCGTCGGAGCGGGTGGTGCCGAGCATGTCGACGTTGAGGACGGCGTAGCCGCGCGGGACAAAGTAATTGTCGTAGAAGAGCGGGAATTTAGTGACATTTCCGGCGGCGTCGTAAATCTTGCGCTCTGCCTCGTTTCCACGGCCGGAGTTGTCGTAGTAGGGGCTCTCGTCAATGATCACCGGCACCTTGAGCCCGGGGCCGGACTCCTTGGGGCGGATGATGTCCACTCGTACCCTGTCCAGGGCGCCGTCCAGGTCGCTGTCGACGGTGGACTCGACGTACACGTGCTCGCGGATGGCGTCCGCGTACGAGAAGACCGGCTGCGTACGGCCGTTCTGAACGGTGATCGCCGGACCGGCGGTCGCCTGGGCTGGGGTCGCCAACGCCAGAGTGAGGGCGACGGCGAAGAGGGCCGGGCGTAATTGCGACACGCGTGACCTCCGGGACTTTATAGTCAATGACTCGCAATCTCTCAGACGGCCTGGGACCTGGCAAGATCCGGGGTATGGATGTTCAGGATCGAGTCCGGGGCTGCCTCCTGGGCGGCGCGATCGGCGACGCGCTGGGCGCACCGATCGAATTCCAGTCGTTGCGGGATATTCGCCGTGAGCATGGAGCGGAGGGCGTCGCCGGATATGTCACGACATGGCGTGGCAGAACCGGCCTCATCACCGACGACACCCAGATGACCCTCTTCACGGTCGAGGGTCTGCTGAACGCCCGCGCCGCTCACGCTAGCCGACCGGGCGGCAGAGGTCCCGGCGGCACGCGGGCGGCCTCCGACGCGGTCCGGCAGGCGTACCTGCGCTGGCTGGACACCCAGAACCACCCGGGTCCCCCGCCCGCCGACCGGCCGCACCGCACGGGCCCGCTGCGGGAGGAGGGCTGGCTCTACTCACGCCGCGCCCCCGGCAACGCCTGCCTGTCGGGCCTGGGCCGCCCGTTCCCCGGGCCGTCCCCGTTCGGGGAGCCGGGGCCGGTGAACCCCCGCTCGAAGGGGTGCGGCACGGTGATGCGCTCGGCCCCGTTCGGCTTCATGACCGTCTCGGCCGCCGGACCGCCCGGCTCCGAGGAGGCGTTCGAGCTGGCGGCCGTCTGCGCGCAGATCACCCACGGGCACCCGACCGGCTACCTGGCCGCCGGGGCGTTCGCGGCGATCGTGGCCCGCCTGATGGCCGGCGACGCCCTGGAGCCCGCCGTCTACCACGCCCTGCACCTGCTGGCCGCCTACCCCGCCCACGACGAGACCAGCGCCGCCCTGCGCGCCGCCCTGACGCTGGCACAGGCCGAGGGCGGCCACTCGCCGGAGCGGGTGGAGTCGCTGGGCGGCGCGTGGGTGGCCGAGGAGGCGCTGGCCATCGGCGTCTACTGCGCCCTGGCCGAGCCCTCGGTGGAGCGGGCCATGCTGCTGTCGGTCAACCACTCGGGTGACAGCGACTCGACGGGCTCGGTGTGCGGCAACCTGCTGGGCGCCCTGCACGGCCCCTCGGCCCTGCCCGAGCCCTGGCTGCGCCCGCTGGAGGGCCGCACCACCATCGACCGCCTCGCCACAGCCGCCGCAGCGCCCTGACACGGCGCACTGACACGGCGCACTGACACGGCGCCCTGACGCGGCGGCCCGATGCGGCGGCCTCATGCGGGCCCTGATGCGGCAGCCTCATACGGCGGCCTGATGCGGGCCCTGATGCGGCGGTCGCCTCGACTGCCGCGCCGTGGCTCGCCGTGACGGCCGCCCGGCCCTAGCCTTGGCAGCGTCTAGGGTGGATTTCTTCAGCCGATGAGGAGAAGGTGCATGCGAAACGTCGCTCGGACCTCGCTCGTGGACGCCGCCATCGACGAGCTCCGCCGGGAGATCGCCGGCGGGGTCTGGCCCGTCGGCACCAAGATCCCATCCGAGAGCCAGCTCGCGCAGAGCCTCGGCATGAGCCGGCTGTCCGTACGGGAGGCGGTGCGCGTCCTGGCCCACGCGGGGCTGCTGCACACCCGGCAGGGTGACGGCACGTACGTGACCGCGACCGACGAGTCCAAGGTCGCGCTGCGCCGGCGGCTCGACACGGCCGCCGCCATGGACATCATCGACGTGCGCCGGGGGCTCGACCTCGTGGCCGCCCGGCTGGCGGCGGGCCGGCGTACCGAGGAGGACCTGGCGGCGATGCGCGAGACCCTGGCCCGCAGGAACACGGCCGGGCGGGCGGGCGACCTCGACGGCTTCGCCGACGCCGACGTCGACTTCCACCTGCAGGTGGCGGACGCGGCCCACAACGCGCTGCTCGCCGACCTCTACCGCAGCATGAGCGACGCGCTGCGCGACAGCGTCAGGGACCAGGAGGAGGCGGCCCTCGACCCGGACACCTCGCACGAGGACCTGCTGCGCGCGATCGAGGACGGCGACGCGTCCCGGGCGATCGCCGTCTCCGTCGCCATCCTCGACCAGCAGGAGCGCGACCTCTGAGCGTCGCCGCCACCCGGTGCCGCCGCCCGGTGCCGCCGCCGGGTGCCGCCGCCGGGCGCGGTCCGCCGCGCACCCGTCCGGCAAGCCCGCCGCCGGCTGATCGGTCAGGAGGCGCCGTCCGGTTCACCGGCTTGCGCGCCCGGCCCATCGGCCGCGACAACCGATTCGCCGGCCTGAGCGACCGATTCGCCAGCCTGGGAAGCCTATTCGCCGACCTGGGCGACCGGTTCGCCGGCCTTGGTGGCTGGTTCGCCAGCTTTGGTGGTCGGTTCGGCGGCCTTGGTGGTCGGTTCGGCGGCCTTGGTGGGCGGTTCGATGACCTGGGTGGCCGGTTCGGCGGCCTTGGTGGCTGGTTCGGCGGCCTTGGTGGGCGGTTCGATGCCTGCGAGGAGGTTGAAGGCGCCGGTCAGCAGGTTGAGGGCCACCAGCCCGACGATCTCCGTGATGATCCGGTCGCTCCACCCGTGCGCCCGCAGATCGGCCACGTCCTGATCCGTCAGCGAGGCGGGCTCGGTGAGCACCCGCACCGCCACCCCGATCAGCGCCGCCTCGCGGGCGTCCGCGGCGGTGCCCCGCCGGGCCAGCGCGAGGTCGTCCTCGCTCACCCCCACTTTGCGAGCCGCGCCCGCGTGCGCCTGCTTGCACATCTCGCAGCCGAGCCGCTCCTGCACGGCCAGCGAGATCCTCTCCCTCAAGGGCCGAGGGAGCTCGGACCCCTTCATGGCCCGGGTCAGCCCCAGATATCCCGCCAGCACGGCCGGTGAGTGGGCCATCGTCGCGACCATCTCCCCCACCGAGCCGTGCCTCTCGGCGAGGTCGGTCAGCAGTTCGCGGGACTTGCCGGGAGCCTCGGCGGGTTCGAGCGCGGTCAGGCGTCGCATGGGTCCTCCTCCAGGCGGTGGCGCACAGGAAAAAGCCGGAGTGCGCCCCGACGCGTGCCGCTCGGGAAAACGGCGTCGCGGGCACACCCCGGCGGTCTGTCCCCGGCTCCTACCCAGAAATCACGATGGTGTCCGCCCCCGATGGCTCCGGTTCATCTTTCTTCCCGCGCGCCAGAGGCGGCAGGCGCAGCCCCACCACCGCCAGCAGCGCTCCCCCGAGAGCGGCGAACACCAGCGTGTACGCGGGCACCCCACCGTCATCCCGGCCGGCGGCCACAGCGGCCTGACCGGCGGCGGGGAAGGCGGTGACAGGTGCGCTGGTGGCGGGAGGAGCGGCGGCCACCGTCGCCGGTTCGCCACGCGGGAAGCCCGGCGGCCGTACGTCACCCCAGTAGTCCTTGACGCCTTCCGAGATGGCCGCCACCAGGTCCGGCGGCACGGGGTTGACCTTGAGCCCGCCGGGCACGGTGAGCGTGCCCACCTCGTACGGCCGGAAGAGCCCCTGGACCCCCTCCACCTTCCACACGCCCTTGGGCACCACCACGGACGTCACATAGTGCCCCGCCTCGGGCAGGGCCGTGCCGTCGAACAGCGCGCTCTCCCCGTCGTCCCGGGTGAGCCGCAGCCCGACGGCCCCCAGGCTCCCCTCGAACGGATGAGTGCCGTGCTGCAGCACCCAGAACCCCACCGTGTACGACGTGCCGGCCTCGAATCTCGACGTGTGGGCGTCCAGGTACGTCACCGCCCACCCGCCCGCCGCCGAAGCGGGCACACCCCCGGTGACCAGCGTGGCCACGGCGGCCAGCGCGATCAGGATCATCCTCATGGGACCACCTCCGGTGTTGATACACCGGAGGCGGGACGGAGGTTCCCGGCCGGGGCGGCCGCCGTACCAAGAAAATGCGCCATTTCCCGATAGGGCGAGCACAATGGAGGAAAGGCGAGAATTCGGCGAGGAGCAGGGAGGCTTGCGCCGTGTCCGCCGCCGGGCGTGAATATCTGACCGCGATGCTGGACGTGCTCGTTTACGAGAACGTATTGGTCGCGTGGCGACGAGCGCCCCTGCGCGGATACATGATCGTCTCGCACGAGGGCGAGGAGATCCGGCTGACGGCCCGACAGGCAGAAACGTGGACGCGGGGCGCCTTCGCCGTCTACCTCGCGATGGTCGATCAGCGCCGGATCAACCCCCGCATCCCCGGCGACACCGCCACAAATTAGCCCACACAATCCGCAAGCCCATATTTCTGGATATGCCGCACCATAACGCCGCGCCGAAACGCTCAGTCACGCCGCCGGGTCACCAGAGGGATTCGGCAGGCGTACGGCCGGGACGTATTCGGGAAGCGGCCGGGAAGCAGCGGGCCTCCCGGCCTCGGTCCCGGGCTCAGCCGGCCTGGTTGTTCATGAAGTGCGAGATCTTCCACTCACCGCCGTCACGGGAGAGCACGAACAGCTCCCGGTAGTTGTCGTCCCCCTGCTTGCTCGTCGAGCTGACGACCGCGTCCTCGCTGCCCGCCGTACGCGCCTCCTCGATGGTGTGCGTGGCCTGCCCCATGTCGTTCGACCCCTGCATCTGACCCTGGAACAGCGTGCGGATCGCCTGGGAGCCCTCCGCGGTGGGCTCACCGTCCAGCGCGACCACCGCGTTGTCGGTGAACGAGCTGACGAGCTGGTCGGCGTTGCCCGACTTGAGCGCGGTGAAGTACCCCTGGACGACCGCCTTGGCCTGACCACCGGCCCCACCCTGGGTGGCGGTGTCGGTCGGCGAGGCGGTGCCGGTCGACATGTCGGTCTCTTCGGGTGACATCCCGGAGTCCATGTCGGTGGGCGTCGCCGGGCTGGCCGCCCCCTTCATCGCCTGGGTGTTGTTCCCCGCGGAGCAGCCCGCGACCAGGAGGGCGGGGACGAGCGCCGCCAGCAGGAGTGCCCTGCGCTGAGAAATCTTGCTCATGGCCGCTTTGATGCCCCCGCCGAACCTGGGCGAATGCGGGGTTTAGGCACTCCGCACGACGCCTTTACCTGGTCCGGGTATTACTCACGGTAACGCTTCACTGGAATTGGAGAGACCGTTCAGTGCTTCGATCGTTGCCAGCATGAGACCAGTTGGCCCGAGACCGCCGATAGCGTCCATCCAGTGCCGCGAATCCAGGCGAATCCCGAACCCCTGCCCCAGCGCGAGGACGCCGAACGCTGCGAAAGCGTCGAGTCCGGACGGAGATGCGTGCTGCCAACGGCCCACCGGAGCCCACACGTCTACCCGCCGGTAGAGGCCAAGCCCGTGGAGGTCAGAGCGTAGCCACCCGCCCGCCCACGGCGCAGCCGATCCGCACGAACGGCCGCGCCGGGGAGCATCCCCCACCATCACGGGCATGGCTACCGCGGTATCCAGGGTTCCCCCGCCCGGCGAAGGCCACCGCCGTCCCGGGCGCCCCGGCCCCTCCCGCCACCGGGATCACCGGTCACCGTCGGTGACCGGGCCGGGACGGCACATCCGTGCCGCAGGAGCACCCGGCGTCACGGCGCCCAGAGCGCTACAGCCGGATGACGTCGTAGTAGTCGAGGCGGTCGACGGTCAGCTTCAGCCGGCCGTGCCGGCAGGAGAACGCCGGCGACGTCGGCGACGCGAAATCCGGCGAGATGAGTGAGACGCGGCGCGGGCAGGAGTCGAGGTCGGCCTCCACGGTGAACCCTGACTGGGGCACGATGCCCCGGTCGTAGTTGTGGTTGACGAGGTGGATGGAGCGCCTGCCGGTTCCGCGCTGCACGAGCAGGCTCGCCGCGACACCGGCCGCCCCGGCCCGCACCGTCCGGGCGCCGATCGCGTTGTCCTTGAAGATCGCCCGATGGTCCTTGTAGAAGCGGGTGTGGGTCCGGAAGAAGTCCATCATGCCGAGGTCCGTCGCGGTGGGGCTGCCGACGGTGTCCTTCAGGTGGAAGGCGGGGAAGATGCCGTTCGCGTACGCCTCGGCGCCGAAGATCCGCCAGTAGTCCTTCCTCTCCTGCGGCGGCAGGGCGAGGTAGTCGGTCATCATGTCGTTCGGCCAGTCGATGAACACGACGACCGGCACGTGGCCCGCGATCCGGGCGCTCTGCTCCTTCAGGTGGCGGTACTGCGACTGGAGCGACTTGGCGCCGTCGAGGTGGCCGTCGACCACCGGCACGTAGTCGGCGCCGCGGAAGTCGGGCGTCTGCTCGTCCGGGTTCCACGGGTACATGCCGACGCTGTTGAAGTCCACGTAGGGCCACAGCCCGTTCGAGGAGATGAGCAGGCCGCGGTGCCGGGTGCGCCGGGCGTACGCCCGCAGTTCGTCGACGATCTCCTTCCAGTACCGGCGGATGTAGGTGGCGGTGAACGACGTGTCCTCGGCGTACATGCGGTTGGCGACCACCCGGCCCCACTCGGGAGCCAGCGGGTTCGCCGCGTTCAGGGGGTCGCGGTTCCAGCCGCCGGCCCGCAGGTAGTCGCGGTAGTTGAAGTTGGCCGTCAGGTCGCCGGCCGGCACGTCGCGACGCAGGATGTTGTCGCCGGTCATGCCGAAGCGCGACGTCCAGTCCGCGGCGGTGAAGGCCGGATATTTCGCCAGCAGATACCGGTTGAAGTCGGCGATCGCGTAGTCGTCGAAGCCCTCGTTGCCGTTGAAGCCGTACTTCGACCCGCCGCTGAATCCGGCGTTGACCTCGTCGAGGTTGAGCCCGTCGACCCCGCCGTCGACCTGGATGCGTGCCCAGGACAGGAGGTACTCGCGGTATTTCGGGTTGAAGATGTTGCCCCGCCGCGCCGGCTCGGGAAAACCGAATTCGTCATGCGGCACCGGAACGCCGTCCGCGTCGCGCGTCGACATGTCGTCGAAGATCTCGGCGGTGGCGAAGTCCTTCGGGAAGATCACGCTCGCCGTGCCGCTGCCCATGAAGGTGATGCCCTGGGCGTGGTAGCGGTCGATCTGCGCGAAGTCGTAGTCGGCCGCCTCGTCCCCCGCCGTGGACCACTTCCCGATCGCGCGGATGGTGGTGTCGGGGTCGAGCTCGTAGACCTGCGGGTCCTCCTCGTGCACGTCCGACTGGCTGAAGCCGTACACGACGAAGTCGTCCGCCCTGGACGGGCCCGCCGTGGCGGCGGCCGGCTGTGCCGCCGCGAGCGCCACCGCCAGAATGCCCGCTGACCAGCGCAACAGCCCAGATCGCCGTGGCATCATGTCCCCCTGGGGGCTTCGGCGTCGCTCATCGGCAGATTTTCGAAAGCATATGCCGGGTCATCCACATGGGGAAGCGCTCGCGCCGAAGGCCCCCCGCGCTCACGGGGGGCCGACCGGGAAGATCCCCTCTGCCGTGGCCGTCAGACGGTGGCCATGGCGGGCTGGAGGCTGACCTCCACGTGGCCGTCGTCCCCCACCCGTACGGCGTAGACCGGCACCGACACCGTCACGTCGTCCAGGCAGCGGCCCGACACCAGCGAGAAGACCTGCTTGTGCAGCGGCGAGGCCACGGTCGGCTCGCCCTTCCTGGTGCCCACGATGCCGCGCGAGAGCACGTACGCCCCGCTGAACGGGTCCAGGTTGGCCAGCGCGTGCAGCTCGCCCTCGTACGTGCGGAACAGGGCCACCTGAGTGCCGTCGACCAGGGCGCAGACGCCGCGCTCCGGCAGCAGGGCGTCGAAGCCGCAGATCCTCGTCCAGCTCATCGGGCCATCACCGGCTTGATCTGGCCGCGCTCGCTGCCGAACACGATCGACGGGTCGGGCACCCCGGGGGCGTTGACGAAGCTGACGAACCGGCTCAGCTTCTCGGGGTCGTCCAGGGTGGCCTGCCATTCGTCGGCGTAGGTGGCGATGTGGTGCTCCATCTGCGTGTCGAGGTCGGCGCAGATGCCGAGCGAGTCTTCCATGATCACCTCACGGAGATAGTCGAGTCCGCCGTCCAGCGACTCGAGCCAGGCGGCGGTGCGTTGCAAGCGGTCGGCGGTGCGGATGTAGAACATCAGGAAACGGTCGATGGTCCTGATCAGCTCGTCGGTGGTCAGGTCGTTGGCCAGCAGGTCGGCGTGGCGGGGCTTGAAGCCGCCGTTGCCGCCGACGTACAGGTTCCAGCCCTGCTCGGTGGCGATGATGCCGAAGTCCTTCGAGCGGGCCTCGGCGCATTCGCGGGCGCAGCCGGAGACGGCCGACTTGAGCTTGTGCGGCGAGCGCAGGCCGCGGTAGCGCAGCTCCAGGGCGATCGCCATGCCCACCGAGTCCTGCACGCCGTAGCGGCACCAGGTGGAGCCCACGCACGACTTCACCGTGCGCAGCGCCTTGCCGTACGCGTGCCCCGACTCGAACCCGGCCTCCACCAGGCGCCGCCAGATCTCCGGCAACTGCTCGACCCGGGCGCCGAACAGGTCGATGCGCTGCCCGCCGGTGATCTTCGTGTAGAGGCCGAAGTCGCGGGCGACCTCGCCGATCACGATGAGCTTGTCGGGCGTGATCTCGCCGCCGGGGATGCGCGGGACGACGGAGTAGGTGCCGTTCTTCTGGATGTTGGCCAGGAAGGCGTCGTTGGTGTCCTGGAGGGCGGCGCGTTCGCCCTCCAGCACGTGGCCGTTGTGCAGGGAGGCCAGGATCGAGGCCACGGCCGGCTTGCAGATGTCGCAGCCCCGGCCGTGCCCGTGCTGGGAGATGAGCTCGGAGAAGGTGGTGATGCGGCGTACGCGGACGATGTCGTACAGCTCGGCCCGCGAGTACGTGAAGTGCTCGCACAGGGCCTTGCTCACCTCGACGCCCGACTTCTCCAGCAACTGCTTGAGCATCGGTACGCAACTGCCGCACGTCGTCCCGGCCCGCGTGCACGCCTTGATGGCGGGCACGTCGGTGACGCCCTTGTCGGCGATGGCCGTGCGGATGTCGCCCGCGCACACGTTGTTGCACGAGCACACCTGCGCCTCGTCGGGCAGGTCGAGGCTCGCGCCGGCCCCGCTGAACAGCAGGTCCGACGGCGAGGCCGGCAGTTCCTTGCCCACGAAGGGCCGCAGCGACGTGTACGGCGAGGCGTCGCCCACGCAGATGCCGCCGAGCAGCGTCCGCGCGTCGTCGCTGATGAACAGCCTCTTGTAGACGCCGCCCACCGGGTCCATGTAGGTGACGTCGAGTGCCCCCTCCATGGCGCCGAACTGCGCCACCTCGACGCCCAGCAGCTTGAGCTTCGTGGACATGTCGGCGCCCTCGAACGTCGAGGAGCCGCCCGTGATCCGGTCTGCGGCCACCTCGGCCATCGTGTTGCACGGCCCGACGAGCCCGTACACCATGCCGCCGGCCAGCGCGCACTCGCCGACCGCGTAGATCGAGGGGTCGGAGGTGCGCATCGCCGGGTCCACCACGATGCCGCCGCGCGGCCCCACCTCGAGGCCGGACGACCTGGCCAGCTCGTCGCGCGGCCTGATGCCCGCCGAGAACACCACGACCTGGGCCTCGACCAGCGTGCCGTCCGGCTTGCGCAGCCCGCGGACCTGGCCCTCGTCGTCGGTGACGATCTCCTGCACCCCGGCGCCGGCGTGCACGCTCAGCCCGAGGCCCTCGATGTGCGCCTTCAGCACCGAGCCGCCGCCCTCGTCCACCTGGCGCGGCATCAGCCAGGGGCTCATCTCGACGATGTGCGCCTTCAGCCCGAGCGCCCGCAGCGCGTCGGCGGCCTCCAGTCCGAGCAGCCCGCCGCCGACCACGACGCCCTCGGCGGCGTCCTTGGCGGCCACCCTGATCGCGTCGAGGTCCTCGAGCGTGCGGTAGACGAACGCGTGCTCGGCGCCGGGGACCGGCGGCACGAACGGCGCGGAGCCGGTGGCCAGCACGAGCACGTCATAGGGCTCGACGCCGCCGTCCGCCAGCGTGACGTGGCGGGCCTGCCGGTCGATGCCGGTGACCCGGGTGTTCAGCCTGGTCACGACCCCGGCGGGGACCTCGTAGGTGAGGTCCTCGGCGGTGGTGCCGGACAGGTAGGAGGTCAGCGCCACCCGGTCGTAGGCCGGCCGCGGCTCCTCACCGATCACGGTGACCCGCCCGCCGAACCCCTTGCCCGTGAGGGACTCGACGAGCCGGTGAGCCGTCGGACCATATCCAACGACGACGATCCTGTTCATACGGAGATCCCTTCCTGCTCGCACAGCCAGCCGACGATGCCCTCCACGGCGTCGCGGCAGGTCCCGCATCCGGTCGTGGCCCTGGTCGCGGCCGCCACCCCGGCCACGTCCCGCGCACCGGCCTCCCAGCACGCCCTGATCTGGCCCTTGGTGACGTTGTTGCACTGGCAGATCTTGGCCGCGTCGGGGATCAGCGTCGGGCTGTCGGCCACGGGCGCCGGCGACAGCCCGGGGAACAGCAGCCCCGCCCGGTCTCCCGGCACCGGGCCGCCCCGGTCGAAGAGCTGGGTGAGCGTGCCGACGGCGTCGCTCTCGCCCAGCAGGATCGCGCCGACCAGCCGGCCGTCGCGGATGACGAGCTTGCGGTAGGTGCCGCGGGCCCGGTGGCTGAAGCGCACCACCTCGGCGTGCTCCTCGCTGAGCTGGGTCTCGCCCATGGCGGCCAGTTCGACGCTCTTGGCCTTGAGCCGGGTGACGAGCCGGGAGCCCCGGTAGAGGGCCTTGCCGCCGGTGATGACGTCCGCGGCCACGGTGGCCTGCTCCCAGGCGGGGGCGACCAGGCCGTACACGGTGCCCTCGTGCTCGGCGCACTCGCCGATGGCGAAGATCGACGGGTCGTCGGTGCGCAGCTCGTCGTCCACGACGACGCCGCGCCGTACCTCCAGGCCCGCATCGGCGGCCGGCCCGGTCACGGGGCGCACGCCGCAGGCGAGCACCACGAGGTCGCCCTCGATCAGCTCGCCGTCGTCGAGCCGGACGCCGCCCTCCTCCACGCCGCAGGCGCTGGCGCCGGTGCGGATGTCCACGCCGAGCCCGGCCAGCGTCTCACCGAGCACCTCGCCGGCCTCGACGTCGAGCTGGCGCTCCATCAGGTGGCCGGCCAGGTGCAGCAGCGTGACGGGCAGGCCGCGCCCGGCCAGGCCGCGGGCGGCCTCGATGCCGAGCAGGCCGCCGCCGATGACCACGGCCCGGCCGGCGCTCCGGGCGCGCTCCATGATGCGCTCGCAGTCGCCGAGCGTGCGGAACGGGATGGCCCGCTCAACCCCGGGCAGCGGCGGCACGATCGCGTCGCTGCCGGTGGCCAGGACCAGCAGGTCGTACGGCTCGCGCCGCCCGTCCTCGGTCACGACGTGCCGGGTCTCCCTGTCGATGTGGGCCACGGCGCTGCCGAAGACGGCCGTCACGTTGTGGGTCTCGTACCAGGAGGCGTCGAGCAGGCGCACCTGCTCGGGCCGCGAGCTGCCGGCCAGCACGTTCGACAGCAGCACCCGGTTGTACGGCGGGCACGTCTCCGCGCCGAGAACAGTGATCTTCATGTGCGGGTCGCGGGTGCGCACCTCGCTCACCAGCCGCGACCCGGCCATCCCGTTTCCCACGACGACTAGCCTCATGAGTCCCTCTCCACCCTGACCGCGCAGACCTTGAACTCCGGCATCCTCGACGTCGGGTCGAGGGCCGGGTTGGTGAGCCGGTTGGCGCCCTCCCAGTGGAAGGGCATGAATACGGTGTCGCGCCTGATCGCGTCGCTGATCCTGGCGACGGCCTTGCTCTCACCTCTCCTGCTGCTGACCCGCACCACGTCCCCGGCGGCGATGCCGAGCTGCTCGGCCAGGTCCGGGTGCAGCTCGACGAACGGTTCGGGGGCCGCCTGCACGAGCGCGGCGATCCTGCGGGTCTGGGCGCCGCTCTGGTAGTGGGCGAGCACCCGGCCGGTGGTCAGGTAGACGGGGTAGTCCGCGTCGGTCTCCTCGGCCGGCGGCCGGTGCTGGACGGGCACGAACCTGGCCCGCCCGTCGGGGGTGGCGAAGGCGTCGAGGAACGGGCGCGGCGTGCCGGGGTGCTCCGGCGAGGGGCAGGGCCAGAACACGCCGGTCTCGTCCGCGATGCGCTCGTAGGTGATGCCGGAGTAGTCGGCCGGGCCGCCGGCGCTGGCGCGGCGCAGCTCGTCGAAGACCTTGACCGGCTCGGTCTCGAAGCGGTGCCCGAGGCGCTCGGCCAGTGCCGCGATGACGTCCAGGTCGCTCCTGACGCCGGCGGGGGGCGTGACGGCCTTGCGGCGCAGCAGGACCCGGCCTTCGAGGTTGGTCATGGTGCCGCCCTCCTCGGCCCACTGGGTCACGGGGAGGACCACGTCGGCCAGCGCCGCCGTCTCCGACATGACGAAGTCGCAGGTGACGAGCAGGTCGAGGGCGGCGATGCGCTCGGCCACGTGCTCGGCGGCGGGGGCGGAGATGATCGGGTTGGACCCGAAGAGCAGCATCGCCCGCGGCCCGTCCGGGGTGCCGAGCGCGTCCAGCAGCTCGTACGCCGACCGCCCCGGCCCCGGCAGGCTGTCGGCCGGCACGCCCCAGACCCCGGCGACGTGCTCCCTGGCCGCCGGGTCGTCGATCTTGCGGTAGCCGGGGAGCTGGTCGGCCTTCTGCCCGTGCTCCCTGCCGCCCTGCCCGTTGCCCTGCCCGGTCACGCAGCCGTAGCCGGAGCCGTGGGTGCCGGGCAGGCCGAGCGCGAGCGCCAGGTTGATGAACGCGCTCACGGTGTCGGTGCCCTTGGCGTGCTGCTCCGCGCCGCGCCCGGTCAGAATGTACGCCTTGTCCACCGCGGCCAGCGCCCTGACCGCCTGCCGCATCTGGTGGACGGGCACCCCGGTGATCCGCTCGACCCGCTCGGGCCACCAGGAGGCCAGCGAGGTGCGCACCTCGTCGAACCCGGTGGTCCTGGCGGCCACGTACGTCTCGTCGACCAGCTCGTCGGCGATGGCCAGGTGCAGCATCCCGAGCGCCAGCGCCAGGTCGGTGCCGGGCGTGGGCTGCAGGTGCAGCCAGGCCAGCTTGGCCGTCGGGGTGCGGCGCGGGTCGATGACGATCACGCGCGGGCCCGTCAGGTGGCGCACGAACGGGGGCATGGTCTCGGCGACGTTCCCGCCGGCCAGCAGGACGACGTCGGCGTCGCCCAGGTCGGTGATCGGGAACGGCATGCCCCGGTCCAGGCCGAACGCCTTGAGCGAGGCGGCGGCGGCCGAGGACATGCAGAAGCGGCCGTTGTAGTCGATCTGGCTGGTGCCGAGGGCGACCCTGGCGAACTTGCCCAGCGAGTACGCCTTCTCGTTGGTCAGCCCGCCCCCGCCGAACACGGCCACGGCGTCGGGGCCGTGCTCGGCGCGGAGGGCGGCCAGCCGGTCCGCCACGTAGTCGAGCGCGACGTCCCAGTCCACGGGCTCGCCGTGCAGGAGGGGGGTGGTCAGGCGTTCGCCGTTGGTGAGCAGCTCGCCCGCCGTCCACCCCTTCTGACACAGCGCCCCCGAGGCGTTGGCGGGGATGTCGGTCCTGGGGGTGACGGCCAGCCCGGGACCGATCTCCATGCCGCACTGCAGGGCGCAGTACGGGCAGTGGGTCTTCGTCGCCGTCACGTCAGACCCTGACGTGGGCGAGGCTCGCCACGACCTTGACGCCGACCGTGCGCGTGTAGCACCACCAGGTCAGGGCGAAGCAGGACACGTAGAAGACGGCGAAGGCGAGGAAGGCGGGGGCGGGGGTGCCGGCCGCGGCGAACGCCATGCCGAACGCCCGGTTGATGAGGAACCCGCCGAGCGCCCCGACCGCCGAGATGATGCCGATGGCGGCCGAGGCCTGGCGCTTGCCGTACAGCAGGGCCTCCTCGCCCTCGCCGCGCTCGGCCACGGCCTTGGCCTGGAAGATGGCCGGGATCATCCGGTACGTGGAGCCGTTGCCGATGCCGGAGGTGAGGAAGAGCGTCTGGAAGGCCAGGAAGAACAGCCAGAAGCTGCCCGAGGTGCTGGCCAGCCAGACCAGGATCACACCCACCCCCATGGCGGCGAAGTTCCACAGCGTCACGGGCGCGCCGCCGAGCTTGTCGGCCAGCCAGCCGCCCACGGGCCTGATCAGCGACCCGATCAGCGGCCCGGCGAAGGCCACCGCGGCGAACGGCGCGTCGGGGAACAGGCTCTTGCTCAGCAGCGGGAAGGCCGTGGAGTAGCCGATGAACGAGCCGAAGGTGCCGATGTACAGGAACGACATGATCCAGGTCTGGGCCCTGCCCGCCACGGCGAGCTGCTCGCGCGGGTCGGCCTTGGCGCTGGTGAGGTTGTCCATGAAGAACCAGGCGCAGGCGCCGGCCACGACGATGAACGGGATCCAGAACCAGCCCGCGGCGGCCAGGCCGAGCGAGCCGATCACCAGCGGCATGACGAGCTGGACCGAGCTGACGCCGATGTTGCCGCCGGCGGCGTTCAGCCCGAGCGCGACCCCCTGCTTGTGGCGGGGATAGAAGTAGGTGATGTTGGCCATGCTGGAGGCGAAGTTCCCGCCGCCGAAGCCGGCCAGGGCCGCGATCACCAGGAAGAGCCAGTAGGGCGTGTCCGGGTTGTTCACCGCCACCCCGAGCAGCACGGCGGGGATGAGCAGCAGCACCGCGCTGACCACGGTGAAGTTCCGGCCGCCGAACTTGGCCGGGCCGAAGGTGTAGGGCACCCGCAGGACCGAGCCGATCAGGTTCGGCAGTGCCACCAGCCAGAAGAGCTGGTCGGTGGTGAACTCGTAGGCTCCCATCTTGGTGGCCACGATGCTCCACAGCGTCCACACGGTGAAGCCGAGGTGTTCGGCCGCGATCGAGAAGATCAGGTTGCGCCGTGCGACGCGCTTGCCTGAACTCTCCCAGAAGGCTGGGTCATCGGGGTGCCACTCGGCGATCCAGCGCGCCATCGACTCTCCTACACTCGGCGTCCGGGATCTCCAAGGTAGGAAGCGCTCGTTACGCACTTTGACCCTGCGTGGCTGTGCGTTCGTTACGGGTGATTCACCTCGGTAACAAGCCACGCACATGTGTCACGGACGAAACACGCCCGTAATGATCGGTTACGTGCTCCTGGCTGGGGTAACAGCACTCACAGCAAGGGGGGAATCATGATCAAGAAGCTGCATCAGATGGGCGTCCGGTCGAGTCACATGTACACCGCGGGGGTGGCCTCGATCGCTCTGTCCTTGGGGACGTGGGTCATGTCGAGGAGCGTCGAGCAGGCGGGCCTCGATCGGGCCGACCGATGGGGGATTTTCATCGGGGAGTGGGCGCCCACGTTCTTCGCGCTCGGAATCGCGCTCCGGATGGAGGAGACCCACCGCGAGCTGGACGAGCAGGAAACCGGCATGTTCGAGGCCGAAGGCATGCGGACAAGATCGCACGCCGGCGTTTAACCGATATGTCAGGCAGGTCACGTCACTGTGCGTGACCTGCCTGACCTTTGTGCACGGTCAGTCGTGGCGGCCGGCCAGTCGCTCGAGCGGCTCGTCGGTGAGCCGGTATCTCAGCCACTCGTCCTGGCGCACGGCGCCGAGCTTGTCGTAGAAGCCGATGGACGGCTCGTTCC
Organism: Nonomuraea sp. NPDC050643; assembly: GCF_040654715.1. Classification (NCBI taxonomy): domain Bacteria; kingdom Bacillati; phylum Actinomycetota; class Actinomycetes; order Streptosporangiales; family Streptosporangiaceae; genus Nonomuraea; species Nonomuraea sp. NPDC050643. The sequence continues at coordinate 2,920 of NZ_JBFAIM010000008.1, read as the reverse complement.
AGTCGAGGACGGCCCACTCCAGCCGCTGGTAGCCGCGCTGCTCGCAGATCCCGGCCAGTTCCCGCATCAGGGCCAGGCCGTGGCCGCCGCCACGGTGGCGCGGGCGGACGTACAGGTCCTCCATGTAGACGCCGTGCACGCCGCGCCACGTCGAGAACGTCAGGAACCACAGGGTGAAGCCGGCCACCTCGCCGTCCTGCTCGGCGATGTGGGCGAAGGCCGCGGGACGGTCGCCGAAGAGCGTGTCGTGGAGCTGCCGCTCGGTCACCCGGACCTCGTGGGCGGCCTTCTCGTAGGTGGCGAGCTCGCGGATCATGCTGACGATCTCCGGCACGTCAGCGGGTGTTGCTGGACGAATCATGGCATTCAGCGTACGTGGCGTTGAACCCCACCCCGTGCCCCATACGTCTATACCTAGAACGGTATTCGGGGGACCGTTCGGACGCTCCATGACATTGACCGGCCGGGGGGAGCGGATGTGAGCGTTGCACAAGAGGTGGGAGTGCTGCCACCTCCATGTTCGGACCTCAGGCTGGCCCTCGTGCTGGGCGAGCGCGCGCTGTACGTGAACGGGGATCTGCAGACCGCGCGGCGCTGGTTCGACACGGCCTACCGGCAGGCGGAGTCGTGCGGCGATCCGCCCGGCCTGGCACGGGCCAGCCTGGGGCTCAGCGGGATCTGGGTCCAGGAGCACCGGACGAGCGCGGAGTCGGAGATGGTCCGGGCCCGCCAGCGGCACGCGCTGTCGCTGATCGACCCCTGCTCGTCACTGGCGCTGCGGCTGCGTACGCGGATGCGCGGCGAGCAGGACTACCGCGCCGGCGAGCACGCGGGCATGCTGCGGCTGCTGGCGCAGGCCAGAGGCTCGGGTGACGCGCTGGCGCTGGCGGAGGCGCTGAGCCTGGCGCACCACTGCCTGCTGGGCCCCGAGCACGGGCAGCTCCGGCTGGAGCTGTCCGGGGAGCTGATCGGCCAGGCCGCCGTCACCGAGCGCCGGGGCGATCTGCTCATGGGCCTGCTGTGGCGCACGGTGGACCTCTACCTGGCCGCCGACCCGCACGCCGAACGCTGCCTGGAGGAGCTGCGCGGCCTGCTGGACGACCACCACCACCTGGCCATCGGGTACGTGGCCAGCGCCATCGACGTCATGCTGACCATCCGCGCCGGCCGCTTCGACGACGCGGAGAAACTGGCGGGCACGTGCTTCGAACGCGGCGTCAAGGCCGGCGACCTGGACGCCACCGGCTGGTACGGCGGCCAGATCGCCGCCATCCGCTGGTACCAGGGCCGCGCCGCCGAGCTGCTGCCCGCCCTGACCGACCTGGTCAGCTCCCCCACGCTCAGCCCCATCGACCACTCCTACCTGGCGGGCCTGGCCCTGGCCACCGCCATCTCGGGCGACCACCGGCGGGCGGCGGGGCACCTGGCCCGGCTGCGCGGCCGTGACCTGGCCGACCTGCCCAGCTCGAGCACGTGGCTGTTCTCCATGTTCTGCGCCGTGGAGACCGCCCACATGCTGCAGGACGCCGACACGGCCGCCCGCGCGTACGCGCTGCTCCTCCCCCACGCGCGGCTGCCGGTGATCGCCAGCATCGGCGTGGCCTGCTTCGGCACCGTGCGCCACGCGCTGGGCATGGCCGCGCTCACCATCGGCGACCTGGACCTGGCCATCGAGCACCTGCGCGGCGCCGTGCACGACAACCTGGCGCTGGGCCACTGGCCGGCCGCCACGCTCTCCCGCTGCCGCCTCGGGCAGGCGCTGGCGCTGCGCGACGGCACCCAGGACAGGACCGCCCGCCGCGAGCAGGCCACCGCCGCGCAGGAGGCCAGGGAGCTGGGCATGATGCTGCCCGCCGTGGCCGGGCGCACGGCCACGGCCCACGGCGTCTGCCGCATCCGGCGGCACGGGCGGCACTGGCAGGTCGAGCTGGGCGGGCGGCTGGCACAGGTGGAGCACAGCGTCGGCATGGCGCACCTGTCCACGCTGGTCGCCAACCCCGGCAGGGAGATCCTGGCCGCCGACCTCGCGGCCGACCTCGCGGCGGGGACGGCGGCGCGGGAGGGCGAGTCGGCCCAGCCGCTGCTCGACGACCTGGCCAGGGACACCTACCGGCAGCGGCTGACCCAGTTGCAGGAGGAGATCGAGGAACTGGAGTCGATGCACGACCTCGAGCGGGCGGCGGCGCTGCGGCTGGAGCGCGAGTGGTTGGTGGCCGAGCTGTCGGCGGCGACCGGTATCGGCGGGCGGGTGCGGCCGTTCACGGGGAACGACGAGCGCGCCAGGATCGCGGTCGGCAAGGCGATCAGGCGGGCGCTGACGCGCATCGCGGCGGTGGACCAGGCGATCGGCGAGGAGTTGCGGGCCACGGTGCAGACCGGGGTGCGCTGCGCGTACCGGCCCCGGTGAGGCGCGGCACGCGGATGGAACGGAATGTCACGCCTACTGAGGGAGGGGGTTCGGTTCCAGCTTCCACTGGGGGATATTTCATGCGTCATCCGCAAAGGCTCAACGTTCCGATACATCTTGATCGCAATCTGTCCGAGCCGCTGCACGACCAGCTCGCCGCCCAGCTCCGCCAGGCCATCGTCCGGGGTCAGCTCGCCGCCCGCACCCGGATGCCGTCCACCCGCACCCTGGCCGGCGTGCTGGGGGTCTCGCGCGGGGTGGCGCTGGCGGCGTACGAGAGCCTGCTGGCCGAGGGGTACGTCGCCGGCCGGCATGGCTCGGGCACGTACGTGTCCGGCCCGTCGGCCGAGGTACGGCAGCGGCCGACGGCCGACCGGGAGCCCGTCCAGCCCGCGCCGGCCACGGGCCCGCTCATCGACCTGCGCATGGACCGGCCGACCGCGCAGGCGTTCCCGCTGGCCGCGTGGCGGGCGGCCTGGCGGCGGGCGAGCCACCGGCCGCCGCTGGACGAGC